>CAYUGZ010000006.1:0-45943 GCA_964444465.1 Candidatus Woesearchaeota archaeon | reverse complement strand
GAAATTTTAAAGATGGTAATAATGTAGTTAGATCTTGTTCGCAATTTGGACCTCCAAATAAGGGGGATTGTGATGATTCTAATGGAAATATAAATCCTTCAATTTCAGAAATATGTGATAATATAGATGATGATTGTAGCAATGGAGTAGATAATGGTTGTGATGATGATAAAGACGGATTTGTAGATTCTACTAAAATATGTAATGGAAACTTTAGAGACGGCAATGGGGTAGTTAGATCTTGCCCTTAATTAAAATAAAGAAACAATTCCATTCAAAACTTTAGCTCCATCTAAAGGTCCAAAAGGAATCATATTAAATATAAATAATATTAAGTTAATTTTTTTAGTTAAAGCCAAAAATAAAACTTGTTTTTGAGATAAATTTTTCATTTTTAATAAAAAATAAGCTGCTATCCATAGTAATAAATTAGTAAAAGGACCAGCAAAAGCAACTACTGCACTTATTGAAGTGGAAGTTGAAGAAGGGATTGTTACAAAACCTGGAGCTAAAATTAACAAAGGAGAATTAACTAACTTTAAAATTACTCCAAGAGCCAATCCTGGATAATATGCTTTGAATATAGCTTCTAAACCAAAAGATATAGCTACAAATTTATGCATTAATTCATGAAGAATAACTGCAGGAGCAGCAACATAAATAGAATTTTTTATTTTTTCATAGTTAGTTATCAATCCTGGAAGTCTTACAAATCCAGAAAAGATATAGCCTATAGCAAATGTAACAATAATTAAATCTTTAATTTCAATAAAAGAAATCATCTTAAGAGGCTACGTATAATCCTTCTTCTAACTCTAGATCCTCTAAGTTTAACTCATTATAATCATCAATTAGTTTTTTTTGCACTACCTTTACATATTTCTTGTCTTTTGCCATACCAATTATATAATAAATATATTTAAAAGATTTTCTATGAGCCCAACAATATTTAAAAATCTATAAATCATATACACTATATGTTTAGAAAGTTTGATCCTAAAGAAATTAAATATAATTCTTTGTTCAAAAATGTTTTAATGGAAGAATTTTCTGGAAATTCCCCACCTTCAATATTTGTTGGATCTAAAACTTATCCCAAATTAAATGTTGGAATTTTAAGTCCTCCAGAAAAAGTAGATAATTCTTGGATGTTTGATTCTCAAAAATATTGGTCTAAAAATGATTTTAGTATTAAAGAAATATTAAACTTAAGAGCCAGATTAATTAATTCGAGATTTAAAGCTAATGTTCTTGATGTTAGAAATTCAAATAGATTTTTAGATTTATCTCAAGAAATTGGAATGGCTCACAAGCCAGTAGATATAGAAGTTGAATTGAAGAAAAAAATTAGATTTAATTTAGATTATGATAACATTAATTCTCCAATGGGTCCAAGAGCTGAATTAAAAAATGCTATTATAACTGAAAATCCTAAAATTCATACTAAAGTTGATAAAGTTGTTTCTGATACTGACTTAAAAGCTAGTGAGGCTATAGACTATTTATACAAAAATAATTTTGATGAGAATTTTTTAATGAAGTTATTAAGTATAGGGACACTAGGATTGAAGAAAAATAGAAAATTAGTTCCAACTCGTTGGAGTATAACTGCAACAGATGATACTTTAGGAAAATCATTAAGAGATGAAATTTTAGATTATAGTTCAATAGATGATTATCAATTATATTATGGAAATTATCTAGGAAATTATTATTTTATTTTATTATTTCCAGATGTTTTTAGTTATGAATTATTTGAATTGTATCTTCCTAAGAGTGCATGGAATCAAACTGATGAGATAGCTATTGCAACAGATTATGAAGATGTTTTTGGAAGGAAAAAATATGCATCTAATACAGTTGGAGGATATTATGCTGCAAGAATTGGAATTTTAGAAAAGTTAAAAGAATTAAAAAAACAAGCATCTGTTTTAGTTATAAGATTTGAAACTCCAGAATACTGGGCTAGTTTAGGAGTGTGGGTTGTTAGGGAGGCTTCAAGAAAATCTTTAATTAATGAGCCATTTACATTTGATAGTAAACAAGATTTGTTAGATAAAACTAAAGAATTAATATTTAGAATGTTAAAATTTAGAGTTGATGATGTTTTAAGCAAAAGTGTATTATTAAAAAAATTAAAACAACAAAAGAAATTAACTAGTTTCTTATAACTTTACATTTAGGAGCAGGGTAAGTTTTACCAGCAATAGGACTATATGATCTAATAGTCGCTCTTACTTCACCATTTAACCTAAATAACTCATCGTAACTAGTATTAGAGGTAATATTTTCTAATAAATATGCTAATGGTCTTAATCTTTGTAATCTTGATCTCTCAAATTTATTATCATTGGCAGCATTTACTAATGCATCAACACCTTGATATTCAATTGCACGTTGTTTTACAGGTCTACACCTAAAATCTTTATATCTTATGTTTCCATTACCATCAAAATGTATTCTATGATTTGAATTTATATCAGAAACTACCCCTACACCAGCTGCTACTGCTGTAGCTAATACTGCACCTAATATCCATTTTCCTAAAGAAGATTTTCTCTCTTTCATATAATAACCTAAGAATTAACCATTTATAAATCTTTCTATTTGTAACTACTAACTAATAATGAAAACTATCCTTTCAAATCACTAAA
The DNA here is from genome assembly GCA_964444465.1 of Candidatus Woesearchaeota archaeon. Lineage (GTDB taxonomy): Archaea > Nanobdellota > Nanobdellia > SCGC-AAA011-G17 > JACPNG01 > JACPNE01. Next base: position 43,289 of record CAYUGZ010000006.1, on the reverse strand, counting down.
CCCTAATAATAGAAATATTAGCCCTATAAACACAACAAATAGCACAATTCCACCTTTTATTAAAGCTAAAGCAGCTGCACCCCAAGATGCTAATTCAGGCATTGCTAGAACTAAATAAATAGGCAATATTATCAACACTAAACCTAAAACAAGTTTAAATAAACTGGATGTTGGATTTGCCATAATAATACAATTTATTCTTTATTTATATAATTTTAGCAAAAACTAAATATATTTTTTAAAAATTCTGTTACACTTATTAGATAAGTTTATAAATTTTTGATTACTATAAAAATTAAAGAGGCACTAGATAGCCTTAGCTTTCTAGTTTAATTTAATAATTTAGTTTAGGTGTATTATTAATGCTAGATAAAAAAGAATTCAGTGACATAAGACAAGATCTAGAAAAATTTGAGAATAATAGAGAAGAAATAATACAAAAATCAAGAGAAATTATAAAATCTTCTAAATTAATAATTTATTCTTTACATAGAAATGAGATAGAAAAAGCAGATTTATTAGTTTTAGACATTAAAAAAAATATGAATGGATTATCAAAATCTAATTTAAATTCTAATATAAATAAAGTTGCAGTACAAGAATATGTTGAAGCATTATGTTACTTTGAATTTATTAAAAATAAAAGAATTCCTTTAAGAAAAGAATTAGAAGTAGAAACAGAAGATTATTTGTGTGGTTTGTGCGATTTAATTGGAGAATTAGTTAGAAAAGCAGTGAATGAAGTGATAAACCAAAATGTTGATAAAGCAATAGAAATAAGAAATTTAGTTGATAATTTATATGGAGAATTTTTAATGTTTAACTTAAGAAATGGAGAATTAAGAAAAAAAATGGATTCTATAAAATGGAATCTAAAAAAATTAGATGAGGTTGTGTTAACAGCTAAAAAATGAATAGAACTTATGTTAATGAAATAAAACAAAGTTTAGATGGAAAACAAGTTTTGTTAAATGGTTGGGTTCATGAGATAAGAGATCAAAGTAAGATTAAATTTTTATTATTAAGAGATTCTTCTGGAATAATTCAATTAATTTCTAAAAAAGATGATAAGTTCTTTAATGAAATAACTAAATTATCAAAAGAATCTGTTTTGGAAGTTAAAGGAATAGTAAAAAAAAGTCAACAAGCCCCTAATGGAGTAGAAGTTTTAATTAAAGAATTTGAAGTATTAAACAAAGCTGAAGTTTTACCAATCCCCATAACAGATAAGGGGGATATTAAAACAACCCTACCAAAAAGATTAGATTTTAGACATTTAGATTTACATAATATTAAAACTCAAGCTATTTTTAAAATCCAATCAGAAGCTGTAAATTATTTTAGAAGATATTTTTATGAAAATGGTTTTGTAGAAATTCAAACTCCATGTATAATTTCTTCAGCATCTGAAGGCGGAACTGAATTGTTTAAAGTTAAATATTTTGAGAATGATGCTTATCTTGCTCAAAGTCCACAATTATACAAACAAATGTGCATAACAGGATTGGAAAAAGTAACTATGGTTGTTCCTGTATGGAGAGCAGAAAAACACAATACTACAAGACATATTAATGAAGCTAGACAGATGGATATAGAAATGGCTTTTGCTGATGAATTTGTTGTTATGGAACAATTATCTAAATCTGTTCAGTATATGGTTAAGAATATTATTGAAAAATCTAAAAAAGAATTAGAAATTTTAGATGTTAAATTAAAAATTCCAAAAGATATTTATTTAACATATGATGAAACAATAAAAATATTACAAAAAAACGGATTGAAAGTTGAGAATGGAGATGATATTCCACCAGATGGAGAAAAAAAGTTATGTGAATTATATAAAGATACTATCATTTTTGTCTATGATTGGCCCCTAAAATTAAAACCATTTTATATCATGCCTAAATCTTTAAATAAAAATGAAAAAATTAGTAGAGGTTTTGATGCAATTTATGGTGGAATAGAAATTAGTTCTGGAGGACAAAGAGTTCACTTAGTTGATGTTATAACTAAACAACTAAAAGATAAAAAATTAAATCCTAAGAACTTTGAATATTACATTAGTGCATTTAGATATGGTGCACCAAAACATGGTGGTTGGTCTATTGGACTAGAAAGATTTACTATGGCTATATTAGGATTTAATAATATAAGAGAAGTAACATTATTTCCAAGAGATAGAGATAGATTAATTCCTTAAAATGAACTTTTATAATTCTGTAGAAATAGAAGTTTTAGAAGAAGTAGTTGAAGGAAGAAAAGTTTGTTGTGAGTGTGATAGGTCCATTAATAATACTGGAACTTTATCCCCTATTTTATATTATAGACTTATTACACAAGAAAAAGGAGTAGAAAGAAGTGGTTTAATTCATAGTTTATGTTTTAAAGATAAAGTAGAAAAATCTTTGGGAAGTCATGTTACTTTTATACCTATGAAACCTCTTGATTTAGATTCCATGATTTAAAATGAAAGTTGACAAAGAATTAATAAAAAAAGTAGCTGAAAATGCTAGATTAGAATTAACAAAAAAAGAATTAGATGAATTTCTTTCTGAATTTAAAGAGATTATAGATGCTTTTTCTAAATTAGATAAATTAAATGTAAAAAATATTAAACCTAGTTTCCAACCTTTTGAATTAAAGAATGTTTTTAGAGAAGATAAAGTTAAAGATTGTTTGACTCAAGAACAAGCATTAAAGAATACTAAAAATAAGAAAGATGGTTATTTTAAAGGACCTAGAGTAGTATGAAAGTTAAAGATTTTGTTAAAGAGGTTAAATCTGGAAATATTGATGTAGTTGAACATACAAAAAAAGTTTTGGATGAAGCTAAAAAAATAAATAAAGAATATAATTATTTTAATGTAATAAGTGATGAATTAGCTTTAGAACAAGCTAAAAAAATTAAGAAAAATAAAAAAGGAAGATTATTGGGTGTCCCTATTTCTGTTAAAGATTGTATTTGTGTTAAAGATATAGAATCAACTGCGGGAAGTAGAATTTTAAAAGATTACAAACCATTATTTAATGCTACAGCAATTCAAAAAATTATTGATGAAGGTGGAATAATTATCGGAAAGACTTCTCAAGATGAATTTGGTTTTGGTGGTTTTAGTACTAATATGGGATTGGATTATAAAATCCCTAAAAATCCTATTGATAAAGAAAGAGTAACTGGTGGAAGTTCAGGAGGAGCAGGAGGAATTGCTAAGTTATCAAAATATCCTCATTTAGCAGTTTCTGAATCTACTGGTGGAAGTATTGTAAATCCTGCTAGTTTTTGTGGTGTTGTTGGGTTGTGTCCAACTTATGGTTTAGTTTCTAGATATGGGTTAATAGATTATGCTAACAGCCTTGATAAAATTGGAGGGATAGCAAAAGATGTTGAGGATGTTGATTTATTATTGGATGTTATGAAAGGATATGATGAAAATGATAGTACTTCATTAAATAAAGATTTGAATAAAGATTCTAAAGTTAAAAAGATTGGAATTATAAAAGAAGCATTTAATGTTGATGATGAAATTAAAGATAAAATTTTGGAAAAAATAAATGAATTGGGAATTAAATACGAATATGTTTCTTTACCTATCTCAATTGAATATGGAATCCCAACTTATTTTTTAATTGCCCCTTCTGAAGCTAGTACAAATTTAGCAAAATATTGTGGAATGAGATATGGTGTTCATGAAGAGTTAGATGAAGTATATAATGAATATTTTACTAAAGTTAGAAGTAATAATTTTGGTAAAGAAGTTAAAAGAAGAATAATGATTGGAACTTTTGCAAGAATGGCTGGTTATAGGGAAGCTTATTATACGAAAGCAATGAAAATTAGAACTATGATAATTGAAGAATATAAAAAAGCGTTTAAGAAATTTGATGTTTTATTGAGTCCAACTGTTCCAATGGTTGCTCCGAAAATTAAAGATGTTGATAAGTTAAGTATCATTGAGAATTATATGATTGATTTGTTAACTGTTGGTCCTAATTTAGCTGGATTACCTCATTTAAGTGTTAATGTTGGAAATAGTAAAAATAAGATGCCTATTGGAGCTATGTTTATTGGAAATTATTTAGATGAGAAAAAATTGATAGAAGTTGGAAAGAAAGTAAATGTTTGATATATTGGTTTTTATAATTCTTCCCAATTAACTCCTACACCTGTTGATGTTTTTTCAGGTCCCATTATCTCCACTAATCCCCCTATTATCTCTTCTTCATAACTTGGATTTCGTGATCCAGCATGTTCGATCATTACCATTTCGGTTTTTCCCTTAGATCTAATACTTGGCATGAATGTAATGGCAATATTTGTATTTCTTTTATAAGCTCTTCCATTTTTGGTGTAAGCAGTACTATTATCTTGAGCTACATCAAAACCTTGTTCTCCTAAAAATTCTTTAGCTCTTCTTATTTCTTCTTCAGAAAAATTAATTTCATTCTTAGCATAATATCTCTGTACCATTCTTAATAAAAAATTACTCTCCTAAGTTCTTCTTTATATGTTCATCCTTTATAGCATCATATCCAAGATTAATAGAATATCTACTAACTTTTTCACAATTTTTTAATAATTTTCTAGGATTATTATCTGATTTTTTAGCTATTTTTTTAATTTGATCATCTGTTAATAATCTGTCTCCAACTCTTTTTCTTATTATCTTTATACTATCTTCATCTGAAAGTTCTTCTAATCTTATTACATTATCTCCTATAATCTCTTTTAAACCATTACTAAACTTTATTTCTTTATAATCAGAGCTTACTAAAACTATTGATTTGAAGAATTTTTTATAACTTTTAACTATTTGATCAGAATCTTCTGCAAGTAAATCTTGAACTTCATCTAGCAATAAAATCATATCATTTGGAGCATTTCCGAATATTCTAGAAAAAAATCCAGGTCTTTCATCCACCAATTTTTGAATATCTAAATTATCTTCTGTTCTATTACAACTATAATAAATTAATTTATTCTTCCCACCAAATTCTTTTATTATTTTTTTTAGTATTGTTGTTTTACCTTTTCCATATTCTCCTTCTATAAACAATACTTTTCCATCATTAACTTGTGAGATCATACTAACTACATCATAACCATACAATTCATTGTGATATGCTGCTGGTTTTATACTGAATGGATTGTTATTAAATCCTACTTCTTCATACCAAATTTCCATTTTAATAATATTTTTCCGCTACGTTTTGTTTAGATTTTTCTAATTCGTTTTCTATCACTTCAAGATCCACTTCTTTTGTTATTATCTCTTTCTCTTCTTCTTTTGGTGTTTCTTTAGTTTTTTTTGGTTGTTTTTTTTGTTTTTTCTTTATCTCTTTCTCAACTTTTTGTTTATATGTTTCTTTTTTTGGTTTTATTTTAATTAATTTTTCTTTATTTTCATTAGATTCTTGTTTTATTTCTTCTTTTTTATTAAAAATTTTAGTTATATGTTCTTGTTTTACAACTCTACTATAATTTTCAACAGCATATTTAGCTGCCTTTTCACAATTTTGTATAAATTGTTTTGGATTTTTTTCAGATATTGAAAAGATTGATTTTACTATTTCTTTTGAAAGTAATTCATTATTACCTATTCTAGATTCTATTATCTCCATTGCTTCTTCATCTTTTAATTCTGGAAGTTTTTCTACTTTACTTATTCTTTCTTTTAAACTTGGGGTAAAATAAACGGAATTGTAATCAACACCTGAAAATACAACAGATCTTATGTAATTTTGATCAAAGAAATATTTCATCCTTTCACAATTTTTCTTAGAAAGATTGTTGATATTATCAATTAAAATTATCATATCTTTTGGAGTTTTTGAGAAAAGTTTTTTAATAAATCCATACTTGTTCATTATTACTCTTTCAATATTAAGATCATCTAATCTATTACAATCAATATATGCTACTCTTCCTTCCCCTTTATAATTATCAATAGCGATTTTTAGTAAAGAAGTCTTTCCAAATCCCTCTGGAGCCTCTATAAATATCATATTTCCTGATTCTAATGTATAGATCATTTCATCTATTGCATCTTCATATCCTACTAAATCTAGAGATCTATTTAGTGAAAAAGGATTAGAATCAAAGTTTAGTTCATTATACCACATTTTTCAATTCCTCAGCTTTCTTTCTATAATGTTCTGATTCTTCATAATATTCCTTAGACAACTCTGAATCCCCTAATAAATGATATTTTTCACCTTTTTTATGGGATTTTGAAGCTAGTTTGTAGTATTTTTCTGGATTTTTACTAAATAAGCTATATATCGCTATTAAAGCGATGATTACTATTATTGTTATAATCAAATTTTGTAAAAAACCCATTTTAATGATTTAAAATGTGTTCTTATAAGCTTTTCTTTAATAGAATCTATACATTTTCTTTAATCAAAAAAGATATAAATTACATATGAGATTCAATAAAATGATAAAAATAGGATTAGAGTGTCATGTCCCTCTAAACAAATTAAAAACTAAATTATTTTGTGGTTGTTCTCTACCTAAAGAGGATTCTGAGCCAAATACCCATACTTGTGTTACTTGTTTGGGTCATCCTGGATCCAAACCAGTGTTGAATAATGAAGCTATAAATCAAGCTTTAAAATTGTCTTTAGCTTTAAATTTTAAGGTTAATAATGAAATTTTCTTTTCTAGAAAAAATTATTTTTATCCAGATATGAACAAAAATTTTCAAATCACCCAATATGATGTTCCTTTAGGTGTAGAGGGATTGTTAAAATTAGAAAATAAAGAAATAAAATTGAAGAGAATTCACTTAGAAGAAGATCCTGGATCATTAGTTCATCCAGGGGGAATGCAAAAATCTAGTTACGTTTCAGTTGATTATAATAGGGCAGGAATGCCTTTATGCGAGATTGTTACAGAAGCGGATTTAGAAAGTCCTGAAGAAGCTAGAGATTTTTTAAGAAAATTAATTTCAGTAATAAGTTATTTAGGAATATATGATCCTAATAAAAATCCAATAAAAGTAGATGCTAATATCTCAATTAAAGAAAAAGGATATACTAAAGTAGAAATAAAAAACATTTCAGGATTTAAAGAAGTTGAGACTGCTTTATTAAATGAAGTAGATAGACAAAAGAATTCTAAAAAAATTGAACAAGAAACAAGGGCATGGGATTCTAATAAAGGAATAACATTTTCATTAAGACAAAAAGAAGAAGATATAGATTATGGATATATATTTGAAGGAGATTTAGTGAAAGTAGAGTTTGATAAGGATAAAATAAATAAATCTAAAGAAGAAATTCCAGAGTTAGCACATGAGAAGATTAAGAGATATTTAAAAGAATTTAAATTAGATAAAAAAGATGCAGAAGTTTTATCACAAGAACATAAATTAGCTTTGTTATTTGAAAAAGTGTCTAAAGAGATAGATCCTATACTAGCTGCTAGATGGTTAAGAAGAGAATTATTGAGAGTTTTAAATTATAATAAAAAGAGTATAGAAGATTTAGAGATGGATGAAAAACATTTGATTGATTTACTAAATTTAGTTGAAAAAAATCAAATAACAGATGCAAATGCAAAAAAGATTTTAGAAAAATTAATAAAAAAACCTTTTGATGTTAAAGAATTTGTTAAAAAAGAAGGACTAAGAGTTATTGCTAAAGAAGATGAATTAGATAAGATTTGTGAAGAAGCTATTAAAAAAAATAAAAAAGCTGTTGAAGATTATAAGAAAGGAGAAGAAAAATCATTGAATTTTATTGTTGGACAAGTTATGAGATTAACTAAAGGACAAGCTAAGCCAGATGTTGTTAAAAAAATTATTATTGATAAAATCTCTTAAGATTCTATAGTAACTAAAGTATAACTGTTATTAAAATATTTTTTAGCCACTCTTACAACATCTTTTTGAGTAACTTTATTTATGTTTTTTAGATAATCATAAACTAAATTAGAATCTTTAATCATCTCCCAATCGACTAAACTAATTGATTCTTTTCTATTATCATCTATGTCTAATAGAAAGTTACCCTCTAAATATGTTTTTGCATCTTTTAGTTCTTTAGAATCAATATTCTTTATTTTATTTAATTCTTTTAGGATTATTTTTTTGACTAGACTTACATTTTTTTTATCCATTCCAACATAGATTGCAAAAAATCCATAATCTACTGAAGAATCATGATGTACTCCTACTGAATATGCTAACCCTCTTTTTGTTCTTATTTCATCAAATAATTTTCCTGATTGCCCTCTTCCAACAATTGCTCTGATTACTTCTAAAGCATAGAAATCTTTTTCTAATCTTTTACCTACTTTATAACCTAAAACTAAATAAGAATGTAAAATTTTTCTTATTTCTTTTGTAATTTTATTTTTGTTTGAGGGTTCTTTTATAATATTTCTTTTAGGAATTTTTCTATTTTTAAATTTTGAAAATGATTTTTCTATTTTTTTTAATGGATTATTTATATTACCTACAATACTTATTATCATATTGTTAGGACAGTAATATTTGTTATAATATTCTAAAATATCTTGTCTTTTTATTGATTTCATTGACTTTTCATCCCCATAAATTGGATTTCTTGTAGGATGTTTTTCATATAAATTTTTTAAAAATAAAATCCATTGATATACTTTAGGATCATCTGTATGTAGATTAATCTCTTCTAAAATAACTTTTCTTTCTTTTTCTATTATTTTTGAATCAAATTTTGGATTTTGAATCATATCTGATAAAATATCTAATGCTATATCAAAATGTTTTTTTGGGATTGTTATGAAGTAAACAGTAGCTTCATGTGAAGTAAATGCATTCATATCTCCACCTAAACTTTCAATAGAATTTGTAATTTCTTGAGATGTCCTTTTTTTAGTTCCTTCAAATAATAAATGTTCTATAAAATGAGAGATCCCTTCCTCTCCTTTATTCTCATAATTAGATCCTGTTTTAACTAAAACAGATAATGTTACTGAATTATTATTTTTTTTCTTGAAAATTATTCTTAATCCATTATTTAATTTTTTTTTCATATTAGCCCAAAAATTTATATAATTTATAAGAGTTTCTAAGATGATGAAACTAAAAGAATTTCAAAATTATTTGAAAAAAGAAGAGATAGACTATACTCTATTTTTTTCAAATCCTACTGATAGAATAGATTTTAATTTTTTGTATTTTAGTGGATTTGATTCTGGCATTTTATTGATTACACAAAATAATATAGTTTTAATTACTTCAAAAATGGAGTATCCAAGAGCTAAAAAAGAAGCTAAAGTAAAGAATATTATCTCTAAGTCTAATCCTTTTGAATATATAAACAAAATAAAAGCTAAGAAAATTGGTTTGAATTATGAAAGAGTTACTTTAAATTCTAAATCTAGAATTAAAAAATATTTAAAAGTAAAAAGATTTGTTGATATTTCGAAAAAATGTGATGAATTAAGATTAACAAAAACAACTAAAGAAATTGAATACACAAAAAAAGCCTGTAACATTACAGATAAAATATTTAAAGAAATTATAAATAATTTTAATTTTAAGACAGAGTTAGAAGTTGCAAATAAAATTCATTCTTTGATGAGAGACTATGGATTGAAAATAAGTTTTGATCCAATAGTTGCTAATGCTAAAAATAGTGGGATAGCACATAGTAGTGTAACTAAAAATAAAATTAAAAAAGGATTTTTAGTTATCGATTTTGGATTTATCTATGAAAATTATTGTTCTGATCTAACAAGAACTTTGTATATTGGAAAACCATCTAAAAATGAGATAAAGGATTATAATTTAGTTTTAAATGCCCAATTGAAGGCAATTAGTTTAATTAAGATAGGCAAATCAGTTAGTGAATTAGATAAAGTAATTAGGAGAATGTTAGGTAAAAGATTCATACATTCTTTAGGACATGGTATTGGACTGAGAATTCATGAAGCTCCTAGTATACATCATTTATCAAAAGAAATATTTAAAGAGAATATGATCTTCACAATTGAACCTGGAATTTACAATAAAAATTATGGCATAAGAATTGAGGATAATATTTTGTTAAAGAAAAATAAGATAGAAATATTAACTAAATCAAGTAAGGAGTTAATAATATTATGAATCTAAATAAAGCTGCAAAAGTTATTGTAAACACTTGTTTAGGTATAGAAAAGAATGAAAGAGTTTTAGTTTTAACTGATTCTAAAAAATTAGATATTGCAGAAATAATATTGGATGAATCTACAGAAGTTGCTAAGTATTCTAAGTTGTTAGAAAAAGAAATTGGGGTTCGAGATGGAGAAGAACCTTCTAAAGTAATAGCTAAAGAAATGTTAAATTATGATGTTATAATCGCTCCAACTACACATTCTATTTCTCATACTAATGCTAGAATCAATGCTTGTAAAAAAGGAATTAGAGTAGCTACAATGCCAGGTATTACAAAAGAGATGATGAATAGATGTATTAATCTAGATTATAATAAAATGTCAAAATTGATTGATAATCTACGTGATGTTATCAAAAATGGAAATGAAATGAATATAACTACAAAATTAGGAACAGATTTATCTTTTTTATTTAAAGGAAGATTGATACATGGAGATAAAGGAATTATTACTGAAGAAGGAGATTTTGGAAATTTACCTGCTGGAGAGGTTGATTTTGCACCTTTAGAAAAAAGTTCTAATGGAGTATATATCGTTGATGGATCTCATGCTGGATTGGGCAAAGTTTCTAATCTAAAATTTGAAGTTAAAAAAGGATTTGCTAAAAGAATAACTGGATACAATTCTGATAAACTAATAAAATTATTAAATTCTGTTAAGAATAAAAATGCATATAATATTGCTGAACTTGGAATTGGAACTAATTCTAAAGCGAAAATAACTGGTGATATCTTAGAAGATGAAAAAATAAAAGGAACTTGTCATCTTGCTTTAGGTAACAATAAAACTTATGGTGGTAAAGTAAATGTTCCAATACATTTAGATGGAGTTATTAAAAATCCTAGCATTTTTGTAGATGATGAAGAAATAATGAGAAAAGGAAAGTTTAAACTATAAGAATTTACCCTTCTTTGAAACTAGTTTTCCATCTAAATAAATTTTACCACTTTTTCTTAAATCTTTTATCATGTCCCAATGCAAAGCTGATTTATTTATTCCATTACATTCTTCATAAGCAGATCCAAGAGCTAGATGTATTGTTCCACCAATTTTTTCATCAAATAAAATTTGTTTTATATATTTTTTAAGATTATAGTTTAAACCTATACCAAATTCACCTAATCTTTTAGAACCTTCATCGGTTGCTATTAATGTTTTTAGTAAAGATTCATTTTTTTTAGCTGTTGCTTTTATTACTTTACCATTTTTAAAAACTAAACTTATTCCATCAACTTCTTTTCCTGCATATATTGTGGGGAATGAAAAACTAATGTACCCATTTGCTGAGTTTTCTACTGGTGCTGTGAAAATTTCACCATCAGGCATGTTATAAGAACCATCTGCTAATATGAATTTTCTTCCTTTAATACTAAATGTTAAGTCAGTATCATCATCTACTATTCTTACTTCTTTACCTTTACTCATTATATTAAATGCTCTATGCATTTTTTTAGCTTCTTTTTTCCAATCTAAATTTGTAGCCCCATAAACAAAATCTTCAAATTCATCTAGAGACATATCTGCTTCTTGAGCTAAAGATTCTGTTGGAAATTCATAAAGAACCCATCTTTTCTTTAATCTTTGATATTTTATAGGCTCTAATACTTTTTGCCTAATTGATATTTTTTTAGGATTAATATTTGTTAACTCTCTTGTATTACTAGAACCAAAAATAGCTATGTAAACATCTGCTTTTTTTGTTTCTTCCATTGCTAATTCTGGGAATTTTTTTAATTGTTCTTCTGAAGCTAGATTAAAATAATTATAAGTCATTCCAGGAAGACTAATATGGCTTATTGGAAATGCTCCTTTTTTTAATACTAATTTGTAGACTTCTAAAATTAAAGGAGCTGCACTTACTTCTCCATTTATCACAACATAATCTCCTTTTTTTACTTTAGTAGAATGATTAACTAATATTTCTGCCGCTTTTTTAACCCTTGGATCAGTCATTTATTTATTCTTTGATAGAAATTATATATAAAGGTGTTGTATCTTTATTAAACTCCAATCTTTGGAGGATTTTTTATAAGTTCTGTTATTAGTTTTATAGTATAATTCACATCATCTATATGAGCTATTCCAATTGTAGAATGAATATTTCTAATTGATACAGATATGGCTGTAGAAGGAATACCTTTTCTTGATAGCATCATACTAGTTGCATCTGTAGTTCCAAAGTCAGAAACTTCTAGTCTATAAGGGATCTTATTTTTCTTTGCTAATTTTTTTAAACACTCATCTAATTCTAGATTGGCTAATAATTCTGCATCTTTAACTGTTATGTAAGTTCCTGAACCAATTACACATTCTCCCCTAATATCTGAGTCATGTGCATCTGTTACATCTACTGCTACTCCCCATGATGGATCTATTTGATATACTGAAGTTTTAGCTCCATATAATCCCATCTCTTCTTGTACTGTAAACACTAAATAAAGATCTAAGTTTGGTTTTTTAATTTTCTTAGCAATTTCTGTTAAGATATAACATCCTATTCTATTATCTAAAGCCTTTCCAGTAAATAATTTTTTATTCCCTAAATATTTGAAAGAATGACTAGGGATAACATAACATCCAATTTCTATCCCTGTTTTTTTAATTTCTTTTTTATTTAATCCTGTGTCAATATAAAGATCATCCATCCTAGGTTGTTTTTCTATATCCATTCCTTCATGTAATTCTGGAAAGGATATTACTCCATTACAAATAAATTTCCCAGTTGGTGAAAATAAAAAAACATTTTGTCCTACTAAGGTTAATGGATCTATCCCTCCTACTGGAGAGATTCTAAGAAAACCATTTTCTTCAATTTTTTTTATCATTAATGCTATCTCGTCCATATGGGCAGCAAACATTACTTTTTGTCCTTTGCCTTTTTTATGTGCTATTAAATTTCCAAAGCTATCCACCCACATCTTATCAACATAGGGTCTTATTTCTTTCTTAATTATCTCTCTTACAGCTTTTTCATTTCCACTAGGTCCAAATGCATTAACTAATCTTTTTAACAATTCCATTTTAAGTTGGGGTGTCTCCACAATTCATATAACCACATATTAGTCCTTTATGTTTAAAAAGTTTTTTTGTACATTTTTTTATTGAATAATCCAAAATTTCCATAGCTTGATCTACTTCTTTTTTTGTTGTTATATATGGAGGTATCAATCTTATTCCTTCATGACCACATCCTAATAAAACTAATCCATTTTTTAAACATTCAATAAGAACATCGTCTCTCATCTTTTTATTATCTAAATCAAAAGCTTGCATTAATCCAATTCCTCTTTGATTTTTTATATTAATTTCATTCAATCTTTTTTTCATGTAATCACCAGTTTTTTTAACATTATTTAATAATTTTTTTCTTTTTATTATTTTTATAGTTTCTAAACCTAAAGCCAAATCTAAAATATGTCCTCCACCCCAAGTTGAGGAAATAGCTCCTGCTTCTGGTGTGAATTTTTTATTTGCTATTGATGCTCCAACTTGTAAAGCTTTAGCGGAACTCATTAAATCAGGAATGACATTAAAATTGTTAATAGCCCACCATTCTCCTGTTCTTCCCATTCCACCTTGTACTTCATCTGAGATTAATGGAATATTATATTGTTTGGTTGTTTTTCTAAGATCTTTTAACATTTTTTTAGAGGCTATATTATACCCCCCTTCACCTTGTATTGTTTCAACAATCACAAATCCTATGGAACTTGATCCATTTTTTTTAATGATTTTTTTTAGTTGATCAGATGCATCTTCATTAAAAGATAAAGTTTTATTAGAAATTTGTAAATAATTTTTTTTATACACTTCTTTTGAATGGGTTAAAGATAAAGCTCCTAATGTTCTTCCATGAAATGATCCTTTAAATGAGATTCCAAATTTAGTTTTTGGTCTTTTTCTCATACAAAGTTTAATTGTATTTTCAACAGCTTCAGCTCCAGAATTTATTAGAAAAGCTGAATTTAATGTTCTTGGAGTTATTGTTAACAATTCTTCTAACAAATCTAGATGTTCTTTAACAATAAAATCTTGTCCTGCATATTTAATTGGTTCTCTTTTTGAGTATTTTTGAATTATTTTTTTTAGGGTTGGATGGTTGTAACCTAATGGATTAGAAGCTATTTGAGAGGCAAAATCTAAAAATAAGTTATTGTCTACATCATAAAAATAACAACCTTGCCCTTTAGGAGAATGAACAAAAGGATAAGTTATTGAGCCACCTAAGTTAATTTTATTTAGTTTACTTAGTATTTTTTGAGATTTTAGTCCTGGTAGTTTTTTAACGTTCGGTTTCATGTTATCCCTTTATTTTTGTAGATCTGAATTTTCCACCTTTTTTGTATACTCTTTGTCTTCTTTTTAGTTTCTTTTCTTTCTTTGATTTTCTTTGATGTCCTGTTGCATAATCTGGCATTTTAATCAATCCCCTGAGCTTTTTGTAATTTTCCAGAATAATCAATGTATATTGCTTTAGTTTCTGAAAATTCATGTATTCCTTCAATTCCTGCTTCTCTAGTTCCATTTCCAGTTCCTTTAACTCCTCCGAAAGGCAAATGAACTTCTGCTCCAATTGTTGAAGAATTAACATAACTTATTCCAGATTCAACTTTATCAATAAACTTGAAAGCATTAGCAATATCGTTTGTGTAAATTGAAGAGGATAACCCATATTCAATATTATTAGCTACTTTTATGGCCTCATTTAAATCATTTACAGAAACTATTGCTAAACTAGGACCAAAAATTTCTTCTTTGGCTATTCTGGCATTAGATGAAACATCAGTAAATATTGTTGGTTTGTAAAAAAATCCTTGTCCTTTAACAACATCTCCACCAATTAATAATTTTCCTTCTCTTTTTCCTATTGAAGTGTATTTATGGGTTTTTTCAACTGCTCCTTTATTAATTAAAGGTCCAACATCAGTTGTGCTTTTTAATCCATGTCCTAATCTTAATTTTTCTACATCTCTTAATAATAAATCTTCAAATTCTTCTTTAACATCTTTATGTATTATAACTCTAGAAGCTGCAGTACATCTTTGTCCTGTTGTTCCAAATGCTCCCCAAATAACCCCTTCTTTAACTAAATCTAAATCAGCATCATCCATTACTACAATTGGATTTTTCCCACCTAATTCTAATCCAACTTTTTTAATTCCAGCATTCTTCAAAATGAATTCTCCTGTCCCTCTATGTCCTGTAAATGAAATTCCTCTAACATCCGGATGATTTATCATTCTTTTTCCTACAGTTGATCCAGGTCCAGTAATTAAATTAACTACTCCTTTTGGTACTCCTGCTTTTTCTAAAATCTTTATAATCTCAATTCCACATAAAGGAGTATCAGAACTAGGTTTGAATACAATTGTGTTTCCACAAATTAATGCAGGACTTAATTTCCAAGCAGGAATTGCTGTTGGAAAGTTCCATGGAGTTATTAATGAAACAACTCCTATTGGTTTTCTAACAGTCATACAAAATTTATTTTTTAATTCACTTGGGGTTGTATGCCCAAATAATCTTCTACCCTCTCCAGCCATATATTCAAAGATATCAATTGCTTCTTGTACATCACCTAAACCTTCTTTAAGGACCTTACCCATTTCTATAGTTACTAATCTTCCTAATCTTTGTTTATTTTGTTTTAATAATCTAACAGCTTCGTATAGAACTTCTGCTCTTTTTGGAGCTGGAGTGTCAGACCATTCTTTAAATGAATTTTTTGCTGATTCAATAGCTAAATCAACATCTTTTTCATTACCTAATTGAAATTTTCCTATCGATTGATTAGTAGCTGGATCTAAACTTTGAAATGTTTTTTTAGAACTAGATTCAATCCATTTCCCATTAATATAATTTTTATAGATTTTCATAATACCTCTTTTTATTATTTAATGGATTGTTTAATTTAAATGTTTTGTTTACTACTTTAAACACCATAATATAATGGCTTTAGCACTATGCAATCTATTTTCAGCTTGGTCAAAAACAATGCTTTTTTTGCTGTCTATAACTTCAGAACTAACTTCATAATCTCTTTGAGCTGGTAAACAATGCATAAATAAAGCATTTCCTAAAATATTTTTGTTTACTTGATATTTTTTGAAAGTTTTTATTCTTTTACTTTTTTCTTTAGATTTAATATGATAACTCATCCAAGTATCTGTATAAACTATATCTGTTTTAATTTTCCTTGGAGTGTTTTCTACAACAACTTTTGAATTATGTTTTTTAGCAAATCTTTTTGATTCTTTAATGAATTTTTCTTTTGGCATAAATTTTTTTGGACAAAATATATGAATATTAATTCCAATTTTAGAACAAGCATGCATTAAAGAATGTGTTACATTTCCATCTCCGTCACCATAATAAGCTAAGGTTAATCCTTTTAATTTTTTGAATTTTTCTTTTATTGTTATTAAATCTCCAATAGCTTGACAAGGGTGTGTTGAATTACTTAATGCATTTATTACAGGAATACTTGAATTATGAGCTAATCTTCCTAGTTCTCTATGATCATAAACTCTAGCAGTTAACAAGCTACAATATCTTGCTATAACTTTAGCTGTGTCTCCTATAGTCTCTTTTCCTTTACTTAATGGGGAGCCTAATAAATCATAATAAATTGCATTACCACCCATTTGATTCATGGCAACTTCAAAACTTATTCTTGTTCTTAGAGAAGGCTTTTCAAACATTAATAACATTGTTCTATTTTTTAGTTTATTAGAATATAATTTTGGATATTTTTTTATTCTTAACCCTAAATTAACTAAGTAAAGAATCTCTTTTTCAGATAAATTTTCTAAAGTTAAAAAATCTTTCATTTTATTGTTAATTGTTTTAATACTTTTTCTAAAGTTAATGAACTAACTTCATTTAATTCATAATCAACTTCAACTATCTCTTTATTTATTTTGATTAATTTTTTTAAATCAAAAGGACTTCCATCAACAACTACATCACAATTAGCTTTGTTTATTGTTTCTTGTAAATCTTTGATTTGTTTTTTTCCATAACCCATTGCTGGAAGTACTTTCTTTAGATGACTAAATTTTTTATATACCTCTTTGATAGAACCAACAGCATGTTTTTCTGCATCTACTATAGACTTAGCTTTGTATAACTTAGCTGCTACAGAACCAGCTCCAAAAGCCATTCCAC
Organism: Candidatus Woesearchaeota archaeon; assembly: GCA_964444465.1. GTDB lineage: Archaea > Nanobdellota > Nanobdellia > SCGC-AAA011-G17 > JACPNG01 > JACPNE01. The sequence continues at coordinate 25,981 of CAYUGZ010000006.1, read as the reverse complement.
CATGAGTTAGTGTAGGTCCATCCTCAACAACTAATACTCTTTTATTTTTGATTAACCATGGTTTGTCTACAATTATCTTAGATTTAGCCATAATTATTTTTGCTTTTTTATTAGTTTTTTTTATGTTTTCTAATACTAATTTAATATCTTTTTTTGAAGCGGTATCAATTTTGTTTACAACTAAGATATCAGCCATCCTAAAATTAGCTTCTCCGGGATGATAGATTAATCCATGTCCTGCTCTATGTGGATCAAGAACTACAATATGTAAATCTGGTTTGTAAAATGGTAAATCATTATTTCCTCCATCCCATATGATAATATCTGCTTCTTTTTCAGCTTTTTTTATAATCTCTTTATAATCTACACCTGCATATATTATTATATGATTGTTGATCCAAGGTTCATACTCTTCTCTCTCTTCTATTGTCACATTATTTTTCTTAAGATCTTCATAATTAGCGAATCTTTGGGTTTTTTGTTTTATTAAATTACCATAAGGCATTGGGTGTCTAATTGCAACTACTCTATATCCCATATTTTTTAATATAATTCCAATTTTTCTAGAAGTTTGAGATTTTCCTGACCCAGTTCTAACTGCACATACTGAAATAACTAGCTTTTTACTTTTGATCATAGTTGAATTTGATCCAAGTAAAACAAAGTTAGCACCATTTGCAATAGATATAGAAGCTAAATGCATCACATATTCGTGACTTACATCAGAATAAGAGAAAACAACTTCATCAACTTTAAATTTCTTAATTAATTCGGGAAGTTTTTCTTCTTTGAAAAAAGGAATATTTTTTTTGTATAATTTTCCAGCTAGTTTTTTTGGAAACTTCCTTTTTTCTATACCTGGAATTTGAGTTTGGGTGAATGCAACTACTTCATGTCTAGGATTATTCTTAAAGTAAGTTAAAAAATTATGGTAGTCTCTACCTGCTGCTCCTAAAATTATCACCCTCTTCTTCATTTTTATATTTTATAAATTTGCGAATACTTTTTCTTTAAATATTTAACTAATATCTCTGGATTCAATCCTTGTTTACAAGTTTTCTTCATTATCTCTTCACTTGTTAATGTGTTTCCGTATTCATGAAAATTTTTATTTAACCATTTTGCTACATCATTGAAATTTCCTTTTTCTATTTCTATTTCAATATTTTTTTTATCTTTTAATAATTTTTTATATAATTGTGCTGCATAAATAGTTCCGATAGCGTAAGTTGGGAAGTAGCCAATTGCTCCCCATGACCAATGTATATCTTGTAATAATCCTTCTGAATTGTTTTTTGGTTTTATATTTAGATAATCTTTCATTTTTTTATTCCATATACTAGGCAGTTCTTTAACTTTAATAGAACCATCAATTAATCCAGTTTCTATTTCAAATCTTAATATTATATGTAGAGGATAAGCTATTTCATCTGATGTTACTCTAATTGGGTCAGATTTTATTTTATTTACATATCTATACCAGTTATTAAAATTAGTTTCGAGATTAAATTTTTTATCAAATTTTGGAAAATAGTATTTCCAGAATGGTTTGTTTTTCCCAATCATATTCTCCCAGAATTTAGATTGAGATTCATGAGCACCATATGAAGCAGCATTATGAAAAATTGTATGTTTATGTTTTTTAGGGAGATTTAGTTCATATAAAGCATGTCCTGCTTCATGCATTGTTGCTATAAATGAAAAAAGTAGATTACGATTAAAGCTTGTAGTTATCCTTACATCATTTAATCCTAAACTTAGGGTAAATGGATGTGTAGAAGTTCTAAATATACTATTATTTTGTTTTAAACCAATTTTTTTTATTACATCTTCACAAAGTTCTTTTTGCTTGTCAATACTAAATTTATGACTATGTTCTCCATTATCATTTTTGTATACACTACTTTTTTCTATTTTTTTATGTAAAGAAGTTAAAGATTTTTTCAATCCATTAAACAAAGGTTTTAATTTTTCTGTAGTCATACCTTCTTCATAGCTATCTAGTAGACTATTATAAGGATGACCTTTTAATCCAATATAACTACTTTCTTGTTGTTTTAATTCTACTATCTTTTTTAGATAAGGTTCAAATTTTTTGAAATTATTTTTTTGTTTTGCTTCCCTCCATTTTAATGTGGTTAAATTTGCAGTTTTTGCTAATTCTTTTACAAATTTTGGAGGTAGTTTTCTTGATTTTTCTATATCTTTATACAACTTATTTATCATTAATTTATTATCACCTTGAATTTTAGATTCTTTTAATCTTTTTAATGATCTAAACAAATGTTTAGAAGTAGCTTTTTTATGTATTATCTCAGATACGAGTGCACTTTGTTCTGATCTCGATTCAATGCCTTTTATTGGCATAATTGTTTCTCTATCCCAATGTAATACACTATTAATATCTCCTAAGATATGTAAATCTTTTTGATATTCTTTTATTAAACTGAAATCTTTTTTCATTTCGTAATTATAGTACCCTCTCTACTTTCTAAAGCTTTCTTTATATTTTTAATATTTGTAATAATAACTTTTTTTCCACCTTTACTGAGAAAATTGTTAGAAGCTTGTACTTTTGGACCCATACTTCCAGGAGGGAATTCTTTTTCTAATAAATACTTCTTTGAATCCTTAAATTTTAGTTTACTTAAGAATTTTTGATTTGGTTTTTTGTAGTTTATAGCCACTTTGTTTATATCTGTTATTATTATTAGTTCATTAAAATTTAAAGAAGAGGCCAAACATTGAGAGGCTAAATCTTTGTCAATAACTCCTTCAATCCCAACTAACTTATCTTTATTTTTGTAAACAGGGATTCCTCCACCCCCACATGATATCACAATTGTTCCTTTATCAATTAATTTTTTTATAGTATTTTCTTCTATTATCTTTAATGGTTTTGGACTTGGGACAACTCTTCTATAACCTCCTCTTGGGTCTTCTTTTATCTTATACCCTTGTTTTTTTAATTTAGAGATTTCATTTTTTTTATAGAATGGACCTATAAATTTAGTTGGATTCCTAAATGATTTATCTTTTTTATCTACTAAAACTTGAGTTAATATTGTTACAACTTCTTTTTTTATTTTATTTTGTTTTAATAAATTTATTAATTCTTTTTCTAATAAATAACCTATCCAACCTTGAGACTCTGCACCTATTACATCTAAAGGCATTTGAGAGAATTTATTTTTTGCTAATTCATTTTGAATAGCAAGAATTCCTGCTTGAGGTCCATTTCCAAATGTGATTATTATTTTATTTTTTTTAATTAAAGGAAGAAGTTGTTTGTACGAATCTCTAATATTTTTTATTAGATGGTTATATGTTCCTTTTTCACCTTTTTTTAAAATAGCATTTCCACCTAATGCCACTAATATCTTTTTCACAACATAAAATACATTCTATACTTTATATTTGTTTTGAAGTTTATTATTTAAAAAATCTAGATATTGGTCTTATTACAGCTATCACAAAAATTATGACATACCAATACCATTCTAAACTTAGTATAGGTGCCCAATATTTTGCTAGTAACAATACAGAAGCAGCTACACTTAATTTAATAGCTCCTATATCCCACACATCTAATTTGCTTAAATTTGTATTATACCAATCAATTAAACCCATTTTAGCCTCCTAGATTACAAAGTTCTCTAAATATATAAATTTAACTTAAACAAAACTTATTTATAATTAAAAATTTTCATAAAGTTAAGATGAACTTTTATAATATGAATGGTCTAATAAAATATTTTATTATTGTTGGAATAATCTATATGTTTATTGGGGTATTAATTGGAGGAATGATCTCTGGTGGTAAACTAAGTTTATATTCACATACTGAAGAAGGACATTGGTTAGAAGCAGAACATGCTTTCATAACTAATGTTGGATTTGTTTCTTTTATCTTATTTGGATTGTTATATTATGTTGTTCCTTTAATATCAAATAGAGAGTTGTATTCATTAAAGTTAGCAAAATATAGTTTTATTTTACTTAACATTGGATTGATATTAATGATAGTTTTTACTGCAGTTAAAGGATTATCAAATGTTTCTTATGCATCAACATTTAATATGTTAGGTGGAATAATCTTAACATTAGGGTATTTAATATTTGGATATAATCTATTAAGAAGTTTTTAGAGATAATAAACTATTTATAATAAAAAATACTAAAAAGAATATGAGACATATAGCTGAACGTGAATTACAACTCCCAGATGCAGTTATAGGAAAGTTATTAGGATTGGCAGCTGAAGATAAATCTATCTTATCATTAGGACCTGGAGAACCAGATTTTGAAACTCCTAAACCATTATTAAATTATTTGAAAAGTATTATTTCTAAAAATAAAGAATTAAAATATAGTCATTATTCTCCTTCAGAAGGTAGAACAGACCTAAGAAAAGCAATAATAAAAAAATTAAAAAAAGAAAATAAGATTAATGCAGATATTGATGAGATTTTAGTTACTTGTGGAAGTCAGGAAGGAATCTTTACAACTTTGTTATCAACTTTAGATATTAATGAACAAGTTATAATTCCAAATCCTGGTTATATGGCCTATCTTCCAGCTATAGAGTTGAGTGATGCTGTTCCTGTTGATTTAGAATTAAAAGAAGATGAAAATTTTGAAATAAATCCAGATAGAATTAAAAAATTAATAAATAAAAAAACAAGAGCATTAATGATTAATACACCCTCAAATCCTACTGGAACTGTATTAAATAAAAAATTATTGGAAGAGATAGCAGATATAGCTGTTGATAATGATTTATACATATTAAGTGATGAAGCTTATGAAAAATTAATTTATGATTCTAAACATATAAGTATTGGATCATTAAATGGAATGAAAAATTATGTTGTTACATTACAATCATTTTCTAAGAGTTATGCTATGTGTGGTTTTAGATTAGGATATGTTCACGGTCCTAAAGATGTAATACAAGCCATGACAAAAACTATTCATTACATAACATTAACAGCACCTCATATTTCTCAATTAATGGCAATAAAAGCTTTAACTCTTCCAAATAAACATATTGAAAAGATGAGAAAAGAGTATGATAGAAGAAGAAAGTTTATTGTTAAAAGATTAAATGAGATTGGATTAAAAACTTTAGAACCTAAAGGTGCATTTTATACTTTTTCTAGTATCAAAGATTTTAAGATGAGTTCTAGTAAGTTTGCTAATAAATTATTAAAAGAAGCTAAAGTTGCTGTTGTTCCTGGAACTGAATTTGGAAGATTTGGTGAAGGTTACATTAGATGTAGTTATGCAACAGATTATAAAATAATTGTTAAAGCAATGAATAGATTAGAAAAGTTTGTCAAAAAATTATAATTCTTCATCTATTTTCCAAAAATCTTCTAGAAACCAATCATCTGGAGAATTTTCTAATGAAAGAATTTTTTCTGGTTCATGTATTCCAGTTCTTCCACCATGGGCCGGTGCTTCTAAACCCTCTAATCTTCTATCTAATGTTACTCCAAAAAATTCATCCATTCCTCCACGAGTGTAATAAGTTCTAATGATTGTTATACATGGTTCAATTATTTCATTTTCTAAAAAACTTTTAAAATATTCATAACCTTTTAGTAAGGGATAAACATTATTTTCTTTACAATGTCTTAGATATTCTTCTGTAGACTCAAACCCATATGCTTCTTTTACCCAATCATCAACATATAATTCAGCCATGGAACAAAAAAAACAAATATATTATAAATTTGATCAACTTAAATCATAGATAATAATCAACTAAGGCTTTAATTGACTTAACAGCATTTTCTGGATAAGTAAAACAAGGAACTCCGTTATTTTGTAAAGATTCTTTTAGTATTTGAGTAAATTCCCCTCCAGTTGAAACAACTATTATTGGTTTTTTATGCATATTTTTAAATTCAGTAATAACATCAACAACATCAGTTGTAACTAATGGAGTTTGATACAACACAACTAATAATAAAACATCAATATTTTTATCATTTAAACAAGCATCAATAGATAATCTATATCTTTCAGTTGTAGCATCTCCCGTTAGATCCATTGGATTATTTAAAATAACAATAGGGGGAAAATATTTTTTTAGATTTCTTTTAGTTTCTTTACTAGGCTCGGCCATCCTTAAATTATTATTAACAACAGCATCTGTGCATATTATACCATAACCTCCACCATTAGTTATAATTTGTATCCTATTATTTTTTGGCCTTATAGATCCTTCTAAAATTCTAGCATAATTAAACATATCTTCTAATGAAGGAGCATAAATCATTCCAGTTTGTTTAAATGCAGCTAAATACACTTCAGCAGAACCAGCTAAAGATCCAGTATGTGATAGTGTAGCTTTATTACCCTCCTCTGTCATCCCTCCTTTTACAACTATAACGGGTTTTCTTTTAGTTGTTTCTTTCATAACCCTCATAAATTTTTTAGCATCTTTTATTGCTTCTACATATAAACAAATAACTTTAGTGTCATGATCACTAGCCAAATATTCAATTAAATCAGATTCATCAACATCTATGGCATTTCCATAACTAACAAATTTTGCAAATCCATCTTCTTCTCTAGAAGCTAAATCTAATATTGTTGAGCCAACAGCCCCAGATTGACATACAAAAGAAATTCCTCCTTGTTTCGGTCTTTTAAGTCTATAATGAGGAAGAAACAAAGTATCTAGCTTATTTTTAGTGTTTAAAACTCCTAAACAATTAGGGCCTATAACTCTTAATCTATATTTTTTAATTGCTTTTTGTAATGAATTATCTAGTTTATTATTTCCAACTTCTTTAAATCCAGCACTTATTATGATTAAATCTTTAATTTTCTTTCTTCCACACTCATTTGTTACTTTAACTGCTTGTTTTGCAGGAACAGCTATTATAACCAAATCAATTTTTTCTTTTATTTGTGAAATATTTTTGTAAGAAACATAACCTAGAATTGATTGTACATTTGGATTTACAACAAAAATATTGCCGTTAAAGTCCCCATCTATTAGATTTCTAAAAATAACATGGCCTATTTTATTAGGATTTCTTGACACCCCAACTATGGCTACATTCTTTGAATTAAAGAAATTTCCTAGATCCATTAAAATAATAATAAAAGTAGAGTCTATATAAAATTTTGTTATTATTTAAAATAGTAAAAAGATTAAAAAAAGGCAAGGTTTTTATGATTTTGGGCCTATAGTCTAATGGATAAAATATTCGGTTTCGAACCGAAAGTTCTGGGTTCGAGTCCCAGTAGGCCCATTTAATATTATAAATTAGCTAAATATGAAGAATAAGGAGGAATAAAATGGGACATCATATAAATGAAAAAGGGGAATTTCAAAGCGATAAGTATCCAGAACTTCCAGTGGATAAGTTTTTATTGAGCTTTAAAGATCCAATCGCAAGAGAAGCTATAAAACTTTATGCAGAAAAAACTGAAAATGAAGAATTAAAGGAAGATTTATTAAAGAGAGTTAAAGATTTTGAATAATAATTAGGGGGAAAAATGAATATTAATGATACAGCACCAGATTTTAAATTAAAAGGAACAGATGATCAAGAGCATAGTTTAGAAGATGCTAAAGAAAAAAAAGTTTTAGTTGTTATATTTACATGTAATCATTGTCCATATGTTAAAGCATATGAAGATAGATTAATTGAAATACAAAATGATTACAAAGATAAAGGGGTTCAATTAGTTGGTATTAATTCTAATGATGAATCAACTCATCCAGACGATAATTTTGAGAGTATGAAGAAAAGAGTCGAAGAAAAAGGATTTAATTTTCCATATCTAAGAGATGAAACACAAGAGGTAGCTAAAGCTTATGGTGGAGAAAGAACACCACATATTTTTGTGTTTGATGAAGAAAGAAAATTAAGATATACAGGAAGAATTGATGATAATTGGGAACATCCTGAACAAGTAACTAAACAAGATTTAAGAGAAGCTTTAGATGCATTAGTAGAAGGAAAAGAAGTTCCAAATCCAGAAACTCATGCAATTGGGTGTACAATCAAGTGGAAACAATAAATTTAAATAAATACTTCTACTTTTTTCTTTCATGAAAAAAGAGTTAGGAATAACAGTTAAGAAAGATCAAAATTTTTCTGAATGGTATTCTCAAGTAGTTCAAAAGGCTGAATTAGCTGACATTAGGTTTGGGATACAAGGTTTTGTAGTACATAGACCATGGGGATTTTTTATTATAAAGAAAATTTATGAGTATTTAGAAAAAGAAGTAGAAGAACAAGGACATCTTCAATATTTATTTCCGATTTCTGTTAGAGAATTAGATTTAAAGAAAGAGAAAGAACATGCAGGATTCACCCCAAATGTTTATTGGATTTCTGAAGCTGGTTCTAAAAAATTAGATGAAAGATTTGCTTTAAGACCCACAGGAGAAGCTCAAATTTATCCAATGTATTCTTTATGGTTTAGAAGTCATAAAGACCTACCATTCAAAGGATATCAAAGTAGAATATCTGTGTTTAGAAATGAAAGAACTACTAGGGTTTTTATTAGAGGAAGAGAATTTTTATTTTTTGAGACTCATGATGTGTTTAATGAACATGAAGAGTCATTAAAACAAATTAAAGATGATTTAGAGACTTGTGAAAAAGTTATTTATGATAAAGTTAATATCCCATTTTTATATTTTAAAAGACCAGAATGGGATAAATTTAATGGAGCAAATGATACTTTTACTCCTGACACTTTAATGCCTGATGGAAAAAGAAATCAATTAGCTTCTACACATGATTTGGGACAGAATTTTTCAAAAGCATTTAATATAAAAGTTAAAGGTAAAGATGAAAAAGAACAATTTGTTTATCAAACTTGTTTTGGTCCTGGAATATGGAGAATAATGGCTGCTTTAATAGCAATTCATGGAGATGATAATGGATTAATAATTCCATCAGATATGGCACCATTACAAATTGTTATTATTCCTATAACTTTTAGCAATAAAGAAGATGAATCTAAAAAAGTTATTGAATTATGTGAAAAATTAGAATCTTCATTAAAAAAATTAGGTTATAGAACAAAATTTGATAATAGTGAAGAAACTCCTGGGTTTAAATATAATCAATGGGAGTTAAAAGGAGTTCCTTTAAGAATTGAAGTAGGACCTAAAGAAATTAAAAATAAATCAGTTTCTATTGCATTAAGAACAGAAGATAAAAAAAGAAATATTAAAGTAAATGAAGTAGGAAAAGAAATTGATAAACTTTTATTAAAACTTAATAAAGACATCAAGGAGAAGGCTGATGAATATTTTAAAAATAATCATAGAAGTTCGAATTCTTTAAATGATTTAAAAGATTTAATAAAAAAATACAGAGGTTTTATCAAAGTTCCATTTTGTTCTGTAGAAAAAGATGGAGAAAAATGTGCAGATATTTTAAAAGCTAAGACAGAAGGGGGAGATGTTTGTGGAACATTATATCCAAAAGAAGAAAAAATAGATTCAAACAGTAAATGTTTAATCTGTAAGAAAAAAGCTAAACATCTAGTGTATGTTGCTAAAAGTTATTAAAATAAGCTAAACAAATCTACAAACCATTTTCTATAAAATGGAATGTTAGTTATTTCTATTTCATGTTTTTCTTCATGCCTTCTATCCACCCCAAATTCATCTTTATAGAATAATCTTAATGTTAATATTCCATCTTCAATTTGTTTGCCTTGCATTGGAGTTACTATTCTATATTTTCCTTCAAAATTTTCTAATTCAGAATTTGCAATATCTCCTACCTCTAAGCTAACATTATTAATTATTGTATTAGAAAAAATATCAAAATTCAAATCTGTTAATTCATTATAGTCAATAGTCTTTGGTTCTATTTCAATAAATCTTATCTTTGGAATTTTAATAACATTAAATTTTAATTCATCATATCTAATCAAACTATCAGTTTCAGCACTTATTTTTAAATCTAAAGAATAGGATAATTTTACATCAAAATTTAGTTCTTTCTTTTCAGCTATGAATAAATCTAGTTTTTTACAATTACTAATTACGCAAACATTCAAATCTTTTATATTTTCATTACCTACATTTTCTACAATACATTTTATTTTAATTTCTTCGTTATCATAATAATCTTGTTTTAATGTACTACAAGATAATGTTAAATCTGATAGAAATCTTTTCTCTTCTCTAGTCTCTAATTTTCCAATAGTTTCTTCAGCTTCTTCTTTAATTACATCTTCAAAACCTTTAGAAAATTTTATTATACTATTAGAAATAGCTCCAAAGTTTGTCTTTGCTTCTAACTCTGAGGTATAAACAAATTTTTTATTGAGATCTTCATCAATTTCTATTGTCCAAAATAATTTTTTCTCTTCATTTGGTTTTAATAAAACTGCTTTAATATTATTTTCTAATAATCTTGGAGATTTTGTTATAATGACTGAGATAGGTGTGTAATAATGATTGTTATTTTGAATAGAGACCTCTAATGGAACATAACTACCAAAATTTGCTTCTTCTTCTAATGGTTTTATATTCAATAATACATTAGGAGCAATTCTACCCTCTAGTTTTGTGACTGCTGTGTCTATAGACAAACCTTTTGAACTTAGTGTTACACCATCAGATTTCCATTTATAATCTACAGCAGATTCCCCTGAATCTTGAACATAACTTAATTTTACGTGACTTGGGTCGATCCATCCATATTGTCCAAAAGTTACATCAAATGGAACCCATCCATGTCCTGGGAAATAAACTTCAGCCCAGCCATGATTTCCAAAATAAGAACCAATATTTGTGTATACTACTCCTCCTAAAAATCTAGCTGGAATATTAACTGATCTTAACATAGAAATAAATAAATTTGTTAATTCATCACAAACACCTTGTTTATTCTCTAATACCCAAGAAGACTTTTTGACTACATCTGCTGTTAATGTTGATAGATCATATTCTATATTTTCATTAATCCAATCAGCTATTTTAAATGTTACAACATATAAATCATCTTCACCTTCTGCAAGTTCTACTGCTATTTTTTTAATATCTTCATTTATATCTATAAACTCTCCTTCATTAGTATATTCAATCAATGAATAATCTAAATTTTGTATTGGGAAGGGTATTCTTTTTGTAACTTTTTTAAAATCATTTTTTGTTTTGACTAATGTGTTAACAGAATAAGTGTATTTAGTTTCTTTTGGATCGTCCCATACAAGATTTATTACATTCTCTTTCTTTTTTATTTTTGCGTCTTTTGCTATTATTTCTTGAAATATAATTTCTTGTCTATCATCTTCATTTGGATAATACTTCAAATCCACTTCTATATAGTCTATATCATAACTTTTTCTTCCAGGAACTAATTCTATTTCTGACCCTAAATTTAAAGATAATTCTAAACTAGAATATTTATTATAATCTTCTAATGGTTGTTCTACTTCTAATTGTGCACTTACTGATGGAATCAAAATTAGTAAGATTAATATTATCCCTTTGATATTGGTACACCTCTTTTAAAGCTTAAATAAAACAATATTTAAATAGTTTTATAGTTTTTCTTTAATCATGAAAGTACTTAAAGAAAAAGAAGCAGAAGATTTTTTGGAAAAAAAAGGATTTCTTGTAGCTAAAAGAGGGTTGGCTAAAAATTATAATGAAGTTTCTAAGATTGTTTCAAAGTTAAGTTTTCCAATTGCATTGAAAATAACTAATACATTACATAAAACAGAGGAAGATGGGGTTAAGATAAGTAATAAAGATAGTTTAGAATCTGATTTTAAGTTATTAAAAAAGAAGAGTTCTAGTGTTTTAGTACAAGAGTATGTAGAAGGAATAGAGATAATAGTGGGATTGAAAAAAGATCTAACATTTGGTCATGTTATTATTTTTGGATTAGGTGGAGTTTATGTAGAAATAATGAAAGATGTTTCTTTTAGGATTTGTCCTGTAGAATTAGAAGATGTAAGAGAGATGATGCAAGAAACTAAAGGTTTTAAATTATTGAAAGGTGCAAGAGGAAAAAAATTTAATATAAAATCTATAGAAGAAGTTATTATGAAACTATCAAAATTGTCTCAAAAGTATCCAAATATTGAAGAATTAGATATCAATCCATTAATTGTTAATAATAAAAAAGCTTTTGTAGTTGATGCTAGAATTGTTATGAAATAAGTTTCTTAAATCTTTCTATAAATTCTTGGAAATCTTCTTTTAGAATATTAGCTCCACAAGCATGTTCATGACCACCCCCAGAACCATCTAAATCTTTTAATGATTTTTCTAATATTGGTGGAATAATTGTATTTCTACTCCTAATACTTAATCTCATGTAGCCTTTTTTCTCTCTAGCAATCATAATTATTTTTTTAGGAAATTTATCTATAAGTTCATTAGACAACTCTTCATTAAATGTAATTTGATTGGGAGAGTATTCATATAATAATAATTTTTCCTTTGAAGCAATTTTTATTCCATCTTCTAAATATTTTTCATATATTTTATTTATTTTATCAAATTTATCATGTATTAATTCTCCTTTTTTACTTGTTTTATCTAATATTTCATTCGGATCTTCTATACTACAAAAATAATCTATGTAATTATCAACTTCAGAAATATTCCCTTTTAACATGAAAGAACATATTTTTACTAATTTTCCAAGTTTAGAATTGAATTTTATCTCATCTAAATCAATTTTTTTTATTAATTTAGGATATTTTTTTGAGAATTCTTTTGAAAATTCAGGAAGAAAATAATCTCCTATAGATCCTAACATTGAAATCCATAAATTTTCTTCAACAATTTTATAACACCAATAAGATGTAGGACTTCCATCACTTTTATCTTTTAATCTGGGATTGTAATACTTAACACCTTTTCTTTCAACAGGATTGTGATGATCAATCCATACAACTGGAATGTTAATCTTATCTAAAAATTCTTGGTCTACTAAAGGCTTGTCTAAAATGAAAACAATATCTGGATTGTATGAAACAACTTTAGGTAAAAAGTCTATACTTAGATTTGGTGTTGTTTTTAGTATAATTCCTTTTCCTTTATCAACATATTTTTTTAATAAAGCATAAGAACATAATCCATCTAAGTCATCATCAAAAAAGAATAAGGGATTTTCAGATTTTTCCAGAAATTTTTTGATCTCTAAAAGTTTATTTTTTTCTATCATTTCAGTTTATTTAGTTCAAGGTCAACTTCTTGTTCTTTCCATCCTGTTTTCAATAAATTACTCTTTATTTTTGCTTTAGAGTGACCTCTTTTTAATGATTCTCTTATAAAAGTTCTTATCAACGCTTTATTTACTTTTCTATGACTTCTTGGTTTTTTTAATTCTACTTTAGGTTGTTGCTTTGCTTCTTGATAGAAATCTTCTAAATCTGCTGCAGGTGCTAATTCTTTTTTAGGTGCGATTTTCTCTTTGTTTTCTAATCCTAAATCTTGTTGTTTTTTCTTGTATAAGTAGAAAGCTGTTGAGATTCCAATTAAAACAACTATACTAACTACAATAATTATTATTATAAGATTGTTAGATTTCTTTTCTAATGTGCACCTATCATTCTTACAAACTTCTCCTTGATTACATACTACATCTTGAGGGCAACTTGAACAACTTTCTCCAGCGCCTATATTATCATCTCCACATACAACTTTTTTAGTTGTAGTTATAGTAAAATTTGTTTCATTTTGATCTGATTTTTCTCTTGTGCTTACTAACCATTCAATAGAATCTGTTAAAGTTCCATCTGAAACAATTACTTCTAGGGTATAAGTTCCTATATTACTACTACTAAACTTATAACTGTCCTCTTCACTAACTAATTGACTTCCTAAATACCATTTAACTGTTAAAGAGTCTCCTTCAATATCTGATTTGGTAATAGAGAATGTATGTTCTTCACCTAGTTCTAATTCTAGTGTTAATGAAGAAGGGCTTTTTGTGTCTATTGTTGGGGCATTATTCAATCCAGTTACTTCTTTTACTATTAAATTTATGCCATTACTTGTAAAACTAGAAAAATTAGAGTCGTAAGCTGTAAATGTTATTGTTTGATTACCAACATAATCTTTATTTGGAGTTAATGTAGCCTCACCAGTTGAGTTGTCTATTGCTATATTAAAGTTAGAAGGTTTAGATGATGTATAAGTTAATGAATCTCCGTCTACATCAGTAAAATAATCTTTAAGATTTATCTCTCTATTTCTATTTTTAAACCAAGATTGATCTTCTATCTTATTAGTTTTGTTAGTTGGAACGTCATTAATTGATGTTATTGTTAATGTAAAACTACTGGAATTTTGAGATAATTCAGAATCCCAAACTATCACATTAATTGAGGATTCTCCATTTTTATTTAATATTGGAGAGAATGATAAATTATTAGTTGAGTTGTCTATTGAAACATCTACAATTGAGGGATTTCCATTAGTATATGTAAACTTTAAATTTGTATCTGAAGTTGAATCATCACTTATGTTATTTGATAATATAATGCTAAAAGGTGTGTCTTCATCTATAGTTACAGCCCCAATAGATTCAAAACCTGGAGCATTATTTGATGCTGAAATTGTAAAAGAACTATTAGAAGAAGCTGTAGATACATCACTTGAACTATTTGTTGCATGGCAATTCCAGTTGTATGTTGCATCATTCAACCCAATTATCTTTTCAAAAGAAAATTCAGCTCCTGAACTTACTGCACTTGTATTAGTTTGATTTAATGAATAAGTTCCAGATATATCATTATACAAATTTAATTGAATTATTCCTTCACTAACTGAGTCAGTTACTGTACATTTTAATGTTACGTTACTTCCTTCAACTACTGGAGAAGATAATGTAACACTTAAAGATAGAACATAAGGTAAAGTTAAAATGATTGTTATTAATACAAAAATCCACTTTTTCATCTTATCTTAAGAAATAAATTACTTTAAATATTTTTTTAAATGTTATTTTTAGTTTCTTTTTTAATAAATTTAGGATATCCGCCAATTTCCATAAATACTTTAGTTGTTTTCACTACTTTTTTATTTTCTTTCAACATTTCTTCATTATTCAACATTGATTCTCCTAAACAAACTAATTCGTCTTTTAATGTTAATACTGCTATCTGAGAATTTTCTTCTATATTATCATTCAATTTTGAGATTCCATTTGAATATAGATCTGCACCATGACATAATGCATCTACAGTTGTATCTAAAACCCAAATTTTTGGAAGATGTTGTACTGAAAATTCAACAGGCATTATAATATTTCTTAATTCATATTCTTTGCCTTCTTTATAAAATTCATAAGCATCTTTCAAATCTTGTAGGGTATGCCAATTTTTATCATTAAAAGGACCGACTTTAGTTCTTACAAGTTGGGCCATGTGAGCTCCAACATTTAATTTTTGACCAATATCATGAATTAATTTTCTTATGTAAGTTCCAGCTTCGCATCCAACTCTAAACAAAACATCTTTTTCTTTTATCTCCATTATTTCAATGTAATAAATCTCTCTTGTTCTTAGTTGTCTCTTAACAGCAGATTTTATTGGAGGCATCTGTTGAATTTTTCCAGTAAATTCTCTCATTACTTTATGAATTTTAGATTGAGGAACTTCTTTATGTAAATGCATTAATGCAACATATTCTTTGCCTTCTTTTAATAAAGTTTGAACTATTCTAGTTGCTTTTGATAAAGCTACTGGTAAAACTCCTGTTACTTTAGGGTCTAAAGTTCCAGAGTGCCCAGATTTTTTTATCTCTAAAATTCTTTGAACATAAGAAGAAACTTCATGACTTGTTGGGCCTTCTGGTTTGTTAATATTAATAATTCCGTGTTCTATCAACTCTTTAATATCTCTTTTTTCTGGATAGATTCCATAATCTTTAGAAGTTTTAGATTTCTTATGAGTTATAACTTTTCTTTTTATTGCTTCATAAGGAAGTTTATTCTTCATAAGAACTAATTAGGTTAGGAGGTGCTTTTCTGACCGCCTTCTCCACCTATAACTTTTTCTTGTTTTCTATGTGCGTGAGCTTTTTCTGGAATTTTAGCTGATTGTTTTTGTTTAGGTTGACTCTTTTGTAAATCTTCAGCTTTAGTCTCTAGAACTTCTTTTTTCTCTTTTGCTTCTTCTTTTTTATGCTCTTTTGCTTTAGTTTCTTTTTTAGTATCTTCTTTTGCTTCTTCTTTTGGTTTTAGTACAGCGTCTTTTACCTTTTGAGCTAATTTCTTTTTTTCTTCAGCAGCTTTTCTAACTGGGATAGAAGCTAATTCAACTCTAGAAATCATATTTTTATTTTTATCTTCTTCTTTAATAATTTTAACTTGAATTTTATATGGAGGGTTTTTTCTTCCTCTAGCTAACATTAATTCATTTAGATAAGGGCCAATCTTTACAATTGGTGTTTTCATATGTTTTTGAGTAAAATATCTTATAGCTTTAACAGCTTTTTTAGTTCTTTGATATCTTGGAACTTTCAAAAATTCTTTTCTTAAGGGTATTGTATATGATCTTTCGTTGTCTGCCATTTTTATGCTTTAGTTTTCCTCCTTCTCCAATGTCTTTTAACTACAGTATGTCTACCTGGGTGCATCCTTCTTGTTTTTCCATATATTTTTGGAACAGTCCAGAAAGGAGCCCATCTTGTTTGCCTTAATTTTTTTGATAATCTTGCTTTTTTTCCAGGCCACTTAATTGCCATTTTAAATTTTCCTCAACTTAAACTCTTTTTTTGGGGTATCTAATTGTTTTAATAATTCTTTGAATTTTATATCATCAATTTTTTCTTTTAATTGTCCAGCTTGAGCTGCTTGTACTATTAAAGTAATAACTTGAATAGCTTTTTCTTGGTGAGCCATTCTTAAATTCCCATATCTTTGGATTGCTTCTTTTGTAAGATGTTGTTTTGCTAGATTCTCAAGAGCCTCAATTTGTTGTTGCATCTTAAGTTCTTCTTGAAATTGAGGATTGGATTCATTAAACATTTTATTTTGTAATTCTTCAAGTTTTCTTCTTTTGATATCTTCTAAACTCATTTTATTTTATCCAAGAAACTCTTTCCTTTTGGAGTTATTAGTCTTCCTTTATGAACTCCTTTTTGTTCTTGTTTTATTAATTGTTGCTCTTCTAGTTGTTGTAAGATTGTTCTTATAATCTTTCTAGATCCATTATAGAATCTTCCTGGTTTGTGACCCATGTTCTTTTTAGATCCATATTTTTTAGATAATTTTGATGTGCCAATTGGACCATTAATATAGACTTTTCTTAATATTGAGGCTGCCCTTACATACCACCAATCTTTACTTTCTGGAGGTCTTTCTTTACTTACACCTGTTTTAACGAATATATGCCAATCTGGAGCTTTAACTACACTTTTTAGTTCTTGAGCTGCTTTCTCTATCAATTCATTTGGCTCTTTATTATATATAGACATAAAATCTTCTGAGAAAATGGCTTTAAAAATCTTTTCTTTTATATTATCTCTATTAAGGGCCTTGTACTAATTCTACTCCAGAAGCAAAATAAGCTCCAGCTATAAGTGGAAAGATAATCATAAAGAATATTGGGATTAAAGATAAGACTATTGCAATAATTGCCATAATTTTTCCACCTAACATTGGATCTTTTTTAATTTGAACTAAAGCAAATATAGCTATCATTAAAGCTATTACCCCTAAAGTTAGTCCATACATTGTTGGAGCAGCTATTACCCCTAATATAGAAATGATTAAAGATGTTAATGATAATTTATTTACCATAATATTTTATTTTTTATTTATTTAAATAGTTGATTATAACTTTAAAGATCTTATTAAACTTCTAGCATTACCAAAAGTAAGCATTTTTATTGCTGTATTTTTATCAACCCATTTATACTTATCATGTTCTATCACTTTATTTTTATGTAAACTTATTTTTTGATTCATATTAACTCTAACTAAGAATACTTCTAAAATAATGTTTTTAGCTGTTTTTTGTTTGTTATAAAATCTAATTTGTTTGTTTAGTTTTTTTTCTATTTTAAATTTTTTTAAATTAGTTTCTTCTTTTATTTCTCTTTCTAGAGCTTTTCTTAAAGATCTTTCTTCACCTTTTTCTAAAGTTCCTTTTAATAGTTCCCAACCTTTCCATCTAAGAGTTCTGTGAAGAATTAAAAAATAATGTTTGTTATTTTTAATGTCATATACGATAGCTTGAACTTTTTTGTATGTTTTTAGATTTTTTTCCATCGTACACCCTCTTTTGTATCTTCTAAAATAATTTTTTCTTTTTGTAATTCTAATCTTATACTATCAGCTGTTTTAAAATCTTTATCTTTTCTAGCTTTTTCTCTTTCATTTATTAAATTCATCAAATCTTTTGATAATTTTTCTTCTTCAAAAGTTAAAATATTAAATATAGAATCAATATCTTTTAGAAATTCTAATGTTTTTTTACTTCCACCTTTTTTATTTATTTCTCTTATGAAATCAAATAATGTTGCGAATGCATTTGGGGTATCAAAATCATCATCCATTGCTTTAATGAATGATTTTTTTGTTTTTTCTATTAATTTAATATCATCTTTATCTTTACTTAATTTTAATTTTATTATTAAATCATTTATTCTTTGTAAACTATTTTTATATTGATCTAAAATTTTTTCAGAAAAGTCAATAGGCATTCTATAATGATTTGCTATGAAAAAATATCTAATTAATTTTGAATCATATTTTTCTAAAACATCTTTAATATTGAAAACATTTCCAAGAGATTTTGACATTTTTTTACTTTGTACATTCAAAAAACCAATATGCATCCAATATTTAACTAAAGGTTTTTTACCAGAAGCTGACTCCATTTGTGCAATCTCTGCTTCATGATGTGGAAATATTAAATCTCTAGCTCCCCCATGAATATCATATTGAGGTCCAAAGAATGTTTCAGTTATTGCAGTATCTTCAATATGCCAGCCTGGACGTCCTTCCCCAATTTCTGTTTTCCAAGAAGGTTCATCTTTTTTAGAAAATTTCCACAAACAAAAATCACCTTTACTTTTTTTATTAATATCTTCATCTATCCTAGTTATTGCATCTTCTGCTTCTATGGATGTTCTTCCAGATAACTTTCCATAATCTTTGAATTTTTTCAAATCAAAATAAATTCCATCTTCTATTTTGTAAGCATATCCTTTTTTCATTAAAGTTTGAACTTGAGAAACAATTTGTTTTATATGGTCAGTTGCTCTTGCATATTTATTAATAGAATTAATTCCTAGATTTTTAATGTCTTCAAAATATACTTTTTCATACTTTCTTGCTATATCCTTCCAAGTTGATTTTTCTTCTTTAGCTTTGTTTATTATTTTATCATCTAGATCTGTTATGTTTTGTAAATAAAAAACTTTAAATCCAGAATACTTTAAATATTTTACAATTAAATCAAATTGAACATAAGTTTTAGCATGACCAATATGAGCATAATTTTGAGGTGTTATTCCACATACAAATAAGTTTACATTTTTCCCTTTTATAGGCTTAAACAATTCTTTTTTTCTTTTTAATGTATTATATACTTTTAATACCATAAATTAATTATATTATCTTTGATATATAAATGTTAAGAATTAGAATAATCCTGTTCCTTTTTTCACAGTTATGATAAATGCAGATGTCACATATGTTGATGTACCAGCATTTACATTAATTTGATAGCTAGGTGGATTTGTTCCAGCAGATAAAGGAGCGTCTGTTGTTGAAGAAACTTGCACTACAAATGTTGCTTGTTCTCCTTCATTTAATGATACACTTAATGGAGAGATAATTCTAGCTTTTACTTTATTAGCAAATCCTCCTTGTACATTGCCATCATTTAATTGAGTCATAGTAAACGTTTGAGTTCCACTTAATGTCCCATCATGCCCAACAGTACATTTGAAAGTCGTTGTTCTTCCTTGTTCTACATTAACATTAGTTGGACATGAGAATTTAGAGTCTACTTCCAATCCTTCTATTATTGTATCAGCTTTTCCAAAAACATCGTCACTTAATGAAGTTAATTTTCCAAAGATTCCTTTAGTAAATACTAATCCTAAAGTTAGAATTGTGATTGCAAGAACAACTATAACTATAGTTGTAATAGAAAGTTCTAACGCACCTCTTTTTCCCTCTCTTTTCATATATATATTTTAGTTATATAATATATAAAGTTTTCTTAAGAAATGGGAACGGGGAGATTTGAACTCCCGACAACTACGTCTTCAGCGTAGTGCTCTCCCAGACTGAGCTACGTTCCCTTGAAGCTTAATTAAGATATTCATTTTAAAAATCTTTTCATGTTGTTATCAAAAAACTATTTAAATTAATATATAAAAACTTCTCTATGGAAATCCCAAAGAAATATGACTTTAAAGAATCTGAAGAAAAATGGATTAAATATTGGGAACAAGAGAAGATATACAAGTTTGATGAAAATTCTGAAAAACCCATTTACTCTATTGATACTCCTCCACCTACAGTTTCTGGAAAAATGCACATTGGACATTCATCTATGTATTCTCAAATGGATTTTATTGCCAGATACAAAAGAATGAGGGGTTTTAATCTATTTTATCCTTTTGGGACAGATGATAATGGATTAGCTACAGAGCATTTAGTAGAGAGAACTAATAATGTTAAAAGTGCAGAAATGAATCGAGAAGAGTTTATTCAATTATGTTTAAACACTTTAAATGAATTAGGACCTAAATTTATACAAGATTGGAAAAATTTGGGAGTGAGTTGTGATTTTGAAATATTTTATTCAACTATAGATACACATTCTAGAATAATTTCTCAAAGAAGTTTTATAGATTTATATAAAGAAGATAGAGAGTATAGGATGTTAGCTCCAGTGATATGGTGTCCATTATGTCAAACAGCAATAGCTCAAGTTGATTTAAAGGATAAAGAAAAAGATTCTTCATTTAATGATATAAAGTTTAAAGTTGATAATGAAGATGTTATTATTTCTACTACCAGACCAGAATTACTTCCAGCGTGTGTGGCTGTTTTTTATCATCCCGAAGATGAAAGATATAAAAAATTTAAGGATAAAAAAGCAAAAGTTCCTTTATTTGATTATGAAGTTCCAATATTAGAAGATTCTAGAGTTGAAAAAGAAAAAGGAACTGGAATTGTAATGTGTTGTACTTTTGGTGATCAAACAGATATTGAATGGTATAAAGCTTTTAATTTACCGTTAAAAAAAGCTATAACTAAAGATGGGAGAATGACTAGTATAACAAAAAACTATGAGGGCTTGACAATAAAAGAAGCAAGAATAAAAATAATTGAAGATTTGAAGAAAAATAATTTATTAGTTAGCCAAAAAGAGATAAAACATACTGTTAATGTTCATGAAAGATGTAATGCTGAAATTGAGATTATTGAAAGTTATCAATGGTTCTTAAAATATTTAGATATTAAAGATCAATTGTTAATCTATGGGAATGAATTAAAATGGTTTCCAGAATTTATGAAACATAGATATGATAATTGGGTTAAAGGATTACAATGGGATTGGTGTATCTCTAGACAAAGACATTTCGGAATCCCAATTCCAGTATGGTACTGTAAAAAATGTTCAGAAATTAAGTTAGCAGAAGAACATGAACTTCCAGTTGATCCATTAAAAGACAAACCCTCAACACAATGTAAATGTGGAAGTATAGAATTTGAACCTGAAAAAGATGTTTTAGATACATGGCCTACTTCTTCATTAACTCCTCAATTAGCTACTGAATTGTTTAAAGACAAACAAATTTATACTAGATTATTTCCAATGAACTTAAGACCTCAAGCTCATGATATTATTACATTTTGGTTGTTTAATACAGTTGTTAAGTCTAGATTACATTATGGAAAAAATCCATGGAGTGATGTTTCTATATCTGGATTTGTTTTAGATCCTCATGGTAAGAAGATGAGTAAATCATTAGGAAATACAATTGAACCACAAACTGTTATGGATAAATATGGAGCAGATGCTTTAAGATTCTGGGCTGCTTCAGTTAAATTAGGAGATGACATTCCTTATCAAGAAAAAGAGATAGTTTCTGGACAGAAAACAGTTGTAAAATTATGGAACGCCTCTAAATTATGTCTGCAACATTTACAAGATTATAATAAAGAAGAAATTAAATTTGAAGATTTGGAAGAGGTTGATAGATGGTTATTAAACAGATTAAATTATATTGTTAAAATTTCATCTGATAATTTTCAAAAATATGAATATTCAAGAACTAAAGCAGAAACTGAAAACTTTTTTTGGAATATTTTTTGTGATTATTATTTAGAAATAGTTAAAGATAGATTATACAATCCTGATAAAAGAGGAGAAGAATCAAGAAGATCTGCACAGTGTACTTTATATCAAACTTTATTAACAATATTAAAATTGTTCGCTCCAATCATGCCATTCGTTACTGAAGAAATTTATAGTTTATATTTTAAAGAAAAAGAAAATAAGAAAAGTATACATGTAGAAGAGTGGCCTAGTTTTTCTAAAGTTAATACTAACTTAGAAGTTATGGGTGATTTGTTTATGAACATTGTTAGTAAAGTAAGAAAATTTAAAACAGAAAATAAAAAAACATTAAAAGAGAGTATAGAATTAACTTTAACAAAAGAAGAAATTAATATTTTATATAATTCTTTAGAAGATTTGAAAGCTGTTACAAATGCTAAATCAATTAAAGAAGGAGAATTTAAGATTAGTTTTTAAGATCTATTAAGAATATTTAGTTTTTATATACATAAATAATTTTCCTAATCCTATTATTATGAACATTAAAGTTATTAGATAATAAGGAATAAAAATTAGAAGTATCCCTGCAGTAGAAGATTGACTATTATAGACTACATAATTAGCATAAATGTCTCCCAATAAAATTGATAGTCCACTTATAATTAATAACCAACGTTCTTTAATAAATGAGGCAATTAAAAAAAGAATTATATAAGGTGAAAGGGCTAATACCTCTGATTTTATAAAAAAGAATATTAGAGATGGTTCTATAAGTAAAGCACTAAAATCAACTAAAAAAATATTTCTCCATATTAATAAAATTGATCCTAAAACTAAAAAAAATAAAGTAATTTTTTTATTTGGATTGTTAAATATATTGTTTATAGAAAAATTATCTAACATCTTGTTTAATAGATCATAATTATTTAAATGTATTTCTAACCCAAATTTTTTTAAACCTTCTACTTTCTAGATTGATATGAATCAAAAACAAAGAATAAAACTAAGAAAATTTATGAATGAACTTGGATCTATTAGAGGGAGACATACTGAATTAGTATCTGTTTACGTTCCTGAAGGTTATGATCTAATAAAAGTTATACAACATTTAGAGCAAGAAAAAGGAACTGCAACTAATATAAAAGATGCTAGAACAAGAAAAAATGTTATTGATTCTTTAGAAAGAGCTATTCGTCATCTAAGATTATATAAAAAAACCCCTGAAAATGGATTGGCTGTTTTTGCTGGAAATGCATCAGATAATGAATCTAAAATTGATATAAAAGTTTGGAGTATTGAACCCCCTGAACCAATTAGAACTAGATTGTATAGATGTGATCAAAATTTTGTTATTGATATTCTTAAAGACATGATGGATACTAATAATGTTTATGGATTGGTTGTTATGGATGCTAGAGAGGCTACTCTAGGATTGTTAAAAGGAAGTTCTATTCATGAGATAACAACTTTAACTTCAGGAGTGCCTGGAAAAGTTAAAGCTGGTGGACAATCAGCTGCTAGATATGCTAGATTAAGAGAAAATGCTGTGAAAGAATTTTTTTCTAGAATTGGAGAAGCTTTAAATAAAAATTTTTTAGAAATGAAAGAATTGAAAGGATTAATTTTAGGTGGTCCAATCCCAACTAAAGATGAATTTTACGAATCTAAATATTTGAATAATGAATTGAAGAAAAAAGTTATAGGATTGAAAGATTTAAGTTATACAGGGGATTTTGGGTTGCAAGAAATAGTAGATAAAGCTCAAGATTTATTAGCACAAGAAGAATCTGCAAAAGAAAAATTATTATTACAAAGATTTTTTGAAACTCTTGGAAAAGATAGAAAAAAAGTTGCTTATGGTAAAGAAGAGGTTGATAAAGTTATAGATTTGGGTGCGGTTGAAGTTTTAATCTTAACTGAAGATTTAGAAGATAAAGAAATTGAAGATTATGAAGAAAAAGCATCTAATGTTGGAACTGATGTCTTTGTTGTTTCAATAGAGAGTAGAGAAGGAAAACAACTAAAAGATTTAGGTGGAATCGCTGCTATTCTAAGATATGCTGTTGAATAAACTTTAAATAATTCTATGTTTTAGATTAATAATGGAAAATAGTGCACACAAAAATTATATTACTATAGCTGTTTTTTTAGTTTCATCATTGATCATTCTTTCATTTTTACCTTTTGTAAACGAACAAAGTATAACTGGGTTTACTACATTAAATAAAGCTAGATGTTTATCTACAAATTTTCCACCTAAAATACAGAAAGGTGAAACAATAGACGTATCTTTTCTAATTTTTAATAATGGAAGGGCTACATGGGATAAAGATTATATCTTAGCCTCCAAAAATGCCCCACCAAGTTTATGGAATACTGAAGAAGTTAAATTAAGTAAAGTTGTAAAAAAAGGAGACTCAATTGAGGTTAGTTTTAGAGTTACTGCACCTTCTAATCCTGAAATATATTTTAGTGAGTGGCAGATGGCAGAAAAAGTTAATAGTAAATATCTAGATTATTTTGGAGAGATTTGTAAACAAAGAGTGGAAGTTGTTGATATAAAAGAATGTATTCCAATAGATGAAGTTTGTGATGAGAGAGATAATGATTGTGATGGTTTTGTTGATGAAGGTGTTAGAAATGCATGTGGAAGTTGTAATCCTTTACCATTCGAAGTTTGTGATGGGATAGATAATGATTGTGATTTAGATACAGATGAAGGTTGTTCATTAAATTGTATAGATAATGATGATGATAGTTTTTGTAATGATGTAGATTGTAATGATGGAGATTCTAATATACATCCTGGAGCTGAAGAGGTTTGTAGTGATAATGTAGACAATAATTGTAACACTTTAATAAATGAAGTATGTGAACCAAATAAATTTGAGATTATAACTAATAATCCATTTACTTTTTATAATAATCTAATTGAGTTAGAAGATGTTTATACAGATAGTTCTATTTTATTATCTGTTGATGGATCTAAAGTTAAAATTCCTAGATTAAAGTCTAGAAATGTTAAAGGGTTGGATATTGAGGTTATTGATTCATTTTATAATATCAAAAAGGAAGATAGGAAAGCTATAATCAAAGTAAATCCATAAAGCTTAAAAATTCTCTAATTTTATGTTAAATATGAAAGAAATAAAGAATAAGATAGAAGCAATATTATATACTACTGGAAGGTATATGGATGTAGAAGAGATATCTAGATTATGTAGTATTGAATCTATTGATGATGTTAAACAAACATTAAAAGAATTAATTAAAGATTATAGTTCAAAAGAAGGTTCTTTAGAGATTATAGAAGAAAATAATAAATTTAAATTGAATATTAAGAAAGCATACAATTATTTAACTTCTCAATTATTAACTGATTCTGAGTTTGATAGTCCAACAACTAAAACATTAGCAATTATAGCTTATAAAAATCCAGTTTTACAAAGTGAAATAATAGACATTAGAGGAAATAAAGCATATGACCATATTAAATTATTAAAAGAAAATTCTTTTATCTCAAGTGAAAAAAAAGGAAGAACAAGATTATTAAAATTATCATCTAAATTCTTTGATTATTTTGATGTTGTTGAAAATGAATTAAAATCAAAATTTGATAATTTTGAAATTAAAGCTGTTATAGATGAAGTAGATAATAAAACTCAAGAGAATTCTAATATAGAAAATCATAAAATTGAAGAAATAGAATCTA
>CAYUGZ010000005.1:0-49651 GCA_964444465.1 Candidatus Woesearchaeota archaeon | reverse complement strand
ATTATCCTTATTATCACAGATCTCTGTTGAAGGACTTCCTGCAGAAACACTACATGAACCATCACATTGTATTGTTCCAGTTCTTCTACATTCTCCTGTTCCTTTACTACAAGAATTTCCTTGATTAGCATTACAACAATTCAGATCCACAGTAATTGTTGCAGTTCCTCCTGTCCCTCCAAAACTACCACTTCTATGATTACGTTCATATAAAAATAGGTATAATCTATTGTAAAATCCTGGTTTAACAAGATTTGTTACATCTTTAGATCCAGAAACAGAATCCCCATGACCTTCTGAGCCATAAATAACACCGCCACACCATCCCCCTTGACTAGGGTAACAATAAAAAGGTCCGAAACTTGAATAAGTTCTCTTAACTTCATTAACTACATTGCTTGTAGTAAACATTTTAGCCTCCCCATAAACATTATTCCAAGATAAAGTAGCCTTATTTACTTTGCAATTTGAATTTACTGGATACTCTACGAATTTACCACATTTTGCTGCAGGTGTTCTAACACAATCATGAATATTCCATCCTCCAGAACCACTATAACAATTAGGAAAGCTAGACATACCATCATTATTGACCCCTGTACTACAACTAACAGTTTTAGTTATAGTCTCTGCTAAAGTTGGTATAGAAATAGAAGGAACTATTAAAATAATAAAAATGATTAATAATCGAAACTTCTTACTTAATGATTTTTTAATTTTATTTTTCCTCCAATAGTCTTCCATCAATTTTTAATATGTTTATATCCAAACTATCTTGAATAAATTGTTGTTCTAATAAATCCATAGATTCATTAGGAGAATCAACTCTTGTTTCTTTACAAATAATTTTCATTTCTTTATCTTCAATTAAATTACACCATTCATTTCCTTTACGAAGTTTTGTAATACAACTAGCATCATAAGCACCTATACATTCTTCATCTCCTTCACAATAATTTGGAGGAAGTGCATAACATTTTTCTCTTTCTTCTTCATCAAATTCAATTAATCCATCATCTTCAACTAATACTCTCTCTTTTAAATCTAGACTTCTTAAATCTAAATTAACTTCTCCTTGATCTAATTCAAGTTCTTCACTATCTACTTCTTCTACTGTTTTTTGATAAATCCAATAACTAATTAATACAATTGATATTACAATAACTAAAATAATTAAAATTCTAGACCAAATAATCTTTTGTTCATTTGATTTCTTTTTTCTATCCATTTTAAGAATAAAATAATCATTTATTATTATTTTTTCTAAACACAACAAAATAATAAGATAACAATATTAATAGAGTAAATATTAAATTAGATATTGTAAAAACTGGAAATGATTCTTCTACTAAACATGATTGTCTATTTGATGGTTTGAACTTAGATTCACATAATATCTTATTTCCACTATAAGTACATTTGGTTATGTCTCTTGTTCTATACCCTTCTTCATTACATTCTGTCCATTTTGCATTAGTACAATCCCATTCAGCTACACAAGAAGATTCTCCAGGAGCACATCCTTTTTCTGTTCCTGTTTTAGCCACATTTTCTATCTCATTTAATGGAGTGTCTGGACATTTATCATTATCATCTTTGATTCCATCACAATCTCTATCATTCTCTTCACAAGTTATTATTTCTAATAAATTTGATTTTAATGAGCTTATAGCAGAGTGTGCTATAAAATAAAATTCAGGTTGTCCTTGAAAGAATCCATCATCAATGTTAACTACACTCCATATTGATTCTGCTTTTTTATTAACAATTGTTCTTGATATTGGATCTGGAGGAACCTCTTGATCATCTCCTGGTTCTTGTTCAAAAACTTCAAAGTTAACAATTCTATTCTCACAATATTCATTTCCTTCTACAATCAATTCAACTAATGAATTCGTTGTGGCTCTAGATAAAGCCCAATTTGCTTTTGTTATTTCGCAACATTCTGGATCTTGTGTTTTAGCTGTTGTATCTCTTGTACATTGTCCATCATTTGTAGATACTTCACAAACTCCTTGTTCATTACATACATCACCTTGAATACAACTTCCTTGTTGTCCATTACATTCCCCACATAAACAATTTTCTGCTTCATCGCATTGATTATTGATAATACAAAGATTCTCACAAAATCCAGATGGAAGATCTTGAGAGCAAGTTTTACAAGTTTCTCCTAACTCTAATTTTCCGTTGCCACATACTGAAGGTCCTGTTACTCCAACACAGTCAAAATTATCTGCTACATTTAAACAAGCTTCTCCAACATTACAACCAGCATCATCTGGGCATGTATTGCAATTTTCACTTTGATCTAAATTTCCATCTCCACATTCTGGAACATTTTCTCCAACTATTAATTTTGGATCTGATGATTTTTGTAAATCAAATTGTGTAGATGCAATAAAATAATATTCTGGATCCCCAATCCCATCATTTTGATCTTCTGCTATCCAAGTTGTTGTAGCTGTTGTTCCTTGAAAAGTAGAATCTTGTGGATTAGTATTAACATTATTATCAGGAAATGGATCTTGATCATCTTCCTTAACAACAAAACTTACTGTTTTACCTTCACACGCTGTTGTTCCTGTTACAGTTAAAGTAACTGAATTTCCTATCCCTGTTCTACTTGTAGACCATTGTGCAGATAACAGATTACAACAAGAAACATCATTTAAATCTACTCCTGTATTAG
Source organism: Candidatus Woesearchaeota archaeon (assembly GCA_964444465.1). Taxonomy (GTDB): domain Archaea; phylum Nanobdellota; class Nanobdellia; order SCGC-AAA011-G17; family JACPNG01; genus JACPNE01. The sequence continues at coordinate 46,959 of CAYUGZ010000005.1, read as the reverse complement.
GATTAATATCAAATGAATCACTATTATCTTGATTACAATTATTATCTATATTATCATTGCATATTTCTAGAGCACCTGGAAAGATATTAATGTTATTATCATCACAATCTAATTCATCACCAATAGCAGCATTAACATAATACAAATTAATCAAAAAGATGAACATTATTAAGATAATCTTCTTATTCATTTGGTATTTTAATGTTTTTTTCATATTTATAGTTATTTCATTTAGTCAATTATGGACAAGGTCTAACTACTCCATTTCCATCTCTAAAACTTCCTATGCAAGTTAAAAGAGGATTTACAAATCCATCTTTATCATTATCACAACCATTGTCTATTCCATTACTACAATCATTATCAATATTATCACATATTTCTGAAATTGATGGATTTATATTAACATTACCATCATCACAGTCTCCTGCTGAACCTCCATTAGTTGAACAAGATCTAATTACATTATTTCCATCCCTATAATTACCAAAACAAGATACACTCTTAGTAGCATAACTATCTTTATCTTTATCACAACCTTCATCTACACCATTTACTTGATTGTTATTTTTATTATCACAAATTTCTGTGGCTCCAGGATTTATTGTGTTATCATTATCATTTTGATCATTTCCTCCTGCTGTACAAGTTGAAGGAGTTCCTACTCTAGTTATTCCTGCTTCACAATAATTATCATTGTCATCATCACATATTTCATCTACTCCATTTTTACAATCATTATCTTTATTATCACAGATCTCTGTTGAAGGACTTCCTGCAGAAACACTGCATTGTCCATTACATTGTATAGTTCCAGTTCTTCTACACTCTCCTGTTCCTACATTACAAGAATTTCCTTGATTAGCATTACAACAATTCATATCTACAATGATTGTTGCAGTTCCCCCTGTTCCTCCAAAACTACTACCTTTATTACGTTCATATAAAAATAGATATAATCTATTGTAAAATCCTGGTTTAACAAGATTTGTTACATCTTTAGATCCAGAAACAGAATCCCCATGACCTTCTGAGCCATAAATAACACCGCCACACCATCCCCCTTGACTAGGGTAACAATAAAAAGGTCCGAAACTTGAATAAGTTCTCTTAACTTCATTAACTACATTGCTTGTAGTAAACATTTTAGCCTCCCCATAAACATTATTCCAAGATAAAGTAGCCTTATTTACTTTGCAATTTGAATTTACTGGATACTCTACGAATTTACCACATTTTGCTGCAGGTGTTCTAACACAATCATGAATATTCCATCCTCCAGAACCACTATAACAATTAGGAAAGCTAGACATACCATCATTATTGACCCCTGTACTACAACTAACAGTTTTAGTTATAGTCTCTGCTAAAGTTGGTATAGAAATAGAAGGAACTATTAAAATAATAAAAATGATTAATAATCGAAACTTCTTACTTAATGATTTTTTAATTTTATTTTTCCTCCAATAGTCTTCCATCAATTTTTAATATGTTTATATCCAAACTATCTTGAATAAATTGTTGTTCTAATAAATCCATAGATTCATTAGGAGAATCAACTCTTGTTTCTTTACAAATAATTTTCATTTCTTTATCTTCAATTAAATTACACCATTCATTTCCTTTACGAAGTTTTGTAATACAACTAGCATCATAAGCACCTATACATTCTTCATCTCCTTCACAATAATTTGGAGGAAGTGCATAACATTTTTCTCTTTCTTCTTCATCAAATTCAATTAATCCATCATCTTCAACTAATACTCTCTCTTTTAAATCTAGACTTCTTAAATCTAAATTAACTTCTCCTTGATCTAATTCAAGTTCTTCACTATCTACTTCTTCTACTGTTTTTTGATAAATCCAATAACTAATTAATACAATTGATATTACAATAACTAAAATAATTAAAATTCTAGACCAAATAATCTTTTGTTCATTTGATTTCTTTTTTCTATCCATTTTAAGAATAAAATAATCATTTATTATTATTTTTTCTAAACACAACAAAATAATAAGATAACAATATTAATAGAGTAAATATTAAATTAGATATTGTAAAAACTGGAAATGATTCTTCTACTAAACATGATTGTCTATTTGATGGTTTGAACTTAGATTCACATAATATCTTATTTCCACTATAAGTACATTTGGTTATGTCTCTTGTTCTATACCCTTCTTCATTACATTCTGTCCATTTTGCATTAGTACAATCCCATTCAGCTACACAAGAAGATTCTCCAGGAGCACATCCTTTTTCTGTTCCTGTTTTAGCCACATTTTCTATCTCATTTAATGGAGTGTCTGGACATTTATCATTATCATCTTTGATTCCATCACAATCTCTATCATTCTCTTCACAAGTTATTATTTCTAATAAATTTGATTTTAATGAGCTTATAGCAGAGTGTGCTATAAAATAAAATTCAGGTTGTCCTTGAAAGAATCCATCATCAATGTTAACTACACTCCATATTGATTCTGCTTTTTTATTAACAATTGTTCTTGATATTGGATCTGGAGGAACCTCTTGATCATCTCCTGGTTCTTGTTCAAAAACTTCAAAGTTAACAATTCTATTCTCACAATATTCATTTCCTTCTACAATCAATTCAACTAATGAATTCGTTGTGGCTCTAGATAAAGCCCAATTTGCTTTTGTTATTTCGCAACATTCTGGATCTTGTGTTTTAGCTGTTGTATCTCTTGTACATTGTCCATCATTTGTAGATACTTCACAAACTCCTTGTTCATTACATACATCACCTTGAATACAACTTCCTTGTTGTCCATTACATTCCCCACATAAACAATTTTCTGCTTCATCGCATTGATTATTGATAATACAAAGATTCTCACAAAATCCAGATGGAAGATCTTGAGAGCAAGTTTTACAAGTTTCTCCTAACTCTAATTTTCCGTTGCCACATACTGAAGGTCCTGTTACTCCAACACAGTCAAAATTATCTGCTACATTTAAACAAGCTTCTCCAACATTACAACCAGCATCATCTGGGCATGTATTGCAATTTTCACTTTGATCTAAATTTCCATCTCCACATTCTGGAACATTTTCTCCAACTATTAATTTTGGATCTGATGATTTTTGTAAATCAAATTGTGTAGATGCAATAAAATAATATTCTGGATCCCCAATCCCATCATTTTGATCTTCTGCTATCCAAGTTGTTGTAGCTGTTGTTCCTTGAAAAGTAGAATCTTGTGGATTAGTATTAACATTATTATCAGGAAATGGATCTTGATCATCTTCCTTAACAACAAAACTTACTGTTTTACCTTCACACGCTGTTGTTCCTGTTACAGTTAAAGTAACTGAATTTCCTATCCCTGTTCTACTTGTAGACCATTGTGCAGATAACAGATTACAACAAGAAACATCATTTAAATCTACTCCTGTATTAGGATTAATATCAAATGAATCACTATTATCTTGATTACAATTATTATCTATATTATCATTGCATATTTCTAGAGCACCTGGAAAGATATTAATGTTATTATCATCACAATCTAATTCATCACCAATAGCAGCATTAACATAATACAAATTAATCAAAAAGATGAACATTATTAAGATAATCTTCTTATTCATTTGGTATTTTAATGTTTTTTTCATATTTATAGTTATTTCATTTAGTCAATTATGGACAAGGTCTAACTACTCCATTTCCATCTCTAAAACTTCCTATGCAAGTTAAAAGAGGATTTACAAATCCATCTTTATCATTATCACAACCATTGTCTATTCCATTACTACAATCATTATCAATATTATCACATATTTCTGAAATTGATGGATTTATATTAACATTACCATCATCACAGTCTCCTGCTGAACCTCCATTAGTTGAACAAGATCTAATTACATTATTTCCATCCCTATAATTACCAAAACAAGATACACTCTTAGTAGCATAACTATCTTTATCTTTATCACAACCTTCATCTACACCATTTACTTGATTGTTATTTTTATTATCACAAATTTCTGTGGCTCCAGGATTTATTGTGTTATCATTATCATTCTGATCATTTCCTCCGGCTGTACAAGTTGATGGTGTGCCTACTCTAGTTATTCCTGCTTCACAATAATTATCATTATCATCATCACAACCATTGTCTACTACACCACTACAACTATTATCCTTATTATCACAGATCTCTGTTGAAGGACTTCCTGCAGAAACACTACATTGTCCATTACATTTTATTGTTCCTGTTCTTCTACACTCTCCTGTTCCTTTACTACAAGAATTTCCAAAGTTTCCAGGAGGTGATAGATTACAAGATCCATCACATTGAACTTTACCACCACAAGATCCACAAGATTTTCCTTGTTGAGAATCACAATAATCAACCGTAAGAGTTGCACTCTTCGTACCATCACTTCCCCAAGCCCATGTCTCCATATGGAGCCCCACACTATTAGAACCAGATCTTATTCTATTGGTTACATCCTTACTGCTTCCAGGTTGAAGACAACAGTTTCCAAAATCATAATTAGTATGATATATTTGATTTCCATTTATGAAAATCCTTCCTTCATCGTTTAGTACTGTCCATGAAACAGTAGCTCTAATTATTTTAACATCACTAGGAATTGAAAGACTACTAGTATCATCACAACTAAGACCATTAGGACATCCTCCAAACCAACAACGAGGCCAAGCCCAAGGTATAGAACAACTAGCAGTAGTTGATTTAGTCAATGCAAAAGTAGGTAATGAAAATAAAGAAAGAATAGCTAAAACAAGTAAAATTCTAGACCAAATAATCTTTTGTTCATTCTCTTTTTTTTTGATACTCATTCAAATAATTGTAGATATTCTCACTTTAATATTTTTCTATTACAACTTTCTAACTTTAAAAAAGATAATGCTTAATTAAATCCTCATTTCTTTTTTGTTTTTTTCTTTGTTGTTTTTTTTGTTTTTTTCTTTGATTGTTTCTTAGGTTTTTTCTTAACTATTTTTTTTGTTTTTTTCTTTGTTGTTTTTTTTGTTTTTTTCTTTGTTGCTTTTTTAATAGGCTCTTTTTTCTTCACAATTTTTTCTTCTTCAATTATAACTTCTTTTTCTAAAGTTTTGATATCAGATTTCATCTTCCTCAAAATTTTATCTTTATCTTCCTCTATTAACAATTCCCCACATTCAGGACATCTAAAATCTTGTTCTAAAGCTTCTTCATATCTAATTCTAACATGATTATCTTTACAGATAAAATGTACAATCTCTTGTTCTTTAGATAAAGCTCTTCTTAATACATGTAATTTCATATTTCTATGATCTACAATCAATTTCTTAGCTTCTTTATCATTAAAAGTCCAATAATAAACATACCATCCTTTTTTCTTATCTTTTTTCCTTGTAGAAATAATTAATCCTCTATCTTGTAATTTATAAAACATATTTCTAGTTTGATTGATAGTTAACTCTAATTTTTCAGCTATTTTAAATTCATTAACGTTCTTTCTCCCTTTCAAAAGTTGGACTAAAGGCAGTATTTCTTTGCCATAAATCTCCCTCATTAAGTCTTCTATATCTTCATGTGTCAATTTCATATAAAACTTATTTTAATATAAAACTTATATAACTTTTGTTTTTTGAAAAAAAGCAAGATTACCATTTTCGAATGATACAAAAAGTTTTAATAAGAAGATAAATCAAATATAAGATAATGGGATTCTTCACTAAGAAAAAAGAGACAAAAAATGAGCTTCCTCCACTAAAATTTCCAGAATTTCCTAAATATGAATCTGAAATGGATCATAGTGATGATTTTTCTCAAATAAAGGAAGCAGTATCAACACCAAACATGCCTACAAGACCTTCTTTTGATATTCCAGACATGCCAGATACAATGCCTGAACATCCAGAAACTCATAGAACAGAAAGAACTTTGTTCATAAAAGTAGATAAATATAAATCTGTTATGAAAAATTTAGATCATATAAAAGATAAATTAGAAGAATTAGAAAAAGTAGTTAATAAACTAGATGACATTAAAAAAGAAGAAGATGAAGAATTAAGTAAATGGCATTCTGATTTAGAACATCTAAAAGAAAGATTAGGAAATATAGATAAAACATTGTTTGAAAATTAAAATGGATAAATCAATGCATGTTATGATTTCTAGACCTAATGAGAGTAGGAAAGATTTATTACAAGGAAATATTGATATAATAAGATTTCTTAAAGGACATGAAAAATTAAAATTAATAAGAAAAGAAAAAAATCTTTATGCTAAATATGTTAAAAGAGAAGTTAAAGAACTAAAAACTTTAATGCAAAAATTATTTGAATCACTACCTGAAGTTAAGATACAAGAAAAAGAAAAAAGGATTAAAAAGATAGAACAGAAAGAAAAAGAGATAATAGAAAAACCATCTAGAAATTTAGAGTTGGAAAAACTTGAACAAGACATAAAAAAGCTACAACAAAAAATAGGCTCACTATAACAAAATTTTTAAATATAATTATTAAGAGAATTCTATGAAAGCTAATGTATTAAAGAAGAAATATCTAGATTTCTTTAAAACAAAAGATCATAAAGTAATTCCTTCTGCTTCATTAATTCCTGAAAATGATCCTACAGTATTATTCACAACAGCAGGTATGCACCCATTAGTTCCCTATTTAATGGGTCAAAAACATCCTTTAGGTAATAAAATAGTAGATGTACAAAAATGTATTAGAACTGGAGATATAAATGAAGTGGGAGATAATTCACATCTAACATTCTTTGAAATGTTGGGAAATTGGTCATTAGGAGACTATTTTAAAAAAGAAGCTATTGAATATAGTTTTGAATTTTTAACAGATAAAAAATGGTTAAATTTAGACATAGATAAATTAGCCATATCTATATTCAAAGGAGACAAAAACGCTCCAAAGGACGATTTTTCTTATAAAACTTGGCTAGATTTAGGAATAAAGAAAGAAAGAATAAGTTTTCTTCCAAAAAAAGATAATTGGTGGGGACCAGCTGGATTAACTGGACCTTGTGGACCATGTACAGAAATGTTTTATTGGACTTCAAAAGAAAAAGCCCCTAAAAAATTCGATGTTAACAACTCGAAATGGTTTGAAATTTGGAATGATGTTTTTATGGAATACAACAAAACAAAAGATGGAAAATATGAATTATTAAAACAAAAAACTGTTGATACTGGAATGGGTGTAGAAAGAACTGCAGCTATTTTGCAAAATAAAGAATCTGTTTTTGATATTGAATTATTTACTCCAATTATTAAAAAAATAAAAGATATTGCAAATATAAAAAAGGAAAATGAATCACAATTAAAATCAATAAGAATAATTACAGACCATCTAAGAGCAGCTGCATTTATTTTAGGTGATGAAAAAAGAATAACTCCGAGTAATGTAGAACAAGGGTATGTATTAAGAAGATTGATAAGAAAGTCTATACGTCATGGTAAACTATTAGGAATAACAGATAATTTTACATTAGAACTTGCCAAATCCATTATTCCAGTTTACAAAGATAATTATGAAGAGATTGGAAAATATAAAAAATTTATTTTAGAAGAGTTTGATAAAGAAGAAGAAAAATTCACTAAAACAATAGATAAAGGAACAAAAAGATTCGAAAAAATTCTCTTAAATCTAAAATCGAAAAGAATTCCAGGGATAGAAGCATTTCATTTGTATGATACTTATGGATTTCCAATAGAGTTAACAAAAGAGTTAGCTGATGAAAGAGGATTCAAAATAGATGAAGTTGGTTTTGATGAAGAATTCAAAAAACATCAAGAAAAATCTAGATTAGGAACTGAAAAAAGATTTTCTTCAGGACTATCAGACCATAGTGTAGACACAACAAGACTACATACTGCAACTCATTTATTACACCAATCTTTAAGAAAAGTTTTAGGATCACATGTACAACAAAAAGGATCAAATATAACTCCAGAGAGATTAAGATTTGATTTTTCTCATGATAAAAAATTAACAGATGTTGAATTAAAAAAAGTAGAATATTTAGTTAATGAACAGATTAAAAAAAAGATTGAAGTAAAAAGAGAAGAGATGTCTCCATCTGAAGCTAAAAATAAAGGTGCTTTAGGATTTTTTGAATCTAAATATGGGGATATTGTAAGTGTTTATACAATTGGAAAATTCTCTAAAGAGATATGTACTGGACCACATGTAAAAAATACTAAAGAAATTAAAAATTTTAAAATAAAAAAAGAAGAAGCTATTGCTGCTGGGATTAGGAGAATAAGGGCAATTGTAGACTAATTATTTAAATTTACTTAAACATTCATTTAAATTTGGGTTTTCTGCCCATTGACATTTGTTATTCGCACAACCACAACTAGTTAATTTATAACAACTATATTCTTCTTTATATTCACATGTAGTCATTAAATTTTGAGCAAGTTCATTTGTTAAACAAGATTGTCCAGAACATCCACCAACACTACAATCATTATCAACATTACACTCTATTTCTCCAATTGGTTCTTCATCTTCAGGAGAAGTTCCCCCATCTAGATTAGTACAACCTATCAAAAAAATCAAAAATAAAATTAATAATTTTTTCATAGTAATCTTACTTTGTCTCCTATGTTAATACTATTTTTTAGTGTAAATTTTTCATTAACTTCCAAAACATATTTAGCTTTTTCTTTTGGAGCATAACTCTTACAATTATTTTCTTCACAAGGAATTGCATTTTTTATATCTACAATTTCTAAATCTTCAGAAATAAAAATAATATCTAATGGAATTAAAGTATTTTTCATCCAAAAAGCATGTTTTTCTTCTTTTTCAAATACAAATAACATTCCAGAATTTTTGTTTAATGATTCTCTAAACATTAACCCTTGAGTTCTTTCTGAAAGATCATCTGCTATCTCAACATCAATCTTTATATTCTCTTTTCCATTATCAATACTAACATAATTCTTCCCAGTACAACTAACAATAAATAGTATTAATAATATTAATAATTTTTTCATTCTAAATATATTGCTGGTTTGTTAAACTTGGCTCTTTTTGATTTATTTTCAGGATCATATTTTTTCTTATCTGAAACTGAATAAACAATAACCTCTTTATTAATTCTTTTAGTTAATTCTTCCATATTATAATTCTCAGTTTCTTTAGGAAGAACATACACATAAATTTTTTCGAATTTTTTATTTTTATCTTTCATTATATTCATAACATTAACTATATCTGAAATTAAAGAATCAAATGCTTTTTCAGCTTCTTCAAATTTTTTGTTTATCTTAGATTTATCAATTTTTGGCCATTCAGCTAAACTTATAAAATTTTTATTTCCTATTTTTTCCCACAATTCTTCAGTTATATGAGGGCAAAATGGATGCATTAATTTTAGAAATTTTTCTAAATCTTTCTTATTTATTTCTTTCTCTAATGAATCAAATAACTCTCTTATCTTAATAATAGCAAAATTATATCCAAAATTCTCAATATTTTTAGTAACTTCCTCAATAGTTTTGTTTAATTTACTCTCAACTTTTTTACTAGTTTTAGAAATTTTAACACTAGAAACATAATCAACTACTCTTCTTATAAATCTCAAGCTTCCTTCCACCCCTTTAGAACTCCATTCCATATCTTTATCAGGGTAAGAACTTGAAACTAAAAATAATCTAGCAGTATCTATTCCATATTTTTTTGAGACAGTTTCTGGTAAAACAACATTACCCCTAGATTTAGACATTACAAATCCATCTTCTCCATGTAACATCCCTTGATTAAATAATTTAGTAAATGGTTCATTAACTTTTAATAATTTTAGATCTCTCAATGCTTTTGTAAAAAATCTTGCGTAAATTAGGTGCATACATGCATGTTCGGCCCCACCAATATACTGATCAACAGACATCCAATAATCTATTTTTTTAGTATCAAATGGATTTTTATTATTTTTATTATCACAATATCTTAAATAATACCAAGAAGAATCAAAGAATGTATCCATTGTATCTGTCTCCCTCTTAGCTTTTTTATTACATTTAGGACATTTTACTTCTAAAAATGATTTATTTGTGGCTAATGGATTTCCTTTGCCAAATTTAACTTTTTCTGGAAGTTTTATTGGAAGATCTTTCTCTTTAATTGGAACAATACCACAATCATCACAATATACAATAGGAATTGGAGTCCCCCAATATCTTTGTCTAGAAACTAACCAATCTCTTAATTTAAAATTGATAGAAGATTTTCCTAATTTATTTTTTTCTAATTCTTTTGTTATCTTTTCTTTAGCTTCTTCTGAACTCAATTTATCAAACTTATCAGAATTGATTAAATAACCATAATCAACAAATGATTCTTTCATATTTTCATTTATTTTTTTATCTTTAGACTGAATAACTAATTTTATAGTTAATTTATATTTTTTAGCAAATTCAAAATCTCTTTGATCGTGAGCAGGAACAGCCATAACCATTCCAGAACCATATTCTGCAATAACAAAATTTCCAGCATATATTGAAATCTTTTCATTAGTTAATGGATGGATTGCATAACTTCCAGTAAACACTCCTTCTTTCTCTAATAATTCAATATCTTCTTTCATTGACATGGATCTTTTTAGGAATTTATCAACTTCTTTTCTTTGTTCTTTTGTTATAATATCTTGTAATTTAGGATGTTGAGAAGATACAACCATAAATGTAACTCCAAATAGAGTATCTACTCTTGTAGTAAAAACATGCCAATCTTCATTATTTATTTTAAAGATAATATCAGTTCCATGACTCTTTCCAATCCAATTTTCTTGCATTAATTTAATTCTTTCAGGCCATTCTAATTTTCCTACATCTTTTAATAATTCATCAGCATATTTTGTTGTTTTAATGAACCATTGATCTAATTGTTTTATTTTAACATCAGTATCTTTATGTCTCCAACATTTTCCATTATGTACTTGTTCGTTTGCTAAAACAGTATCACATTTAGAACAAAAATTTACACTAGATTTCTTTTTGTATACTAAATCATTCTCTAAAAATTTTAAGAAAAAATATTGATTCCACTTATAATATTCAGGATCATGTGTCATTAATAATCTAGACCAATCATAACTCAATCCAAGCTCTTTTTGTTGTTTAATAAAATTATTAATAGACTTTTCAGTGTATTTTTTTGGATCTTCTTTAGCTTCTATAGCCGCATTTTCTGCTGGCAATCCAAAAGAGTCATAACCCATTGGATATAAAACATTAAAGTTATTCATTCTCTTAAATCTTGCATAAACATCCCCAATGGTATAGTTAAATGCATGACCCATATGCAATCCAGATCCACTAGGATAAGGAAACATTTCTAAAACATAGAATTTCTTTTTTTTATTATTCTCTTTAACTTCAAATATTTTCTTTTGTTCCCATGCTTTTTGCCATTTCTTTTCTATTTTATTGAAGTCTAACATAGAATATTTTTCTTTGTTAATTATTTAAACTTTTTGAAAAGGTTTAAAAAGAAAATTATGTGTTATTTTGATATGGACCTATAGCCTAGTCTGGATAAGGCGACAGCCTTCTAAGCTGTAGATCGGGGGTTCAAATCCCTCTAGGTCCGTTTTAATCTTAACATATGCGCAGGTGGCCAAGCGGTAAGGCAGTTGGCTGCAAATCTATTAAGTAGAGCCCAACGATCGCAGGTTCGATTCCTGCCCTGCGCTTTTTTTCTAAAAATGAAGATATATATAAATACTAAATTGAAAAACTTCTAAGAAATTTAAAACAATAAAGAAGTGATGATTATCAACAAAAATACAGAAACTACATTAAGTTTAAAGAAAAAACTGGAAGAGGATAATAAACAACATTTGTTTACAAAAAAATCAATAAACTATTTTTTAATAAGTGCTTTATTTACAATAACATTAGATACAATAGTTCCACCAAAAAATGATAATGATATATGTATTTTATTAGAACCATTTGGTACGACAATGATGGGTGGGTTCATTAAAAGGCCAAATAATGGAGAAAATTTAAGTTTTTTGACATCAACTTATTTTGGGGCACTTACTGGAAAAATACTATCTAAAGTAGGTAATAACTATGAAATTATCTCAATTATTCAGAACTATCTTTAACCTTTAACGACTCTTCTTCCGCTATAACTTTTTCTAACAGATTCATTGAGGATTTTAGAGGAGGATCCATATTGCCTCTTCTTTTCAAAGAAGACTTGTAATTTTTTTGTATATTTTTTAAAGCATCAAATAGTTCTTCATAATTATCTAGATTAAGAATTTCTTCCACAATACCTTTTATATGCACATTGTAACCATTTTTTATTAAATGTGCACTCTCAATTAAAACTCTTGCTTGAAATCCAACTACTTTCCTATATAATCTAAAATAATCTTCATTCATTTTGTATCAACTCTACCCATTATATAAATAAAAGAAAAAAAGGATTTAAATTTATTTCTTTGGTAGGAACACTATTTTAATAACATACAATACTGCTACTATTGCTACAATATCTGCAATTATCCAAAATGCTACATTTCCACCAATGTTTCCTAAACTAAATCCACTTAATCTAGACTTTTCTTCTCCAAGATCAAAAGCTAGACTTTTACTTGCAACTGTTGAACCATCTGATTTAACTTCTACAGTAGCTGACTTTGTTCCAGTCTCTTCGTCTTTAGCTTCTAACAACACAAATACTGTGCTAGACTGTCCTTCTCTTAATGTTACTGTCTTTGAACTTACTGGATTTGCCCAATCAGCATTCACATCTACAACATAAGTAGATGTATCTGAACCATCATTTGTAACTTTAACTGGGATGCTATAAGATCCATCTACACCAGTTACTTCACTCTCAGTTATACTTAAAGATGCAGTAGATAAACCTGTTCCACCAGTTGATGTTGATCCTGATCCACTACATTCAACTTGTAAGTCAACAAACTCATCATCCTTCTTATCTTCTTCATCAAATACTACAATTGCATTTATACTATAAACTTTAGATGTTATTCCTAAAGGAACATTAAATGTAAATCTCTTTGTTTCATCATCCCCTTCATCTAAATCAAACTCATTAGATTCTTGGTCTAATCCTAACAAACTATTTTTTAATTCAATATAAACATCTCTTTGGTCTCTACTTCCTATGTTCTCTACATCAATTGTAGCACTTACTGTCTCTCCACAACTTACTGTACTAGGACTTAATGTAAAATCTTCAACCACAACATCGTCATCTTCTTTCTCTAAATCTAGATCAATACTATCCTCATTACAATTCTCTTCTTCATCTCCATCTTCATAAGCCTTAACATATAAAGTATATTCATTATCTTCATCTAAATTTGAATCCTTTGGTATCTTTAATACAAGATCAAAATCTTGATCGTCATTATCATCAATTTCATCTGAACTACTCTTAACAGATGCAATCTTATCATTATCATCTAAATCATAAAGAAACGCCTCTACAACTACATCCATTTCATCATCATCGTCATTTTCCACATTCACTTCAATATCTAGCTCATCTCCAGGTGAAAACTCATCGTCATCATCTGGTTCATCTATATCAATTTGTAAGAATGCTTGTCTACTAGAAACTGTATCTCCATCTTTTACAATTCCATCTTCACAAACTTCAGGTTGAACTCTAACTTCTAAGTTAAATGTATCAGTCTTTGTAGCATCACTTGGATGTTTAACTGTTATTGTTCCAGTGTACTTATCTAAATCAATATTCTTAGGTAATTCAGCTGTTATTGTTACTGTATCTGTTGATCCAGGAGTAACAGCATCAAAATTAGAGAATGCTAATGTTATATTATCATCATCATTATCTTCGAAATCACTAGATGTAAAGTTAAATGATCCACTTGTTAAAGTAAATGTAGTAGACCCTGTATTTTTTACAGCAAAAGTAGCTGTTTTTGTATCTTTTTCTTCTCCAGTTATAGTTAAAGGAGTGGAAGTTGAGACATCTGTTACATCTAAAGTATTAACACTATTAACAGTTAATGAATAAGCAAATGTGTCATTATTAGATGAATTTCCAGATTCTGTTGCAGTTATAGTTCCTGAATAAGCTCCAGTTAATGTTTGAGGGACTGTTAAACTAAATGAAACAGTTTGAGCAGTACTATTAACTAAATTAGTAATGCTAGATATAGAAGGTGATGAGATATTATTAGACCCAAAAGTTAAAGTTGAACTTGATAAAGTTACAGTTGGAATAGTTGTACCCACTCCAGTATTATCTACAGTTACATTAAAAGTTGCTGTCGCATTTGGATCAGCACTTGGGCTATCTGCTGCAGTTATATCTACAACTCCTACAGCACTTACAAAACTAACTAAAAAAATCATAAAAACTATACTTAATAATCCTAATCTTCTCATTTAAAGACCCCCATATGTATGATATATAATAAATTATTATTATTATGTTATCATTTTGTAGTTACGATGGATATTTAAATGTTTTGGTGGTTAGAATATCTATCAAATTTAGTTTATTTATATCTAAAAAAGAACTTCCTAATAACAATAACTATAATAATTATTAATAGTATATTTATAAAAATCAATGAAATAAATGAGATAGTTGACACATCTTCTGTTTTTTCATCAATTTCTATTGTTACTTCTCTAGTATCTATTAATCTTCCATTTGATTTAATATTAACAATAAAACTATGTTTTCCAACTAATGCATTTTCTTTTGTATTTAAGTAGATATAAGATGTACTAGACTGTCCCTCTTTTAGTGTTAATGTTTCAGAACCGATTGGATTAGCCCAACTCTTCACATCAGATACCTCTATTTTAAATTCTTCTTTAATATTCTCTTGATTGTTAACTAATAATGGAATTGCTATAGCCTCTCCTTGTTCTAATTCAAAAGAAGATTTAGCTAATGATAGTGTACCTACACTCTCTACAACTGTAACTGGAGCTAATTTCTTTGTTGTTCTACATTCAGAAACAGATAATGTAGTAGACTCTGAATCATCTCCATCATCAAACTCAACAATTGAATTTATCTCATAATTTCTTTCTTGTGTATTCTCTGGAATAGTAAAAGTAAATCTCTTTATAGCGCTATCTTCATCATCATTTTCTTCTAATTCGAATTTATTTGAAACTTGATTCAATCCCAATACACTATTTAATATTTTAACTTCAATATCTTCTTCATCTTTTGTTCCTTCATTTTGTACTTCTACAGATATACTTACTAAATCTCCACAACTTGCAATATTAGGATTAAATATTATCTCTTCAATTCTTACATCATGTTCTTCTCTTTCAATATCAATATCAATAGATTCTTCATTACAATTTTCATCTTCATCTCCATCTTCATATGCTTTTACATAAAGTATGTAATCATCATTCTCATTTAGATCATCAGGAAGGTCTAATGTTAAATCGAAAGTTTCACTTTCTCCTTCTTCTATCTCTTCATCATCAGATGTAGAAGATTCTTCTTCATCTTCATCATCTTTATTGTATAAAATTGCCTTAACTTCAATATCTAAATCATTATTTCCATCATTATCAACTTTAACCTCAATATCCATCTCTTCTCTAGGAGCAAATTCATCATCGTCATCTGGTTCTTTTATATCTACTTCTAAATCCCCTATAACTCCATTGTCACAAGTATCTAAATCTGTAAAATTAATTCCTTGTGATTGTCCAGAACTTCCAACTGCAAATGTTGTGAAATGATCAACATCAAAGACTACAACACCATTAGTTGTTGGTGCATCAGTATAACTTACTAAACTACAAAATGTACAATTAGAAGATACATCATTTTTGTTTGTTGTAAATCCACTATTAAATAATAGTTTAGGAATAGTTGTATAACTTTGACCTTTCATTGTTATTCTAGCTTTAACATTTTCAAGAGAAGTTAATGTATCTGAATCAATAGCAACAACATTACTATTAATAACAACAAAATTGTCTATATCAACAATCTCACTTAGATTAATTGCTTCTGTAAAACTTATTATTCCTTTAGATGATTTTTCTAGAATAACATCACTTACATTATTCAAATCTGAAATATTATTAAAATTAGTTGTGTCTCCATCAAATGTATCTGCTACTGGTTTGTTACTAGTCTTTAAAGTCCATTCATTAGAACTAGAAAGAGAACTATCATTCAACAACACAGTAATGTTAAAAGTAGATGAAACTCCTCCTCCATTAAAAGTATAAGAATCTCCTGTAGCAACTAAAGTTCCATCTTTATACCATTGTATTGTTAAAGTATCTCCATCAACATCAGATTTAGTAATGTTAAATATTTGATTAATACTTTCATCTATCTTTATACTTGTTAGATTAGGAAAAAATGTATCAATACTTGGATTATCATTAACTGCATTTACAACTATTGAAATAGTCTGAGAATCTGTTCCCCCATTACTATCGGTTAAAGTTAGAGTGGCTGTTGTAGCTCCATTAACATTGCTTAAAGAAGTAAATGTTATTACATCACTATCTGAGTCAGTTACTGAAGCAGTAATCAAACTTGTGTTAGTTATAGATATACTCCAATCTAAACTAGTAGTTGAATCTTCATTATCACTCTCATATTGAGTTAGATCTAAAGTAGAAGTTCCAAAATCTTCATTGAATGTTTGAGTTGAGATTGTTCCAATAATTTGTGGGTTATCATTAACCCCTCCCACAGTTACTCTAAACACATCTGTATCACTTAAACTTCCATCTGAAACACTAACATTTATATCATTAATTCCTGTGCTATTAGCTAAAGGCAAGCTACAATTAATAAATTCAGTTTCTACAATTGAACAACTTATCAAACTAGAGTTACTTTGAGAAATTATTGAGAATGTTAAACTATCTTCATCTACATCACTAGCATACAAACTTAGATTATACCATTTATCTGTTGGCAGAGTATCTTCATTTGTTGAATTATCAGGAACATTAGTTATAATTGGAGCATCATTTACTGGAGTTATATTTAACAATACATTATTACTTGTATTTGTATTAGTTCCATCAAAAACAGTGAATGTAAGATTTCTTATTCCATTAAAATTAGTATTAGGTGTTAAAGTTACAATTCCAGTAATATTATCTATAGTAATACTAATATTATTAGGTGTAGTTGATAGATATGTTAAAGTATCATCTGTATCTAAATCAGAAAAGTATTGAGTTAAATTTAGACTATTGTTTACTACATCTTCAGACCAAGTTAAATTATTTATTGTAGTGAAAGTAGAAACTCTATTTACATTGCTCACAGTTAAGTTCCAAAAATTTGAAATAGTATTATTATTTGAATCTTTTACTGTTAGAGTTATATTATGTGTTCCTGAATCAGTAAAGTTAGGAGAGTAAGTAAAGTTTTGAGTTGTAGCATTTAGTAAATCATCCACATACCATGTATAGTTTAATGTATCATTATCTGGATCACTTGAAGTATGATTAAAAGTTATACTAGAACTTTCATTAACTGAAGCTGTTGTAGTATTAGGTTGAAAACTATCTATTGAAGGATCATTATTCAAACTTACAAAAAATTGAGATATACTAGAATTACTTGAGTTTATTGTTCCATCATCAGAATAAACTAACCAATAATAAGTTGTGTTTTCTGCTAAATTAGAAATTGAAGTGTTTGTTGAATTAGTTGATGTATTAAATATTAAATTAGTTATATTATTTGAAAATAAGATATGATAAGTTAAAATACTATCATCAGGATCATTACTTTCATTCCATTGTAATGTTACATTATTAGTTGTTATATTACTGTTATTACTAGGATTTGTCAATAATGGAATAGAAGGTGCATCATTAACAGCAATAATGCTTATTGTTACATTTGTAGTAATGCTTAATCCTCCAGAATCACTTAAGTTTAAATTTATTACATCACTTCCAGATTGGTTAGCAATTGGAACAATAATTAAACTATCTGTATCAGTTGTTATACTTAACGAAGTTAAACTAGTATTGTAAGATAAAACGCTCCATGTTAGATTTTCTTCAGAGTCTTCTATATCTGTTTCATAAGGAGTTAAATCAAATATTTTAGATGTATCTTCAGTTGTATTAATCTCAGAAATAGTTCCATTAATCCAAGGGTTATCATTAACTGAAGTTATGTTTAAGGTTACATTATTTGAATTTGTTGTGTTAACTCCATCATCAGCAATAAATACTACATAATTAATTCCTGAGAAATTTCCATCAGGGATTAAAGTAACAATATCTGTATCATTATCTATAGATAAAGTAGTGTTATCACTTGAAGTATAAGAAAAATTAAGATTGGCATTATCTATATCTGTAAAAAATTGAGTTAAATTTATTGTAGTATTTGTATCTTCAGCCCAGATTGTTTCATTTATATTATTAGATAATAAAGGGGCATCATTTACTGGAGTTATATTAATTGAAATAGTCTGAGAATCTGTTCCCCCACTACTATCAGTTAAAGTCAAAGTAAATTCATCTACTCCAGATGCATTAGCTACAGAAGTAAATGAAAGTATATCTAAATCAACATCTGCAATAGATGAAGAAAATAAACTTGTGTTAACTCCACTTATACTCCAATCTAAACTAGTAGTAGAATCTTCTACATCTATCTCATATTGAGTTAAATCAATAATGAAATTTGAGAAATCTTCTTCTTTTGTTAGATTTGCTATTGTACTATTAATCCAAGGGTTATCATTAACTGAAGTTATGTTTAAGGTTACATTATTTGAATTTGTTGTATTAATCCCATCATCAGCAATAAACACTACATAATTAATTCCTGAGAAATTTCCATCAGGTGTCATATTGACAATATTTGTGTCATTATCAATAGTTATAGTTATATTATTAGGAGAAACAAAAGTCCAATTTAAATCATCTTCATCAGGATCAGAAAAGTATTGAGTTAAGTTTAATGTATTATTTACTATATCTTCTTGCCATTCAAAATTAGAAATATTTTGGGTTAGATTAGGAATTTGATTATTGAAATCTCCAGGGGTTCCATTTATCACCCCTGCTTGCCAATTTGAACTTATGTTGCCTCCATTAGGATCTATTCTTTCTAATGTTTCTCCTTCTGTTAGAGAGGTAGGAGAATAATTTGTATAATTAACAAATTCTGTTATATTCTCAGTATTGTTTAAAGATAAAACATCTCCTGAATTAATTAAAGTCAATGATGAAACCTCAAATAAAGTACTATTAAAATTAGGATAATTTTGTGAAAATGTCGATTGATTTTCAGTTATTATCGCATAATCTCCCACAGAAAGATTACCACTACCATTAATTAATGTTAAACTCCTAGCACTTGTACTATCTACTAAAAACCAACTAGATATATTTTGATCAAAACTACCATTATTGTACAATTCAATCCATTCTTCTGTTGATTCACTGCCTGAAGGATTGTACATAATCTCATTAATTATGATATCAGCAGAAACATAATTAACTAAAATTATTAAAAAAAATATATAAAACACTCTTTTTTTCATTAATATCTCCTAAATAAGATGAAATGACTTAGAAGTAGTCATCATATATTTAAACATTTATATAAAACAATATTTTCATTAGATAATAAATATTCGATTTCATCACTTCCTACTTAAGACACTTAAAAAGATTTATTTATGTTAAGAAGTATATCTTATAACCTATATCTTATTTGATAAGTATATATAAATCTCTTTATCTTTTTAGTTTAATGGACAGAATACAATGTAAAAACTGTGATTGTTGGTACAATGAAAATGAAATCTGTCCGTTTTGTCAAAATTTAAAACAAGAAGGATTATCTAAATTTATAAAATTCTAAATTTTTTGTTTATATATATGAATAACCAAGCAGTAGCGTGTCCTAACATAATTCCAGCCATAACATCACTCAAATAATGAAATCCTGTATAAACTCTATTAAATGATAATATCAAAGCAAAAACTAACCAATAATATTTTACTTTATTATTAAGAAATGGGTATACAACAAATAAAGAGGCTGCATGCCAACTTAAGAATGATGAATTCCAAATAGCAAAGTTATAATCAATTCCTTTTATCATATCTAAACTTAATGCTATAAATGGTCTAGCTCTCCCTATAACTAATTTTATTATTAGACTAAACACCCCACTTGTAAAAAATGCAACCCACATCAATAAAATTTCTTTTCTTTTTTTAATAAAATAAAGAATAAAAGTCATTAAAACAAAGATTATTACAGTATCAATATAGCTTATACCTAAAGATATAGAATTAAATAAATCATTTCTTATAAAATTAAGGAATAAAGAGATTTTATCATCTATTAATAAACTAATAATTGTTAAAACTAATCCAATAACATAAAATTTATTTTTTTTCATATAAATTTTATTTTAAAAGAATATAAAAAAGTTTCTAGGAAAAACAAATATAAATTCAGAAATATCCTAAATTTATGGATTATAAAGAAAAATTGATTATAAGGGTTGTAATAGCATTTCTACTTTTTATCATCCCTTACAGTCTAATCAATTTTATTTTATTAAAATTCACATTATATGGATCTTATCCTTTATTATTCTTAAAATACAATCCAATAATAAATGGAAATGCATTTATCATAGAAAACACTCTGTTAAAAATAATCTCTGCTTGTGTCGCTACATCCGCATATTATTTGTTATTTGGATTAGTAATATTTACTAAAGATATAAAATTAAAACAATCTATCTATCTAATCTTATTTGGTTCAATTGCTATTTTCTTAGCAAATATATTAAGAATAGATTTATTGATTTACATATTTGTAGAATTTGGAAAGAATTTTTTTGAGAGGGTCCATTTATTCCTCTGGCAATTTGTGTCTAGTATCTATGTAGCCTTAATTTGGATATTTTTAGTAAAAAAACTCAAAATAAAAACAATTCCAGTTTATAGTGATATAAAACATTTAATGCACCTAATCAAACCTAAGAAAAGAAAATCAAAAAAGAGAAAGTAATCCAACACTCACTAATGTTACAATCACTCCAGATAAAACAACTCCAGACATTACAGCTAAATAAGCTTTTTTTCTATTAATGTTGAAAAACCAAGCTAAAATACTCCCAGTATATGCTCCTGTAACTGGTAATGGAACACCTACAAATAACATTAAAGCTAAAAATTCTGTTTTAGTTCCAATCTTATTCTCTAATTTTGATCTACTTCTTTCAACATAAGAATCAAATAAATTTCTATACAAGGTTATCTTACTAAAATGTCCATGAATATTATCTAAAAAAAAGAAAACAATTGGAATTACTAAAATATTAGAAAGAACTGCTACTAAAAAAACTAATATTGGATTTAAACCTTGAGTTATCCCTAAAGGGATTCCCCCCCTCAATTCTGAGATAGGTAATATACTCAATCCTAAAACATATAACAAACTCATTCTTCTCTAAAAGCTAATAAATCTTCAGTAGTCAATTTTTTCTTAGCCTTTAACTTCTCCTCAACAATATTCTTTTGTTTTTCTTTTAACATTCTATTTTTCTCTTGCTCTTCATTTATTAGTTTATCTTTTATTACTTTAGATTCTAATAATTTTTCTTTTAGTAAATTACCAACTTTAGCAAATTCTTTCTTAAAATTTATAAATTTCTCAAAAGCAGTTTCTTGTTCTTTGTTTAAATTAAAAATTTTTTTAGACAACTCCATAAATGAATTAAAACTTCCTTTGTTTCCTTTAATAGAATCAATAAATTTGTTGTGATAATCTTGAGCTTTATTTCTTGTTTCTTCTATCTCTTTAGATATATGATCTATTTTATCTAATAACTCAGTAGCTTGAGAACTTTCTTGATAAACCTTCTTTAAATCTTTTATCTTCTTCATTATTTTAGTTTCTTTATCAAAAGAAAAAGCTTCTACTTCTATACTCTCTTCTAATTTATCAATATCTTTTTTTATTCTTATTGGATCTTTTATTTTTAATTTTTTAAAGACATCTTTTTTTTCTTGATTTAGTTTCTTAATTTCTTCAATTAACTCTTTTACTTTTTTATTATAGTTGTCTCTTCCACCTTTATGTTGTGTTATATTCTTC
Source organism: Candidatus Woesearchaeota archaeon (assembly GCA_964444465.1). Taxonomy (GTDB): domain Archaea; phylum Nanobdellota; class Nanobdellia; order SCGC-AAA011-G17; family JACPNG01; genus JACPNE01. The sequence continues at coordinate 24,826 of CAYUGZ010000005.1, read as the reverse complement.
CTTGTAGAATCACTTATATTTTTTATATCTTTAACTCCTTTAACCAATCTTTTGATTTCATCTTTTAAATTTTCTTTTTTAGAATACCAATCTTCTTTTTGTTTATTTAATTCATTTAATTTAGTTCTTAAACTAGAAATATCTTTTCTTAAATTTACTAATTTCTCATTTAATTCTTGTTTTTCTTTTTTGTCTAACATAAAGCATCATATTGAAGTTAAAATAAATAAAAAAGTTAGCCGAATAGGCTTCCTAATCCAGCTGCTGCTTCTTCTGCTTTCTTTCCTTGATCTTCTTCTTTCTTTTCTTCTTTCTTCTCTGTTGCTTGTCCACCACTCTGTGCTGGTGCAGCTACTGCTATTTGTTGAACACTAGCTTCTTTAATTGCTTCATCAATGTTAACTCCGTCTAATGCAGATACTAAAGATTTTACTCTTGCTTCTTCTACTTTTACACCTGCTGATTCTAACACTTTTTTGACATTGTCTTCATTAACTTCTTTTCCTGCTTTATGTAACAACATTGCTCCGTATATGTATTCCATTTTTGACCTCCATAAATATTATTTCTTTTCTTGAATAGCCTTATCAGTTAATTCTTTTAATTTTTCTTCGGCTTTTTTAATATCTTCTTTTTCTTTTTTCTCTTTTTCTAATTTTTCTTTATCTTCCTTAGTTTCCTCTTCTGCCTCTTTTAAAAGTTCTTCTGTTGTTATTTCTTTAGTTTCTTTTACTTCTTGTTTAATTTCTTCCTTAGGTTCTTCTTTAGAAATTTCTTCTTTCTTTTCTTCAACTTTTTCTTCTGTTGGTTCTTTTTTTATTTCTTCTTTCTTTGGTTCTTCCTTTTTTGGTTCTTCAACTTTCTCTTTTACTTGTTCTTTTTTTGTTTCAGAAACTTCAATATTCAATTTCCCTTTTAAAACTTCAGCTTCCTTATCTACTTTAGCTAATTCTTTCTTAATACTTTCACTAGTTACAATATCTTTTGACTCTGCTAAATCATTTGAATCTCTAAATGCTTTTTGAATTAATTGATTTATTGTATCTTTTGTTGTATAACCAATATGCATAGCTAAATTAAATGAGTCTAATCCTAATTGTTTAAGATTATTAATATAAGATTCTTCATCAACAGATAAAATATCTTTTAAATAAACAATTCCTTTTTCATATGCTGCTATTAAATTTAAACCAACCTGCATTGGTTCTACACCTAATCTAGATAAGATATCTGCTGCTTTTCGGTCTATTACCTCTCCTTCTTTAACTAATAATTTATCTTCTTTAATTGCTATCTTCCCATCTTTAACTTCTGTTTTTATTCCTAACTGTCCTAATTCTCCAATAACTGGGCCTGGAGTGAAGTTAGTTGGACCAGCTGGAATTATTATATCATTTGGTGCTTCCTGTCCAGCTTTAGCAGGGGCACTTGATGTTTCTTTACCCAATAACTTAGCTAATTTGAATGGGTTTTCATTTGTGAATATTAATGCTGCTTCCCCTTTTAATTTATCATTAAATTCTTTTATGTTTTCTTTATCTTTTAATTGATCAAGAGCTATTCTTATCAATCTTTTTTTAGCCATCTTTAAGAATAAAGTATCTCTTAATTGTTGCCTCATCCTTTGTAATTGTAAACTTGGAAGATTAGTCATGTCCACTAATCCTAAAACAGAATACTTACTAGCTAGATTCTTTATTTCTTCTACTTCCTTTAATTTTTTTTGTTGGATTTTTCTTTTCATTCTACTTTAATCGGAGCGCCCATTGTTAATTTTATCAAAACTTCTCTAATATTATTTTTTTCTTGAGGTAATGAAGATAATAATGAATTGTATAATGTTAGAATATTATCAGCTAATTCTTCATCACCCATATCTTCTTTTCCTACTAATGTTTTTACTATAACTTCATTTTTAGTTTGTAATCTTACTGATTTTTCTAATCTCTCTTTTAATGGTTTTAAAGAAACATTTCCAGGAACTACACATCCAGCTTTTGGATTTGGCATTTTTCCTTTAGGTCCAAAGATCCTACCAAAAGTTTTAGCGACATCTGCCATGATATTAGCTTGTGCTATAAATAAATCAAATTCTCTTGATAATTTTTTTATTTGTTCATTATCTAAAGTTCGAAATTCTTCTTTTGTGATTGTATGATCTAAATTTTCTCTTGATTCTTTTACTAATTCATTATCAACTAATCCACATATTTTCGGTTTTTTACCTTTATCATGTGGAAGTGGAATAAAAAGATCTATTTTATTTTCAGGTTTTTTTAGATCAAGTTGTTGTAAATTTACAATTAGATCTATACTTTGAGAAAACTTTCTTTTCTTAGATTTTTCTTTTAATTCTTTTAATTTAGTTAATATTAATTGTTTGTCCATTGTCTCTCCTACTTGATGTAGTATAACGAGTTATATCTTTGTGAAATGGGAGTTTATAAAGTTAATGTGTAATTATTTATTATATCTAAAACAATTTACTAAATGATCATTAATCATTCCTGTAGACTGCATAAATGCATAACAAATTGTAGATCCTACAAAATTAAATCCTCTTTTTTTCAAATCTTTACTTAGATCATCTGATATTAAAGTATTAGCTGGAATAGTTGATACTTTTTTATGTTTATTTTTAATAGTTTTATTACTAACAAAGCCCCATATATACTTATCAAAAGACCCAAATTCTTTTTTAACTTCTAAGAATAGTTTAGCATTATTAATAGTAGATCTAATCTTTAATCTATTTCTTATTATTCCTTCATCATTCAATAATCTTTTAACATCTTCCTCAGAATACTTAGAAATTTTAACTACATTAAAATTATCAAAAGCTTTTCTATACCCCTCTCTTCTTTTTAGTATAGTTTCCCAACTTAATCCTGCTTGTGCTCCTTCTAAAATTAACATCTCAAATAATTTTCGATCATCATGAACTGGAACACCCCATTCTTTATCATGATATTTAATCATTATTTCAGATTTAGCCCACTCACATCTATTCTTCATTAAATTCACCCTCAAATAATATCTCTTTCAAGGGTTTTCTATCACTAGGAGATTCTCTTTCTTGTAACTCTTCAGGAAGATCTTCTTTCTTTCCTTTTTTACCAACAGCAATCATACATTCTATATTCCATACCTCTTTTAATTTCAATAATTCTTTAGCTTTATCATAATCAAACCCACCCATCTCATGAGTAACTAATCCTCTAGATGTAGCTTCTAAACATAAGTTCTGAGATGCTGAACCAGCTTCAAATGAATGTGTTTTTTGTGGTCTGTCTTTATGATAAGAATTTTTTCTTGAGATTATGATAACTAAAGCTGCTGCATTTTTACACCAGGTTTTATTTCCTTCCATTAACAAATCAAAAAAACCATTCCAATACTTTGTATTTCTTTTAGCATAAACAAATCTCCATAATTGATTATTCATAGAAGATGGAGCCCATTTAGCTGCTTCAAATAAAGGCATTAATTCATCATCTGTTAATTCTTCTCCATTCATTGATCTAGGAGACCATCTATTTAGAATATTAGAATTAATATTATATTCAGGTTTTCTATTTTCTTCAACTTCTTTTTTTAAATTTGCCATATCAAACAATAAAATAATTGGTTTATAAATTTAACTTTAAAATTTTTAATTTCTCAAAAAATAGAGATTCTTCTTCTAATAATTTATGTTTATAACCATATTTTTCAATCAAAGATTCAACATCTCCTGTTAGAGTACTAAAAACAATTAAGATGATTCCCTCTTTTTTTAAAAAATCTTTAGCTTCTTTTAAAAATCTCTCAATAATTTCATGTCCTTTCTCTCCACCTGTTGTTACTAATTGAATCTCTTCATCTTCATCTTCATCTTTTGGAAGATAAGGTGGGTTAAAAATAATTAAATTAAATTTTCCATTAACATTCTCAAATAAATCACTCTTAATAGAATTAATATTCTTTTTCTTACAATATTCAACAGCTTCTTCATTAATATCTACAGCTAGAACATCTTTTGTATTCTCTAAAGCAGTCTCTGCTAATACCCCAGAACCAGTTCCTACATCTAGAACTTTACCTTCAGCATATTTTCTAACATATTTTGCTAATAAATAACTATCTTCTTTTGGTTGATATATCATAAAATAAATAAAAAAGAAATAAATTTAAATTTATTCAAATAAACTTTCATCAATCTCTAAATCTAAATCTTCTAATTCTTCTAAACTTAAATCATTATCTTCTAATCCACTTAAATCTCCACCTAACTCTACATCACTAGTAGGAGTAGAAGTAGTTGTATCTTTAGGAATAGATGCATCTTCTGGTGTATTTGAAGTTTCAGAAGATTTTCCTGTACATCCAAAAGCAACTACAGATAATAAAATCAATAAGACTATTACTTTATTCATAGTTTTCATCTCCATTAAGTATATTTAAATATTTCCTGAAAAAAATAAAAAGAAGATTATTACTCTTCATCTTCTATCTCCTCTTCTTCTGCCTCTTCTAATTCATCTTCTCCATCTTTCTCTTTAATTTCTTTAATTATCTCTCTTAGTATCTCATCAGCTTCTTTCAATAAATCTTTAGATTCTTTTATCAATCCTTTTGCTTTATCTACTGAAAATTTTGTCTCTGTTTTTAGTGTATCATGAGCATCTTTATACTTCTTCTTTGCTTCATCTACTTTCTCATTAAAGTCATCTATTAGTTGTTGAATTTCATCAGTATCTACATTTTGTTCTTCTAATTTGCTAACAACATTCTCTAATCTTGCCTCTAATTTCTTGCTCTTTAAGATCATTCCTCCAATCTTTGAAGCATCTAATCTATGAGACAAATTATTGACTTTTATCTTAATTTTTTTCCAAGAAGCATTAATCTTCCTAGATGCTGCTGCGACTTCTTTTCCTGTTGTAGCTGCTTCTAACTCTTCTTTAGCTTCTTCAATCTCAGCTATTTTTTCATCTAAAGCAGATACAAATTTTTCAATTTCTTCTTCTGTAAATCTCTCACTATCTTGGATTTTTTCTTTTACTTTATTCAAATGAGAAAGGATAGCATCTGCTGATTTACTCAAATGTTCTTTAGCTCTTGAGATTAATTCTTCTTTTTCTTCATCACAGTTTTCTGTACAATCTTCTTTACTTTTTTTTGCTTCCAAGAATCTATCTCTAGCTTCTAAATGTTTTCCTTTAGCTGCTTCAAATCTTTCTTTAGCTTTAAGAAAATTTTCTTTAGCTTTATCTAATCTTATTTTATCTAAAGATCTTGCTTTGAATTCATGTTCTTCTTTAAAATGTTTAAAATCATCGGCAATCTTTATTTTTTTAAATTCTTTTAATTTTTTTGTTCTTCTTTCAACAACTTCTTTTAGTCTAATTTTTGCTCCTTCAGGAAGATTTTCTATTCTTTCTTTAAATTTTTCTAAATTTCTTTCTCTAAGGTCTCCAACTTTATTTTTTATATCTGTTTTTCTCTTTATTATCATTTTACCATCTTTTTCTTTAACTTCTTCTTCTATTTTTATTTCAGAATCTCCATCTTCAATTTCAATTCTTGTTTTTGTTTCTAAATCAGTACTTTCATCAGAATCATCATCAGCTAATACACTTATAGGTAAACTAAATAGAAACATCATGATTACAAATAAACTAAATGTTTTTTTCATTTTGACCTCCTTAATCTAAATTTAACATAAACTATTTATATATAAATTTAACTATTTCACAGCATTAAAATACTCTTTTACTCTTTCTAATATGCTTGCTAAATAAAATTGTTCAATCTTCTTTTCAAAAATAATATTTAAATCTTCAAATTCATTAATTCTATAATTATTATTAACTTTCTCAACTAAGAATAAATCTCTTAATCTTTTCAATTGTCTTCTTATATTAGATGATGCAATTCCCTTTAATGGAAGTTTTTCTTTTTTTCTTAATTTGATAACTTCTTCTTCTATCACTTTAGAATCTAATTCTTGTTTTGTCTTTTTAGCTTCTATTAGAATCATTAACACATCAACCACTACATCTCTAGAATCTCCTGGTTGTAACAACCCTACACTCAAACAAAGCTTTTTTACTAATTCTCTTCCATCTAATTCATAAGGCTTTTCATATCTTCTTAATGTAATCTCATTTAGAGGATTATCTTTTGCTATAGTGGCCATAAAAATAAAATTTTAAATTATCTTAAATAGTTTATTATTCTTCTGGAATCAATCTTAAAGCTATAGATGGAACTTCTTTTGCAATCTTAATTGCTATAGTTTCAGGATACACTTTTATTTTCCCTTCTCCAAAGTCACCTAATAAAGATAAAGGATTTTGATTAGCCAAATTTGTAAAATGTAATAAAACTAAAAAACTTCTAAAACTATTAGAATTTTCAAATATTAATGAAGCACTTTCATCAGTTTTTATAGCTTCTTTCATTACTTCTATCTCAAACTCAGTCAAACCTTGATTGATTAAATATTGTTCATAATAATAAGATAAAGAGTCTTCTTGTTTGATAATAGTTAATGCATCTTTACCATTATTTGGAAGATTTTGAATGAATTCAGATTCTTCTTTAATTTCTTCATCAAGTTTAGATTCTTCTATCATATTAGAATCTATTATTACTAGTTTAAAACTATCATTTAAGACTAAATCTAGATTATTAGGATAATTTTTATTTAATTCTTTAATCTCTTCAGTTTCTATTAAAGGAAAATCTTCTTCTTCAGATAATTTTTCAAAATCAAAACCTTGAGTGACAATCCCGCCAATGATCTTATCCTCTAAAACAAAAATTATTTTATTTTCAGTATCTGGAAAATTTTCAACTAAATCCTTAACATCATCAAATATCAAAAAACCTACAATCCCTGTAACAATAAAAACAACTAATATTCCAAGGAGTACTGTCTTTAGAATCTTTTTAGTTAATAAGAATAATAAAATAAATATTGCCACTATAAATATAAAATATCCTGTAACAAGAGCCATTATATTATTTAACTAATCTAATTTATATATATTATCTTTTAAAAATAAAACAATAATTTTATAAAGTATTATTCTCATTTCTCAAATTATGACAAATTTGATAGCTTGTTTATCAACAGGGAAAGGAACATGGGGACATGTCTCTAGATTAATCCAAGATGGTGATTGGGAGAAGATTTATCTAATCACAAATGACTTTGGAAAAGAGAACTTCTCAAATGAAAAAAAAGCTGAACTTATTGTTATTGATCCCATAAAACCAGTTAAAGAATTGATAACTGAACTAGAAACTAAACTAAAGGGAAAGACTGAAGGTGAAATTGCTCTTAATTTAGTTTCTGGATCTGGAAAAGAACATATGGCAATCTTATCTGCATTATTAAAATTAGGTGTAGGTATTAGATTAATGGGCTTGACAAAAGACGGCGTTGAAGAACTCTAAAGATGGATAAATTAGAAAAACAGGATTGTCCTTTTTGTAATAATAAAACTCTAACTTTGATAGAGGATTCAAAAGATATTCCTTATTTTGGTAAATGTTATTTATTTTCTATGAATTGTTCAATTTGTAACTATAATAAATCAGATATAGAATCAGAAGAAAAAAAAGATCCAGTAAAATATACTTTTGAAGTTAAAAATAAAAAAGATTTAGATGTAAGAGTTGTTAAATCATCTGAAGCAACTATAAAAATTCCCAATTTAAGATTATCTGTAACTCCAGGGCCCGCTTCTGAAGGTTTTATTTCAAATATTGAAGGTGTGTTAGATAGATTCAAAAAAATAGTTGAATCAGAAAGAGATTCTACAGATGACGATGATGTAAGAAAAAAAGCTAAAAATTTATTAAAAAAAATGTGGAAAGTGATGCTTGGAGAAGTCCCAATTAAAGTTATCATAGAAGATCCAAGTGGAAATTCAGCTATCATATCAAAAGATGCAAAAGTTGAGAAATTGAAAGTAAAATAGTTTATTCAATTCCATAAGGTGCGATTATAATATTATTTTTTTCTTGATCAAATTTTAATTCATCTAAAGCTATTAACAATTCAGTATAATTAATAATTGGTTTGTCAAATTGATATGAGTCTTCTATAGAAATTCTAGGACATGAAGTATTAACAAACACCTCAATATTATAAAAATTTACTAATTGATCATTTGTAACATTATTCATGGTCAAAATAAATACTTTTCTATCATCTCCTTCTAATTTTTTCTTAATATTTTCTGCAACAGAAAAATTTTGTTGTCCAGATTTCATACTAACAATAATCCCAAATGTATTCGCTTCTCTTGCTTTTTCTATTAATTCTAATCTCTTTAAAGTAATTTTTTTCTTATCAAAATCTAAATCATGAATCTCTTCATTAATTGGATCTATCAAAATAACTTTTTTATCTACACTTAATGCTAGCCCTAAAGAATGAAATTTATTTCCTAAAACTAAAAAACAATCAACTTTATCTTGTATCAATTTACTTCCAGTGTACTCACATCCTAAAACATGTCCTTGATAAAAAGCTCTTCCTTTTTTATCTGGAATCACAACTTCTTTATTATTCTTCTCTAAAATTTCCTTTACTTTTTCTAATTGATGTATATGTTGAATAGAAGAAACCAATCCAATTTTATTATAAGAATTTAAATTCTTTAAAGATAATTCAACTAAATTCATTATATTAGTATTGTATCTAGATTCAACATAGACTACTGGAAAATTCGGTTTGAAAAAAGGAGCATGACCAAAATGAATTATTAAATCTACATTTAGGGCTTTAGCTTCTTCTAAAGAAAGATCGCAACCACCCCAACAAAGTTCTCCAGAAATAAAAGTTTTAGTTTCAGTATTATCCTCAATATATTTAACAATTTTATTAGCTTCTTTTTTTAATCCTTCAGGTAATTGGATTAATACTCTTCTAGCTTTTATTTTCTTAATTTCTTCAATAATTTTTTTATCTTCTAATTCATACATTTTTTATAGCTTCTTTTGAACATTTTTAAGCCTTACCCTACAATTAATAGAATTAAATAAAATGTTACAAATTAAATAACCTAATCTTAAAGTTTTTTTAAATCCGGAAGATGCATATCATAAAAGAATGCTAATTCTTTATCTTTCTTTTTTAATTCAGCTTCTATCTTTTTACGAAGTTCTGAAGAATATATAGTTTTTTTATTTTTTATAAAACTCTTAATCTTTTTACATAATTCTTCGGCCATCTTTTCGCATTTTTTTTCATGAAGGTGTGAACTAGCACATGCAGAATATACTGATCCATACACTTTTCTTTCGTCAAACTTTTCCTTATGTCCTCTTCTTTTAACTATCACTTGCATTTTAACCAATTATGCTCCAGATCATATAACCTCCTAATACAATTAAGAACAAACCAATTCCTAATCTCATTAAACCACGATTTTCTTTTCTCCATTTTTCTAATGTTCTAGATGTTTTTCCAAAATAAACTAATCCAACTATAAAGAATAATGGTAAAATAAATATTAGATTATATAACAACAAAAGAGGTATTCCTCTTGAGTATTCCCCTGAAGTTAAAAATCCTAATACTGCTAAATAAGGAGCTCCAGTACATGGAAGTTCTACAAAAACAACCAAAATCCCAAGAAAAAATGCTATTCCTATGCTAAGAGCTGGATGTTTAGTTTCCATTTTTCTTAAAGAATTAGAATACTTTTTAATCAACCCTGCTCCACCAGGTATCATTTGCAAAGAAAACCATCTTCCATACCAAAAATAATCTTTTATTTCAAATAATCCTGCACCAATTGCTAATATTGCCGCAATCCAATAAAATGGTCTAGCAAATCCAGCAGTATATGCTAATGTAAAAACCCCTAATCCAATCAAAAAATAAGTAAGATAAACAGAGGAAATATAAGCTAATCCTCCAATCAACATTTTAGTTTTACTCTTAAAAACAGAGGTCATGTATGCTAATAAAAATATTAATACTCCAAAAACACAAGGATTTATACTATCAGCTAATGCTGCTGCAATTATTATCCCTAATGTAAGCTGTTCTACCATTATTAAAATTCACAACCAGATATTTTTGATAACTCTTCAAAAGATTGAAATCCTTCAAGTCTTTCTAATTCAACTCCATCTTTTTCAAGTGTCCATGTTGGAGTCTTTGAAATATCTTTTTCTAAACAAAGTTCTGTTTGTGGATTTTCTCCACGAGGATGACACTCTACTTCTCCTACATTTTCAAAAGCAGATCCAAAAAGTTCTCTTTGTCTCCTACATACAGAACAAGTAAAAGAACCATACATTTTTACCCCACTCTCTTTTAAACATTGAGCAAATTTTTCTACTTCAGGAGATGCTTCTTGTTTAGATGTACAACCACTAATTATGATAACAACACCTAAGAAGATAGCAATCATTAATCTATTATTTACACCCCTCATGATTAGATTAATGTAATTTTATTATATTTATATGTTTTTATATTATTATTAAACTTTTTCTATATTAGAAATCTTAATTTACCTCTACTGGACGTTGAATATGTTAAGGGGTGCCCTTAAATTTATATAGAATTAATACTTAGATTGTATCATGGTAATGGAAATTTCAATATTTTTTGCAAGACTTTGGGGTAGTTTCTTTATAATTTTTGGATTACTATTTATTATAACAAGACAATTGGGCAAGACAATAGAGATGACTGATGATAAATCTTTTGTTATTTCTACTGGTTACATCACATTACTTATGGGATTAGTTACTGTAATTTTACATAATATTTGGGTTGCTGACTGGAGAATTGTTGTTACCATCTTAGGCTGGTCCACTCTACTTAAAGGAATTTCAAAAGTTGGATTTCCAGAACAGATTCATAAACAAGCACAAAGATTCAAAAAGAAACAATGGATTAGTGCAGTCATTATAATCCTTTTAGGTATATTTCTACTTTGGATGAGCTTTATTTAATAAACTCACAAATTATTACTAAGAACTACTAAAACTTCCCTTTTCCTCTTGCCTTTCTTAAACCAACACCAACAAAAACCAATCCAAGAATTCCAATAGGGGTTAAATTTGTCTCCCAATCCAAAATATAATTTAATGCATTAAACACAATCATGATAAATCCAACCAAAACCATAATTTTTCCTCTTGTTTTATCCTCTATTTTACTTTTCATCTTATTTAATTAATGAATATTAACTTATTAACTTTGCCCCTACTGGGATTTGAACCCAGATCTTAAGCTTTTTACTTTACAACCGCAAGCTTACGTGCTAATCCAGATTACACTATAGGGACATATAAATATAGATATAAGAAGTTTTATAAATAGTCTTTATAAAAATTATTTATGGCAGAATTAAAAACAGTAAAAAGTTTAAGTGGGGAAGAAATAACCAATGAAAAAGGCTCTACTAAATTTAAATGTCCTAATTGTGGTAAGTATACTATAGTAAGAAGTTTACATGAAAGAAAGATAGCTACAAAATACACATGTCCTGAATGTGATTTCTCAGGTCCAAACTAAAATGGCAAATGTTATTGTAACTTTTAAAGTAAATCTTGAAAGTCCTGAAACTAATGTAGAAGATGTTAAAGATGCAGTTTCAGTTAAAATAGAAGATTCTGGAGTTCAAGTAGGAAAAACTGAAATTGAAGAAGTTGCTTTTGGATTAAAAGCAATAAATTTCATATGTATTATGGATGAAGATAAAGGATCAACAGATAGATTAGAGGAAACAATGAATGAAGTAGAAGGTGTAAACTCAGTACAAGTTGTTGATGTTAGAAGAGCTATTGGTTAATTTATCTTATTGGCTCATAACTATTATTTCTCTTTCTTATTAATAATCTTTTACCCCAATAATATAAACTATATAATCCCCATTTATTATGCCTTCTCATAGAGGTTATAACAAAAGTATTTACAACTCCAAATCTTCCATTTTTTCTAATTTTATTTATTAAATCTCGATTTTCTAAAGGATATTTAATTATGTTAAATCCATGAACACTTTCAAATCTATTTTTATTGCAAATCAAAATTCCATTTCCTGCCCCAAATAAACTAGATATATTTTTTATTATGAAAAATAGGATATATTTTAATGAAATTTTATCTGGAAGAAAAAAACATGTTGATATTTCTTTATTATTTTTTGCTATCTTAGATAATGCATTTTTATTTTTAAATTTTGTATCTGCATCTAAAAAGATTAGTTTATTATACTTCGATAAAGAAGCTCCTTTGTTTTTTGCTTTCATTACATTAGCTTCTTTTAAAATTACAACATTTTCAGTATATTTTTTTGAAACATTGAAAGTATTATCATTACAACCATTACAAACAACTATAATTTCATAATTTTTGAAGTTTTGAGATTTTATTGATTCAAGGGTTGAAGAAATATACTTTTCTTCATTATAAGCTGGAATAATAATTGAGATCATAATGAAAAGTTTTTTAATGATTTATATAATTAACTTTTTATGGCATTATCAGAACAAAGGATAGCTGAAATTCAAGAAAGATTGAAAGGATTAGATCCTGAAGAACAGCAACAAAAACTTCAAGAGATTCTTAAAGAACTTCCACAAGATGAATTAAATGAAATAACACAACAACAATGTCCTTTTTGTGGCATAGTTGATAAAAAAATAGATGCTAAAACTGTCTATGAAGATGGAATTGTTATGGCTGTTCTTGATATCAACCCAGCTAATAAAGGGCATGTGATTTTATTTCCAAAAAAACATCATCAATTCTTGTTTCAAGTTTCAGATACTGAAGCAGCTCATATGTTTAAGATTGTTAATAAAATCTCATTAGCTATGGTAAATGGATTAAACGCAGAAGGAAATAATATTTTTGTTGCCAATGGACAAATAGCAGGACAAAATGCTTCTCATGTTATTGTTCACATAATCCCTAGATACAAAGATGATGGAATAGATTTTAAATGGGATTTCAAAAAAATAAATGATGAAGAAATGTTAAATTTAGTAAGTACAATAAAGAAAAATATTGTAACGCATAAAGAAGTTAAAGTAAATAAAAAAACTAATTCTAATCATGAAGAAAAAGAAAGAATAGCTTAAATTATTAATGATACAAGACTACCAAAAACTAAAGTAACTAAAGTTGCTAAAAATATAGATGGAATGAATGGTATTCCTTCTTTTATTTTTATTCTTTTAATTTTTGAATTTTTGATTAATCTTAATTGATCTTTAGTTACACCTAAACTAGATTTTTTATAGATTATTTTATGATTTATTTTTACATTACCTGCAACCCAATCTCCCTCTGTTAGTCTAGACACTGGAATTATCTTATACATAGAAGAATCTTCAACTGCTTTTATTATTATAAGTAAATAATAATACAATCCAACTAAAGTTATTATGAATAAAACAACTATTCTTGTCGTTATATCTTTTATCAAGAAAAAATTAACAGATAATATAATAAATAGTATTAACAATACAAATTTTACATTCTTATTTTGTTTAAATTTTCTTTTAACTTCTTTTGTAAATTTGTCTTTATTTTTGATAGCTAAAACAATACTCCAAACTAATCCATATATTGCGCCAACAATTAATAAATTTATAATCAAATTTAAGAGAAATAAATTTTGACCTTGAACTGTAGCAAAAACTGCTCCGATCCCCATCATAATTTTAGTATCTCCTCCACCCCATTGTTTAGTATAATACATTAAATTTCCAATTATTAACATACTTAAAAATCCTAATAACCCAATAAAGAAAAAAGACCAAACAAATGTTTTAACTGAAAAAATTAATCTTATCAACAATCCTGAAAAGATCATACTATAACTAATCCAATCAGGAACTTCTCTTGTTCTTATATCTGATATTGAAGCTGCAACTAACGCAGTTATACCTATAACTAATAAAACTAAATCAATTATGATGATTATCTCCTCTTTTTTCTCTTAATTGGTTTGGGTTTTTTCTTTGGTTTTTTAGCTATTGAAGTTATCTTTTTTATAGAACTTCCAACCTCTTTTTGCATAATTCTTCTTAATCGTTTTTGTTCTTTTAATGACTCATTCATTATCTTCTTAGCTAACTTCTCTAAGTCATTTTTATTGATATTTTTATTTTTTAAAGCAATTTTAGCAACTTTTTTTGCTTTTTTCTTAGTTAAAGAACCAACTTTTAAGCCAACCTTCAACCCTTTTTCAACTAATTTTCTTATCATTTCTTAAACCTCCCTTCTTTGTATATAGAAACTACTAATAATAAAGATACAATCATTGCTACAATCAAAAATATTATTCCAACTAAAGATAGATCATAAACAAATGGTGGTAATTTAGCAGCAAACATTAATGCAGATCCTATCAATAATGCAGCTATTATTAATCCAAAAGAAACTCTATTACTAGATCTATCTAATTCTAAAACAAATTTTTGTACATCTGCATCTTCAATATCTACTTTAATTTTTGGAGATTGAACTGCTTTAATTGTTTTTTTAAGTTCTTCAGGAGCTTTTGAAAATGTTTTTTTGAAATCTAATAAAGTTTTTTTCAATGAATCAATTAAATATTTAGATGAAGATTTTTTTCTAATAAGTTCTTGAGTATATGGCTTTAATTCTTCAATAAAATTAAAACTTGGATATATTATTTTAGCTAATCCATCTGTAGTTATCAAAGTCTTAACTAACAAAACAAAATCATTAGGAAATTGCATCTCATATTTTCTTGCAACAGCTAGTATACTATACATTGCTTCTGTTAAATTAAATTCTTTAGAGCTTAAAGAATAATATTTAGATAAATTTTCTGACAAATCTTTCTTCAATTCTATTGTTGAAACTTTTTTATCAACAAAATTTAGTTTAATTAAACTATCAGCTAACAAACTTGAATTTGGTTTCATTAAAGCTATGAAAACATTTTCAATTTTTTCAGCCAAATCTTCATCTAACCTTCCAACAATTCCAAAATCCAATAATGCTATCTTATTATCCCACAATAATAATATATTTCCAGGATGTGGGTCTGCATGAAAAATTCTATATTCTAAAATTTGTTTGATAATAGAAGAAGCTATATTATTCATGACTATTCTTTCATAAGAATTTATCTCACTAAACTTCTTTACATCATGAATTTTCTTTCCATCAATAAATTCCATTGTTAAAACTTTTTGTTTTGAATAATTCAAAAAAACTTTTGGGACTACCACATCTTTATTTTCATTAACTTTAGAAAAATCATCTATATTCTTAGCTTCTTTTGAATAATCTAATTCTTTTTTTGTATATTCTTCAAATTCTTTTATTATTTGAGTAGGCCTGTACAACTTTGTTTCAGGAATTCTTTTTTCTAGAACTTCAGCTAATCTATACATAATATCAATATCTGCCTCAAACAAATCTTTTAGATCTGGTCTTTGAATTTTTACAGCTACTTTCTCTCCAGATTTTAATTTTCCTTTATGAACTTGGCCAATTGAAGCAGAGGCTATTGGATTTTTATCCAAAGAACTAAAAATTTGTCTTAATGGCTGTTTGAATTCTTTTTCTATTATTGATTTTACTTGTCTATAACTTAATGGCTTAACATTATCTTGTAGTTTAGAAAATTCTTCAGTATATTCTTTTGGTAGTAAATCTGGTCTTAAACTTAATAATTGTCCAAGTTTAATGAAACTCCCTCCTAATTCTTCCATAACTAATCTAAATCTCTTTGGAGTTAATGTTTGTTCTGAGAATTTTCCTTGTTGTATTTTTCTATTAAATCTAAGATATTTTTTAAGATCTAATCTCTCTATAAAATATCCAAACTCATGTTTGAATAGCACACTAACAATATTTTTTATTCTTTTTAGATCTCTTAATGAAGTAAACACATTCATGTGTACTTAAAAGTATATTTTTGTTTAAATAATTTTCTAAATGATACTTTTATAAATTTTTCATTCATGAAAAAAATATGATCTCTATTATTGGAGCAGGACCAGCAGGTAGCTATCTATCACATCTATTAGCTAGTAAAGGAGAAAAAGTTAATTTGTATGAAGAACATTCCATAATAGGCTCTCCAATACAATGTACAGGAATAACAACTAGTTCATTAAAAGGAATTTTGAATATGGATCAAGATTTTGTTTTAAACAAAGCTAAATATGCTAGAATCTTCTCTCCAAATAATAATTTTATAGAAGTTAAATTAAAAGGAGCAAATTATATTTTTGATAGGGATAAATTTGATAGATACTTAGGAGAATTAGCTGTAAATTCTGGAGCTAAACTACATTTAAAGAGTAAATATAATGGTTGTAAGAATAATGGAATTAAAAAAATAAAAATTAATAATGAATTGATAGAAACAGATATATTAATTGGTGCTGATGGGCCATTCTCTAATGTGGCTAAATCTAATGATATGTTTAATAATAGAAAATTTGTGTATGGTGTACAAGCTAGATGTAATCTAAAATGTGAAGAAGATAAAATTGATTTTTATTTAGGGTATGGTTGTTTTGGTTGGGTAGTTCCTGAAAATAATAAAATAGCAAGAATTGGAGTAGCCGCTTATGATAACGCAAATTTAGAATTTGAAAAATTAAGAAAATTAAGAGAAGGAAAAATAATTAATTATCAATCTGGAATGATACCTATATATGATCCTAAAGTTGTTACAAGTAAAAATAATGTTTATTTAATTGGGGATTCTGCTACACAAGTTAAAGCAACTACTTATGGTGGAATAATCCAAAGTTTATTGGCAGCTAAAGAGATGTCCAAGTCATTTGAAAATTATGATAAAAATTGGAGAAAGGTAATTGGAGGGGATCTTTGGACTAGTCTATATGCTAGAAAGATAATGGATAAGTTTAGCAAAAAAGATTATAATGAATTAGTTAGATTATTTACACAAAAAAGATTAAAAAAAGTACTTGAAAAAAATGATAGAGATTATCCAAGTAGATTTATATTTCAATTATTATTAAAAGAACCTAGACTATTAAAATTTCTAAAATATACTCTTTTTAATTAGTTGTGGAAATCTTTATATAGAAAAAATCTTACTATTAATTAATGAAAAATAAAAAAGGGGATGCAGGAACTAATATAGCAGCATTAGTCCTTTTAATTGGTTTGTTCATTCTATTATTTATGTTAGTTATTCCTCAAGATCTTAGAGAAGAATTACTACCAGGAACATCAACTGGAACAAGTAGAAGAACAGATGAAAGAGACACATTTAATGGAGCAGAAAAAGTTCTATTAAGCTCATTTCCTGGAGCAGTTAGTGCTTTTGAAAATGTAGCTACACTTAAAGAATTGACACCTGCATTATTATATTCTAGATTAGAAAAAGAAACTATTGATCTTTCAAACACAATAACTCTAGACAAAAATTTATTTACAGAAGTTGATAGAAGCTTTAATTTTGATTTAGCAAATATAAATGATATAGAAAAATTAGAATTATTTATGTTTGTAATAGAAGGAGAAGGGGATTTAAGAATAGAATTAAATGGAGAAATTGCTTTTGATAATGAGTTAGATTCTAGTAACATACCACTTAGACTTCCAATTAATGAATTAAGAAATAAGAATAAATTAAGATTTGTTTCATCTAGAGGATTTTTATCTGAGGAGTATAAATTAGATGAGATTAAACTTATAGTAACTAGAAAATTAGAAAATAAAGTAGTAGTTAGAGAATTTTCAATAACAGATAAAGAAAAAAATGGATTAGATGATGTAACACTAGCTTATTTTGTAAATTGTTTATCATTAAAAGAACAAGGAACTTTAAATGTAAATCTAAATAATAGATTATTGTTTAATGATTTTGTATTTTGTGATTCTGGATTAAATGTAATAGACTTATCTCCAGATAGAGTAAAATCAGGATTGAATAGACTAGAATTTAAAATAGATAGAGGAGATTATCAACTAGATGATATTGAAGTAGAATTGTTAATAGGGGAACAAGATTTTCCAAAATATAACTTTAAAATAGAAGATGAAGATTTTGATGAGAGTACTGGTTTGTGTGGAAGAGGATTTGATAGATGTATAAAAGAATGTGATTTTGATTGTAGAACAGACTCATGTTTTGATAGATGTACAGATGATTGTGAATTTGAGTTTGATTGTAGAAAAAATTCAGAGATTATATTAAGACTTGACTTTAAAGAAGAAAGAGAAGGAAAAATAAAAAGAGCTAATATTGCAATAAATGAAGAAACAATAGCTTTTGATGTTGTAGATTCTTCATATGAAAGAGACATTTCTCCTTTCATAAATAGAGGAGATAATATAATTAAGATTATTCCAAAAACTTCATTTGAAATAGAGAGATTAATAGTATTTTTAGATTGATAGAAAACTTTAATAAATAATATGAGATTTAATAATATGAGAAAAAAGCATTTTTTGGTTTTTTTAGTATTTGGAATTTTATTCATTGCAGGATGTGATCAATTAGATGGAGATGATTCATCTTCTACTTCAATTTCTACTAAAAGATTTATAGGTGGAACTAAAGGATTGTCCTTAAGTTTTAGTGAAGACACTCCATCTAGAGTAGGAGATAATAGTGCAGATGAATTTGAAATAATTATTGTTGCAAAAAATGAAGGGGAACATGATATAGAAAGAGGAAAAATTATAACTTCCTTACAAGGAATAGATAGAGATGCTTTTGCACTGCCTTCTTTATCTGTTAAAAGCAACACAGAATTGGCTGGAAAGAGATTAATTAGAGATAGAGAAGAAGATGGAGAAGAATTAGAATTAGAATATAGAGATGTTAGATATAAATTTGATTTAGATGCTACTTTTAATGTTAACATTAGAGCTGATGTATGTTATGAATACAAAACAAGATCTCAAACTGATTTATGTTTGAAAAGAGATGCAAATGAAAGACTAACTAGAGATGTATGTAAGTTAGATAATGATAAGTTAGATATAGAAAATTCAGGAGCTCCAGTTGAAGTAACTAAAGTGTCTCAAAGACCAAGTGGTGCAAATCAAGTTACATTCACTTTTGACATAGAAAAAAAAGCAGATGGGGATGTTTATGAACCAGGAACATTCACAAATGTATGTAATGAACAAAGAGATAGAAAAGATAAAGTAAGGGTAAAAGTAAGTTCAGCTTCTGGAAGATTAAATCCAAGTTGTAGTAGACTTGGTGGTGGATCTGATGGAACTATTGAATTAATAGGTGGAAAAAGAACAATTAAATGTGAACTTTCAACTTCAGGATTACAAGAGTTTGCACACACAAGACCATTAAAAATAGAATTAATCTATTTCTTTAAAGATTCAGTTGAGAAAAAGATTGTTGTAGAAGACACAGATGCTTAAATATATTTTATTTTAATTCTTAATATGATAATAGCTGATTTACAAATTCATAGTAGATACGCTAGAGCATGTAGTAAAAACACAACTCTAGAATTATTGGAAAAATATGCTAAAATTAAAGGATTAGATTTATTGGGAACTGGAGATTTTCAACATCCTTTATGGAATAAAGAAATAAAAGAAAAATTAACAGAAGATGAAAGTGGAATTCTATGGAGTGAAACAAAATTTCCATTTTTATGGCAAACTGAAATTTCTTTGATGTATAAACAAGATGGAAAAGGAAGAAGAATCCATCATTTAATTTTCGCACCAAATGGAGAAGTTGCTAATCAAATTATCGATTTCTTAGGAAGTAAAGGAAGATTAGATTATGATGGTAGACCTATATTTGGATTTAATTCTATTGAACTAGTTGATTTCATGAGAGATATTGATGAAAATATTGAGATTATTCCTGCACATTGTATGACTCCTTACTTTGGATTATTTGGATCTAAAACTGGATTTGATACATTGAAAGATTGCTTTAAAGACAATACAAAATACATTCATGCAATTGAATCAGGAATGTCTGCAGATCCTCCGATGTTATGGAGACTAAAAGAAGATATTAATATAGTCTCATTTTCAGATGCACATAGTTATTGGCCTTGGCGTATAGGGAGAGAATCAACAATTTTCGATTGTAAATTAGAATATAAAGAAATATTAAAAGCTATAAGAACTAAACAAGGATTGAATTCTACAATAGAAACCGTTCCTGATTATGGAAAATATCATTATGATGGACATACTGATTGTAATATTTCATTAAGTCCTGAAGAAACTAAAAAAGTAGATGGAATTTGTCCAAAATGTAAAAAAGCTTTAACTATTGGAGTTCAATATAGAATAGAAGAACTAGCTAAAGAACCAGAAGATTACAAACCAAAAGAATTTATAGATTACAAAAGATTAATTCCCTTACATGAATTAATAACAACAGTGTATGGAATGAAAATGTTAACTTCTAAAAAAGTTTGGACAATCTACAATAATTTAATTAAAAATTTTGATAATGAATTTAATATTTTATTAAATATTAATGAAGAAAATCTAAAAAAAGTAGCAGATGAAAAATTAGTTAAAATAATAATAAAGAATAGAGAAGATAAATTAAAAATTATTCCAGGTTATGATGGACAGTATGGGAAAGTAGTTTTACAAGATTCTAAAAATATAAATTAAAATAAAAAAAATTAGCCTATATAATCAGTTCTAGGTCCTTCTTTTTTCTTTTGTAATTTTGAAAATTCTTTAGTTTTAGTTTTAATATCTTTTTCAATCTCATAAATTTCTTCATCTAACTTATCTAACTTAAGATTCATCTTAAGTTTGTTATCAATTATCTTTAGAACTTCTCTTGCACCCTTTATTCCTAAATAAGTAGGATGACTAAATGTTTCAGCTAATAATGCTATTGCAGCTATTTTTCTTTGTTCTGCCAAACCAACTAACAATCCTGATACACCTATAATTGGCCCAACAATACCAAATATTTCATTAGTCAAATTTTTAGATTTATATTTTTTGATTATATCTTTATCATTTGAAGTACAATAAACTTTTGGATCTTGAGGGATATGTTGTAACCCAATTCCACCAATAGTTATAATCTCATTAATCTTATGCTTACCCATTGTATCTAAGACATTTTCACAAAATTCATAACATGAAGATTCATCTATAGGTTGTATATCTCCAGCTAATAATAAAACATCTTTATTCTTAATTTTTTTATGATAAACTTCTATTCTTGGTAGTTCAACTAAGTTATTTTCATTTATGAACACTGCATGAGGAAAATTATGTGAATAAATTTGATATATTTTTTTTGCTTTTAAACTATCTATCATGAAATCTACAGCTATCTTTCCAACATTTCCAATTCCAGGCAATCCTTCTATTAAAACTGCATCATTAATTTTATTTAATTTGGCTATTTGATTAAATTTATATGTCATTTTTCTTAGCTAACCTCCTATAATATCCATATTTATCTTCTGGAGAGTATTTTGCTGGTCTGATGGATATTGTTTCTATCTTACACTTGGAACAATTTTTATCCATTGTGTACTCTCCACAATTTTCGCATTTTAAGATCATTCTGCTAATTGACCTTGGCCTTTATTTTTTTCTAAATATTTTATTGTTATATCTGAAACTTCTTTAAGAATATTTTCAGCTGTTTTATAATCTTCTGCTTTTACATCTATTTTATACTTAGGTGAGCCAATATAAGTTAACTTAACTTTGTATTTCTTTTGTTTTGTGAAATCTAATGCTTCTTTTATACTAGATTTTATAATATCAATTCCATCAGGAGCTAATGTTCTAAGTAACAATGTAGCAGATTTGCTAACTTCTGGTGGTTTGATAGTCTCATTAATTACATCAGTTAAAGGTTTTAGATATTTATCATCTATCTTTAAATTTTTAACAGAATCTTTATCTTTTAAAATAACCATAAATGATTCATATAAAGATCCAAACTCTTCTATTAATGAGTTGCCTACATTTTTGTACATTGATTCTAAATCAGTCTTTAATTTTTTAGCTGTTAGTCCTAATATTTTTTCAGCTCTTTGCTCTTGCTTATATTCATTACTCTTTCTTTGTTTCATAGAAGAAGAAACTCTTCTTAATGACAAATCAATATGTTTCTTTTCAGTATTTACTCTTAGAACTTTACAAACTATTGTTTTTCCTTCTTTTACAAAATCTCTAATGTTTCTAATCCTTCCAGGGGAAACCTCAGAAATATGAATCATCCCTTCTAATTCTTTATATTCATCAATAGATACAAAAACAGAATGAGGTAAAACTTTCTTAATAGTACATAAAACTAATTCAGATTCTCCTGGTAATCCTTTTTTAATATAGAACATTATTCTAAGATTTCTAGTATTTGGGCTTTTATTTTAGCTTTTCCACCTGTAGGAATTGCTAATAATTTATCACAAACTAAGCACTTTACTTTAGTAGATGTTTTTCCGAACATCATTTGTTCGTTTTTACATTTAGGACATCTAAGTTTTATAAATTTACTAGTTGGTTCTTTTATGTGATCTTGCATTTTTTAGATGATTTTAGATGGTTTAAAAGACTTTTTATTCTAAAGCGAATTTTTTAACTCTAGAACTAGAAGTTCTTATACTAATCTTATTACAAACATTGCATTTTAATCTATAATCAATTCTTTTTGAGCTTTTAGCCCCAGTTCTCTTCCATTTAGATATAGCTGGTTTGGAACCCCATTTCCCTAGATTTCCAAAACCTCTTCCTAATCCTCTTTTCTTTGCTCTTTGAATAGATCCTTGTTTTAATGCACCTCTATCTTTTACTCTAGCTTGAGCTACATTATGTGGAGCATGCTTCTTACAATATTTACAATAAGTCTTCATTAATTTTGGAACTTTCATACTTCTTTTGCACTTCCTTTACTTACTAAAATATTAGCTATGATTTTTGGTAGAGAGGCCATATCTTCTTGTTTGAAAGGCCCATATACACTTAAATCTTCACCCATAAATTTTGGAATGTTTTCATTAAATCTTATTAATGTATTTTCTTTTTCTTTATTTTCACTTTTTAATTGTTTTGGTTCCTCAATTTTTACTATTTTTGTAATATCTGGAGCTTTACCATTCAATAGATTAAATAGAATATCTTCTCTATACTTATCAAGAACTTCAATTATTGAATTAAAAAATTCTGATTCTTCTGGTAGTAAGATAGATAAATTTGGCTTTTCTTTTGTTTTAGATGAAAATATTGCTAATTGAATTATTTTAGTTTCTCTTCGGTCATATAATTCTTTTAGAATTTTATTAATATTTTCTAATTGTTTTGTAGTTTTTTGTATTTCTGTAGAGGCAAATCTACTACTTTTCTGTTGTTGAGATTGTAAAATTGATTCTTTTTCACTTAAATATTTTATAACTTTCTCAAAAAAATTCTTTTCTATGACTTGTAATTCTTGATTAGATTTCTCTCTTCTTAACAAATCATATAATATCTCATAGGTAATAATCTCATCTGCCATTTAAATATGAATTGAATAGTTTTTTAAAATCTTTCTTATTCTTTAAACATTATTTTTAAGGTTTTAGGATGTATCAAATAAAAAATAAAATAGAAGATTTTTGTGTAGAAGAAGTAATTAAACTAGATTTAACTAAAAAGGGAGACTATTCTTACTTTATTTTAGAAAAAAAAGATTGGAATACCCATGATGCAATAAAGGCTATCTGTTCTAATTTAAGGGTAAAACCCAATAAATTTAATGTAGCAGGTATAAAAGATAAAAGAGCAATAACAAGACAATATATCTCTATATTCAAAATAAATAAAGATAATGTAGAAAATCTAAAAATTAAGGATCTAAAATTAACATTTATTGGTTATGGTAATGAAAGATTAAAATTAGGACAAAATGAGTATAATAGTTTTAGGATTGTTGTAAGAAATTTAGAAAAAAAAGTTGATGAAATAAAATTTATAGAAAATTATTTTGATGATCAAAGATTTGGTGGAAGAAATCACATATTGGGAAAGGCTTTAGTAAAAAAAGAATTTAGAAAAGCATGTTTTAATCTTAAATTAAAGTGGAATCAAGGAGATTATGTTAATCCATTAAGAAATCTTGGTAAAAAATTATTAAGATTTTACATAAACTCTTATCAAAGTTTATTATTTAATCAATTTTTGAATGTTTATTTAAGTAAGAAATATAAAAATTTCAAAGAAGTTGAGTATAGTCAAGGAGAATTCTATTTTTCAAATGAAGAAATTTATAATAAAAAGATTCCAATAGTAGGATTTCTAACAGAACTAAAAATTAAAGAAATAAAAGAAATTTATACTGAAATAATGAAAAGAGAAAGAATAAGAGAAAAAGATTTTATAATTAAACAAATTCCAGAGATAAGTTCTGAAGGTAATGAAAGAGATTTAATTGTAAAAATACAAGATTTGAAGTGTGAATATGAAAAAGATGATTCAAATAAAGGAAGATTAAAAGCTATTTTAGAATTTTCTTTACCAAAAGGAAGCTATGCTACTCTAGTTGTTAAAAAAATGTTTGGTTAAGAGTATGTATTAATTATCCAAAAAATCCAATTAAAAAAGGCATGGAATAATCTATCAAAATTATAATGGAAATTAAGGGGAAGGGTACACCAAAAATATAATCTTTCTTTATTATCAATTTTGTACTATAAATAATAACAAGAATTGTTGCTGCAAACTGTATAAATAACCCTAAAAAATCAAAATAAAAGAGATAGTAAAAGAATTGATTTATGGTATATGCAAGAATAGAGATACTGAAAAATATTAAAGATTTTAATCTCAATTTATTCATATTCATTATTACTTTAAATGATTTATATATTTTTCCCT
>CAYUGZ010000004.1:0-57167 GCA_964444465.1 Candidatus Woesearchaeota archaeon | reverse complement strand
ACATAAATATGTTGGAAAAGTTAATGAGGAACTAAATAAGATAACTGGATCTGTCCCATTAGACACAAAAAAAGAGGCAATACTAACTGGAACTTATGAGATAAATCCTTCTTTTATTGAAAAAATAAATTTTGATTTTGATGTTTTAGATAAATTACATGATGAAGTAATTAAATCACAAGATTGTTTAAAGAAAGGAGATATTGCTTCTGATCTAAGCAATTGTATAAAAGATAAAAAAGGATTTGAATGGAAACTTAATAGAGAGAGTAACTTTATTAATTTCGAAATAATAACTAACTTTAAGATATTAAAAAATGAAAATAAAAGATTGATTCAAGATAATCTAATTATAAAATTTAAAACAGATTTAGAAGTTATATAAAATGGGACTTGCTGATAGTTTTAGAAGATTTAGAGAAGGATATTCAGAAGGTGTAGATGAACATAGAAGGAAGAAGGCAGAAAAAGTAGCTGCAAAAGTAAAAGAGCATGAATTATCAGGACATAGATTTAGAAGATCTGTTAAAAATCCAGCAAGAATTATTTCTTATCCTTTCAGAAGAAGAAAACAGCAACAACAACCAATACAAGTTAATGTTAACCAAGCCCCAATTGCACTTAAAGAGAAAAAAGGACCTGGATTAGGTGCTTTTTTAGCTATCATTATTGTAATTTTCATTTTTGGGACTTTTTACTGTCAATTTTATCCTGGTACTTGTAGTGTTTTTGTTTCTCAAATTAAAGCAAGTGAAATAGGTAATAAAATAATAATAACCAAAGATGCAATTATACAAGGTCTCCCTTTTTATGCAAAATTTCCTGAAGAACTTGCAAAAATTGGAAAGTTTGAAAATCCAGTTGTAGCACAAAAACCAAAAGAAAAAAGGGGAGTCATTATATCTCAATTTAAATCATTCAAACCTTTTTATGAAGATGGAGATAAAATAATTTTAGATGGATTAGTAGATATAATTAATGTAGAAGATGATTTAAGATTAGATTTAAGTTGTAGTGCAGAAGATCAGATTAAATCAATTGAAATTGAAGTTGTGGGAATTGAAAGTACAAAAGGAGTTAATCAAGTGTCTACTACTGTAAAAGGTAGCCCTTTCGGTGGAACAAAAACTGTATCAGTTAGATGTACTCTTCCAAAAGATAGTTATAGTTCTAACTTTAAAGATAAATCAAGAGTAGGAAAATCAGTAAAATTAAATGTTAAGTATGATGTTAAAACAACTACAATCTTAGATTTACATGTAGGTAATGAAGAAAGGCTCTCTTCAATTGGTGGTGAAAATTTACTTAAAAGAAATGATTTACTTGATAATTTAAAATCTACAGGATTATGGAAAGGTGATGGGCAAATAAGATCTTTACAGATAGGTGCTAAAGTTCCAATTCCTGCATCTATTCAATTATTAGCTAGACAACCACTCACCAAACAGAATGCAGATCTTGTAATTGGAATTATAAATACAGCCTCAAACAAAATTGAATGGGGAGGGAATTTATATAAATTAAAATTTCTAGAGATTTTTTCTTTGAATAAACAACAAGTAACAATTAATCAAAATAGCTGTGAAAATTTCATTGATGGAAAACTATCTTCTCAAATAATAAAAAATATCAATGAAAAGATAAATAATGTTTGTTATAGTAAAAATAAAAATAGTGAAGATTGTGTTAAGTTTAGAGATAATAGTTTAGCTTTTAGATGTGGAATAAAGATACAAGAAGCTCCTGAAGGAGATTTAATAGATGTTTATAAATTAAGAACAAATGCAATCTATACTTATGGTGTATCTAAAGACTCATCAGTTCAAATAAGAAAAAAAGAAGATTCATTATTTACTAAACTTGATAAAAATACTAATGGAATAACAACAAATGCTATTTTATTCACAGAAAACCTTTTAAAGAAATTGTAGTTTTTTATTGAATGAGATATTTAATTCTATTATTAGTTTCTCTAGTAATCATTTCAGGTTGTTTTCCTACTAATACAAATGCTCCAGACAAAAATGTTATATCTGAAGTAAATTCACAATCTGGAAGATTAACTAATCGTGGCGTCACATTAAAATTTATAGAAGGATCACCGTCACAAGATAGAATAAGATCTGAATTTCCATTTAGTGTTAGAGTTTTATTAGAAAATTGGGCTTCACAACCAACTTCAGGAGATATTTATTTATCAGATAAATTGTCAGGATCATTATCAGCTATCCAAGGTAGAGTCCAACAAAGATTTGATTTAGAAGGTTTAGATAAAGGTATTAGATCTACACCTAAAGGAAAAGAAATAGATTTAGGATCATATACTTATCCCCCTTCACCTTCTTTAACTGGAACCACAATAAGAGCTGAATTAGAATATGATTATAATGTTAAATTTTTTACAGATATATGTGTAAAGAGTAGAGATGCAAAAGTAAATGAGCAAGAATGTACTTCGAGAAGGTCTTTTTCAAATAGTGATCTTGGTTTTGATGCACAACATGCACCAGTTACTGTAACTAATATTAAACAAGAATTAGATTCAGTAGGTGATGCAACTGCTGAAATTTTCTTGACTTTAACTTTTGAAGATTTTGGTGGAAGTGATGGATGGATAAATAATGAAGAAAATAGTTTAGACATAAATGGAAGAATAATATTAAAAGGAAAAGGACCTTTTACTTGTAGTCCTAATTTATTAAAATTCAGGGAATCAAGAAAAAAATTAGAAGTTGATTGTTTTAAACAAGTTAGCTTAGATAGTTCAAACTTTTTTTCAAACCCATTAGAAATAAGTTTGAGTTACCCTTATAAATCCATAGTAACAACAAAAGAGATCCCAATAAAACATAGAAAAGAAATTTCAACCCAAATATTAAATTAAAAGATGTATAAAATAAGCTATGAAGATATTGTAAAGAAGATAAAAGAAGAGAAGAAACTTTCAGATAAAGAGATAGAAGAAAAAGTAAATAACAAAATTTCTCAATTAAATAATCTAGTTAGTAAAGATGGGGCAGCATATATAGTTGCTAATGATTTAGGAATTAAAATTTTTGATTTAAATAAAAAAAGATTCAAAATAAATGAATTGATGATCGGAATGACTTCTATGGAAGTTTTAGTTAAATTAGTTCAAAAGAATGAAGTTAGAGAATTTAAAAAAGAAAATAGAGAAGGAAAAGTTCAAAATTTATTAATTGGAGATGATACTGGAGCTATGAGATTAGTTGTATGGGATGAAACTCAAATTAATTCATTGCAAGAAGTAAAAGAAGGAGATTTGTTATTAATAAATAATGGATACATAAGAGATAATAATGGGTTTAAAGAGATACATCTAAACAAATCAAGTTCTTTTGAGGTTAATCCTGAAAATGAGACTTTAGGTGATGTTTTAGTTAATATACAAAGAAAATTACAAAGAAAACAAATTAAAGATCTACAAATAGGTGATAATGTTTCTTTATCTGGAACTATTGTTCAATTATTTGAACCAAAATTCTACAATGCTTGTCCTGAATGCAATAAAAAATTAGGATTAGAAGGGGATAAATACAAATGTGAGGTCCATGGTATTGTTAAAGAAAAAATCACTCCAATTCTAAATTTATTTTTTGATGATAGTACTGAAAATATCAGAATAGTTGCTTTTAGAGATAATGTAGCAGAAATATTAAAGATAAATAATGAGGAAGTTATAAAATTAAAAGAAGATACAAATAAATTTAATGAAGTAAGAGAAAAAGTTATGGGCACTCAAATTATTATCAATGGGAAAGTTGTAAAGAATGAGATGTTTGATAGATTAGAATTTATTGCTAATTCTGTAGAAGAGATAAATGTTAAAGATTCAGTAGATGAATTGTTAAGTAAGTTAAAATGATGTTCATAACACATCTTGTTTTTGGGTTTTTAGTTGCATTAATTTCAATTACTTATTTTGAAGTCCCAAATAATATCATTTTTATTTCAATTATAGTTTTTAGTTCGATAGTTGCAGATATAGACAAAATGTCTTCTAAGATAGGATCTAAAGTTAAACTTTTATCTTTCTTCTTAGAAATTTTGTTTGGACATAGAGGATTAATGCACACTATTTATGTTCCAATTGCAGTTTTTATTATTTTAAGCATATTTAACTATCAACTTGTTGGATTTGCTTTTTTATTAGGATTTATCTCTCATTTGTTAATAGATTCATTAAATATAAAAGGGATAAGTTTTTTGAAACCATTCCATAAATTCCATATTAGTGGATTTATTAAAACTGGAGGAATTTTAGAATATGCTTTACTAACTTCAATTTTAATTGCGATTGTTTTAATGGTAGAAACTATTTTTTAATGTATATCTTCTAGAATATTTATAGCGGACACCAGACAAATACACGTCAGGTTTATAAATAATTTTATCTTATACATAATAAGTCAATGAAATAGATTGCGAATAGCTGACTTTGTTTTAAGCAAACTATTTCTTGATTATATGAAATAAAATCCGATAAGGAGGGAAAAATGCCAAGACCAATACAAAAATGGAGATTAGGGAATATTGATTTTTCTGTTTGGGAAAATAAAAAAGAATTTAATGGTGGAGAAGTTTCTTTCAAAACTTTTAGTATTTCTAAAGGATATAAAAAGAAAGAAGAAGATATTTGGAGATCTGATGTTATTAATAATCTAAGGAGACAAGATATAGTTAAACTACAACTATTGTTAAATAAGGTGCAAGATTACTTATTTTTCGAAGCTGATAAAGAAAATAAAGAAAGAGAAGATGAGGAGGAATAAAGATGGCAGAAAAAGAGATTAAGAAAGAAGAAGCTAAGAAAGAGAAAAAAGAATATTCAATATCAGATCTTCCAGGGGTTGGTTCAGCAACTGCAGAAAAATTAAGTGATTCAGGATACAATGATTTAATGTCAATAGCTGTAGCTTCTCCAGCAGAATTAGTTGAAGCTTGTGGAATTGGAGATAATGTAGCTAAAAGAATAATTAATGTAGCTAGAACTAAATTAGATATGGGTTTTGAATCAGGAGAAGATTTGATGAAAAAAAGAGAACAAGTAACTAAAATTACAACAGGATCTAAAAATTTTGATGCTTTGATTGGAGGAGGTGTAGAAACAGGAGCTATAACAGAAGCTTATGGCCAATATGGATCTGGAAAGACTACCTTAGCTCATCAATTAGCTGTTAATGTTCAACTTTCTAAAGAGAAAGGTGGGGCTGAAGGAATGGCTGTATGGATTGATTCTGAAAGTACGTTAAGACCTGAATTTTTAAAACAATTAGCAGAAGCTCAAGGTTTAAATCCAGAAGAAGCATTAAAGAATTTTAGAGGGGTTAGATCTTTTAATTCAGACCATCAAATGTTATTAGCAGAAAAAGTTGAAGATTTAATTAAAGATGGTTTGCCAATTAAATTAATTATTATGGATTCTTTAATGGGGCATTTTAGATCAGATTATTCTGGAAGAGGTCAATTAGCAGATAGACAACAAAAATTGAATAAACATATGCATCAATTGATGAAGTTAGCTACAAAATATGATATAGCTGTTTATATAACAAATCAAGTAATGTCAAAACCAGATACGTTTTTCGGAGACCCTACTGAGGCTATTGGAGGGCATGTTTTAGCACATGCTTCAACTTATAGAATCTATTTGAGAAGAGGAAAAAAAGGAACAAGAGTAGCTAAATTAGTTGATGCACCTGCAATGCCAGATGGAGAAGCAATATTTCAAATATTTGATGATGGAATTAAGGATGTTTAATCTATAATCATACTTTTTTAGTAGTAATAAATATAGAAAGTTTTATAAGTGATCTATTTCTTAGAACGAAGAACTAAATTTTAGGAATTAACAATGAAAATTATTAAAAATTCTCACTCTGGAATGGGAGGTATTGCAACTGAAAGTGTAGAGATGTTAAATTATTTAAAAAAACATCCTGAATGTAATCTATCTTTAGTTCATAGGGATCCAAATAATCTTAGTTATTTTAAGAGACATGAAAGAAATGTTACAGTTCATCATTTAATTGTTTCTAAAGATTATACTAGACTTATAGATGATGTTGTAAATGCAGAGGACTTTTCTAAAAAACATAGAGATAAAGTTTTAGAAATAGAGAGAATAATTGAATCAGATAAACCTGAGATTGCACTTTGTGTTGGAACTTTTTATTATCCATGGTTTCTTTTACAAGCAGCTAAGAATCAAGGATTGCCTATTGCTATTAGATATGCTGGACTTATAGATAAAGAAGAAACATCTCCTTTATGGCATGAAATTGGAAAAGATTTTTTAAATCCTGAATACCCTTCTATATTTCCTTCAAGTCATGCGAAAGAAACTTTAGAAGAAATACATGGTATAAAACTTCCAGACTCTTATGTTGTACATAATGGGGTAAGTGAAGAATTTTTTAGACATAAAGGAAAACCATCAAATGATAGATTTAAGATAGCAGTTGTTGGTAGACTTCATGAAATAAAAAATTTAGAATTTCTCGCCAAATTAGCAAAAGTTTTGAAAAAAAGTAATGTACAAGCTGATTATTTATGTGTGACTGAAAAACATTCAATTGATTTTCCTAATACTTATCAAAGAAATGTTCTTAAGATGTTAGAGGAAGAAGGAGTAAAAGTATTTGATTATATGCCTCATGAAGAATTAGCAGATTTTTATAGATCAGTAGATTTGATTATAACTCCTTCACATTTTGAAACATTTGGGAATGTTCCTTTAGAGGCCATTACAACAGGGACTCCAGCTATTGTAAATAGAACAGTTGGAGTAAAAGGGGCATTAGAAAAAGTTGGATTAGAAGATTTTGTTGTAGATATCAATAACATGGATTCTGTAGTTAAAAAGATTAAGAGTATAAAAGATAAGAGAATAATAGTTGATAAAGAAACCTCAAATAAGATTATTGAGAGATATAATTGGGAGTCAGTAATGGGTGAGTATTTTGAAGTTTTGAGAAAGTGTTTAGAAAATCAACAAGCATCAATAACAGCAACTTAAGATTTATAAAAGAAAAAAGATTATTTTATCATAGGAAGAGTAAATTTAATGTTTTCTTCTATAATATTTGAATATTCTATTTTGCAATTAAATTTATTTTTCAAATCATCAACTAACTCTTGAACTAATATTTCTGGAGCAGAAGCACCTGAACTTATTCCTAAATTTTCAACATTTTTTAACCATTCTTCATCAACAAAATTTTTATTTTCTATCAAATAAGATTTACATCCATGAAGTTCAGCAGTTTCAACTAATCTATTAGAATTAGAACTATTTTTAGACCCTACAACTAAAATTAATTCACAAGTTTTAGTTAATTCTTTTATTGCATTTTGTCTATTTTGGGTAGCATAACAAATATCTTTAGATTTAGGAGATTCAATATTCAAATATTTTTTCTTTAAAGCATCCACAATATTTTTTGTGTCATCTAAACTTAAAGTAGTTTGAGTTATATAAGCAATTTTTTCAGAATTAATATCTAAATTATTAACATCTTCAATATTTCCTACTAAAAACATTGGAGCTTCCCCCATTGTTCCAATTACTTCTTGGTGCCCTTTATGACCTATTAATATTATAGAATAATTTTCTTTATTATATCGAATAGCTTCTAAATGAACTTTAGTTACTAAAGGACAAGTAGCATCTAAAAATTTTAAGTTTCTTTTTTTAGCTTCTTCTATAACTTTTGGAGAAACACCATGTGCACTAAAGATAACTAAACTATCATTTGGAATTTCATTTAACTCTTCTACAAATATTACTCCTTTTTTCTCTAAATCTTCTACAACATGTGTATTATGGACAATTTGATGTTTTACATACACTTTTTTGTGAATTTCAAGAGCTTTTTCAACTATTTCTATAGCTCTATCAACACCTGCACAAAATCCCCTTGGTTTAACTAAGATTATTTTATTCATGTAATAAAATGAAGTATCAAATTTAAAAATCTTTAGATTAAAAGAATCATAAAAATTATAAACTATAGATTATAAATAATAAGATGAACAATGATTTCCTAAAAGACTTTATTAGTTTTGTAGTAGAAAAAGGATTTATATGGGGTCCTTAACCAGAGATATATGGAGGAATGGCTGTATTTTATACTTATGGGCCTTTTGGATAATTATTAAAAAATAAAGTTTAAAATTCTGTAAGATCTATTTTTAAATCAAATGATATATGGGAATTAGAAGGTCCTACAATTCTACCAGACATAGTATGGAAAGCTTCTGGTCATTTAGATACATTTAATGATCCAATCATAGAATGTAGTAAATGTAAAGCTAAGTTTAGGGCAGATCATCTATTAGAAGAAGAAGGAATAACAGATAGTAAAGAAATTCTAAAATTATTCAAACAAAAAAAGATTAAATGTCCTAGTTGTAAAGGTGATTTTAAACATGAAATTAAAAATGAATCATTAATGATGAAAACTAAAGTTGGTGGAGAAGATGCTTCTTTAAGACCAGAAACAGCAACTGTTACTTATCTTCCTTACAAAAGAAATTATATGTTCTTTAAGAAAAAACTTCCATTTGGTGTATTTCAGATTGGTAAAGCATATAGAAATGAGATTTCTCCAAGACAACATGTCATAAGAGGAAGGGAATTTACTCAAGCAGAAGCACAAATTATTATTGATCCTGTAGAAAAGGATAATTGGCCAGAATATAACAAAATAAAAAATTTAAAACTGCCAATGTGGGATTATAAACTACAAAAAAAGAAAAAAGATCCTAATTTAGTTAGTCTTGATTCTTTAATAAAATCTAGAATAATAAAAACAAAAGCATATGCTTGGTGTGTATGGTTAGCTTATCAGCAGTTTATTAGTATGGGTGTTCCTAAATCAAATATTAGAATAAGACAACATAATCCTGATGAAAAAGCATTTTATGCAGATGATGCATGGGACATTGAGATTAAATTAAGAAGTTTTGGTTGGACAGAGGTTTGTGGTGTCCATGATAGAACCGATTATGATCTAATGAAACACGGAGAACATTCTAAAGAAAATTTAGAGGCTACAAGAGAAGATGGAAGTAAATTCATTCCCCATATCCTAGAAATTGCTTTTGGTACAGACAGGCCTGTATTTTCTTTATTAGATACCTTTTATGAGAAAAAAGAGAAAAAAGATGGTAAAACAATGTTTAGACTTCCTTATCATTTAACCCCTATAGATTTGATGGTATTTCCACTTATTAAAAAGCCAAGTTTAATGAAGATAGCAAAAGAAATTAAAAATAATTTAGATAAAAATTTTGTTTGTGTGTATGATGATGTTGCTTCTGTTGGTAAAAGATATTTAAGGGCAGCAGAGGTCGGAACTCCTTATTGTTTAACAATAGACTTTGATTCTATAAAAAATAAAGATGTTACAATAAGAGATAGAGATACTGAAAAACAAATAAGAGTTAAGATAAAAGATTTAAGAGAAATTATAAATAAATTATTAGATAAAGAGATTAAATTTGAGAAAGCAGGAAAACTTGTTAAATGATCAATCTTTTTCTTCGAACTTAGCAAAGAATATTATTCCCGCTACAGAAAATATTGTTATTATGATAGCTGCAACAAACTTAAAGATATAACTCTCTTGAGTTAAATTAAACTTAAATAATAGATCATTAATGACAGCTTGTATTGCGTCTCTCCAAGATAAAGCTATTAAAAATCCAAATGCAGCCAATACTGCTGTGATTATGTGTTTTCTTATCTCTTTTTTTACTTTCCCTGACGCACCAATTATTTTTTCATCTATTTCTGTTTTATCTAACAATGTCTTAACTATTTTTCTAACCATCTCAAATGAAATATCTTATTATTTATAATGTTTTTTGAGATTAATTTTTTAATAAAATATATAAAGTGCTAGTAGCTCAGCTTGGTAGATCATCACATTGGCAATGTGAGTATATTGAGTTAGAATCTCGATGGTCCAATTAAAATGAAAGATTGTTTATTTTGTAAGATTGTAAGTAAAGAAGTTTCTTCAGATATTGTTTATGAAGATGAATCTATAATTGCTTTTTTAGATAAATTTCCAATTAACAAAGGTCATACATTAATCATTCCTAAAAGACACTCTAAAAATTTTTTAGAAGATAAAGATAAAGCTTTGAAAAAACTTAGTTTAATCATAAAAAAAGTTGGGAATGTTATTATGAAAGCAACTAATGCGGATGGAATGAATATTCATTCTAATATTAATGAAGTTGCTGGACAAGTTATATTTCACACACATGTACATTTAATTCCTAGATTTAAAGGTGATGGGCATTCTTTTATTTTAAATAAGAAAGATTTCAATGAAAAAGAATCTCAAGAAATAGCTTCTAAAATCAAAAGTCTTTTAAAATAAATTAATTCTTTTTGTATTATGCCTCTGTAGTTTAGCCCGGTAGAACGCCAGTCTCATGAGCTGGATATCGGCGGTTCAAATCCGCCCAGAGGCAAGTTATTCTAACTTAGTTAATACTAAAGATGCAATAAATGAATAGTTAATTGAATATTATATCTCTAATTCTTTTTTCATTGAAGCTAAATTGGAAATAATTTTATCCATTCCTTCAATAATATTATCCATTTGTTTCTTTCTTTCGAGATTTCTTCTTCTTTCCTCTTCTATAGCTGACTCAGCTGCTTTCATGTCCTTATCTTCTGGATATTCTATCTCAAATTTTTCCCCATTTTCAAAAAATGCTGTTCTTGTGTATGCCATTTTAACCCCCATTTATTTTTTATTTTTAGCTGATGTTGATACAAATGATTTTTCATTTAACCAAAGAAGAACGATATTTCTAACTATATCTGCATCTCCTTCACCTAATTCCCCTCTAAGTTTTTCAACAAGTTGCCACTGTCTTTCTGTAAAAGAGACTTGAACTCTCTTTCTTATAGCCACATTTGCACCCCTCTACCTGATTGTACATCTTGCATACATACAATACACAACTAATACACATATGAGATATATAAAGACTTTGATTTCATTTGTCTTTAGTATCTATTAGATTATGTACATCTTGCATACATACAATACATAACTAATACACATATGAGATATATAAAGACTTTGATTTTATTAATTATTATATTATTATTTAAAACTAAAGAATTATGGTGTTCTTCCATACTTAATTAACAATCTAGATTTATTTCTTTCCTAATGTGATCTCTATACTACTTACTCTTACTTTTTTTCCTTCTTTATTATCAAATTCTTCACTATTTATTGTTATATCTTTTACTAATACATTTCCTTCAAGAAATCTCTTTGCAGCCACTTCTGCTACATCTACAGCCCTACTAATAAATTTACCCCTAGACTTGATGATTACTTCACTTGCCCCTTGTGTTGTAAACTGCATTACTACACCAGTAACATAGTTCATAAATGGTTTGTTCCCAATAAAAACAGTATGGTCATCTGTTGACTCTGCCATTTTTTATCCCCCCAATTAAATTTCTTTTTCTCTCTTTTTTAATTTAGTTAAATATCCTGCTACAATATTTCTAAGTTTTTTAGATTCTACTTCTAATAATTCTACTACTGATTTTTTGTTATCGTCAAATTTATCAGTGAATTTCTCCCTATGTTCATTAATCAATTTTTTTACTGTTCTTTTGATCAACTTAGTCTTTATTCTACCCATAAATTTATCTTTGATAGAGTATTTATAAACCTTTTCATAATTTTTTAAAAATTATATTCCCTTTTTCTTTTTCTAAGAATTCTGTAGCCTTTTTTGTTAAATCACCTTCACTTAAAAATAAAGATTGTTTACCCTTAGCTTCATTCATAGCTAAACTTAAATCTCCATCACTAACTCTCTTTTTTATTTTTATTTTACAAAAAAATGTTACTTTTCCTACAACACTATCTACTTCTAAACTATAATTAAATTCTTTATTCCTTTTTATTACCTCTTCTTGATTTATTTTTATATTATTTTGATTAAAATAATTTTGAATTTTATTTAAGATTTCAGGATCTGATTTTTTATTAGTTTTTTTTATTTTTGGTTTTTCTACATTAGGTTTTTCTTTAACTAATTCTTTAACTTCTTTTTTTGGCTTTTCTTCTACTCTCTCTTCTTTAACTTCTACTTTAATTTCTTTCTTTAGATCTATCTTTTCTTTAGGTTTTAAATCTTCTATAATTTGTTTAGCATCTTCTTCTTTTGTTAGATACCATCTCCAGAATAATTCGTTATTATCCTCAATTTGAACAGCGAAGTCTTTCATCTCTCTTAATGCTACCCTTTGCCATGGTTCACACTTAGAATCTTTCAAAATTTTTTTTTCTTTTAAGATATTATAAGTTTTTTTTAATGCATTTTCTAAATATTCATATAACATTTGTAATCTTTCTTCTTGCCCTTTAATATAATAAACAGGACTTCCACCAACTTTAGCTTTAGATAATAATACTTGTTTTCGATCTATCAATTCAGATAAAATAGCAGAAGTAAATAATATATTTTGATTTATGACTTTAGAGATCTTTACTGGCAGTATTGGGCCATTCATCTGAACTATACTTAAAACTTTACTTCTGACATCATTCATTCTTTTTTATAGAAATCAAGGTTATAAATAGTTTATCAAAATGCATCATACTGATTAAGGACGAGTCCAAGAAACATTATAGTAGGTTACATCATTTTCGTCATCTACAATACCTATCAATAAATTTTTTTTTGTGCTATGAGCAACTCTATTTTTAGCTGAAAATTCATACCATGTTAAAGTTGTAGCTTCATGTATTGGATAAAGAATCCATTTGGCATGATCTTGTCCTGGTTTAACACCTCTATCATAAACTCTAAAATCAGCACCAAATTTTAATGCTGTTTTTATGATATAACCTCTATCCCTCATGTCTCTAAATACAATATATCTTATCCAAAAATTAGATTCTATCTTTCTAGCTTTTTTGATGAAATCATCAACTTTTAATTTCTTTTTTTTACTATCTATAGCTTCTAATTTTTTCTTTTCTATTAAATATAATCCCTCAACTAAAGAATAGTAGAACTTTCCTTCTTGTAATTCTCCAAATCTACTTTGATCATAGAGACTTCTAGATTCACTTGTATCTTCAGCTATTATTTTTTCTCTTGAAAATACAGCTTTTACCTTCTTAGTCCTTTGGTTTTTTTCTTTAGTTGCCATAATCTCTCTTAATAAAAAACTATTTAAAAAGCTTATTATTAATGATGTTATGGAGCTTATATTCTTAGGAACTGGATCAATGATTCCAACTGAAGATAGAAATCATTCTGCTACTTTGTTATGTTATAAAAATGAAGGAATATTAGTTGACTGTGGGGAAGGAACTCAAAAACAGTTTAGAATAGCTAAAATTCCTATAACTAAAGTTACCAAAGTTTTGATAAGCCATTGGCATGGAGACCATGTTTTGGGATTGCCTGGGTTGATACAAAGTTTAGAAAAACATCATTATCACAATGTTTTAGAGATCTATGGTCCTAAAGGATCAAAAAAATATTTTGAAAATATGTTTAAAGGTTTCAATTATAAAATAGGCATAGATTATACAATAAAAGAGATTAATAAAAAAGATTTTTTTGAAAATGAAGATTTCAAATTAGAAGCATTAAAATTAAATCATGTTATACCTTGTTTAGGATATTCATTTATAGAGAAAGATAAAAGAAAGATTAATATGAACTACCTAAAAAAATTTGGATTAAAATCTCACCCTATATTAAAAAAATTGCAACAAGGAAAAGATATTACTTGGGAAAAGAAAAAAATTAAAGTTTCTCAAGCTACAAAAATAAAAGAAGGTAAAAAAATAACATTCATAACAGATACAGGTTTGTGTCCAAACATACAAAAATTAGTTAAAAATTCTGATTTAATGATTACAGAAGCAACCTATAAAGATGAATTAGAAGAAAAGGCTAAATTATACAAACATTTGACAACAAAACAAGCTGCTTTAATAGCTAAAAAAAACAATGTTAAAAAATTAATTTTAACACATTTTAGTCAAAGATATAAAGATTTAAATGAATTAAAAAAAGAATCATTTATGATATTTAAGAATGTTGAAATAGCAAAAGATTTTCTAAGAGTTTCACTCTAATTTATAATTATAAAATAAAAATAAATCACTCCATACATTATATACTAGATTTACTACATATCTTATTGCGATCAATACAACTATTAGATTAACAGTAGTAATCTTATTTAATGAAAGATCTAACAATACAATTGATAATCCAAATCCAAAAATTACTAACCAAGTTAAGATTATATGTTTATAATTTTTTAAAAAATAATCATATAATCTTTTTATTGTTTGTGTTGAATTTTTTCTATCAAAAAATAAGGCAGGATATCTAAATAATAATAAAAATCTAAGAAAGATTAATGTTAATAAAAATAATATTGAGATTAATATGAAAAAAGTTTCTTGATAAAAAGAGTTTAATGCATTCAATCCAACTAATACAGCAAATGAGACTATTACACTTAAAGAAATCAAAAAAATAGTTAATCTCAACCAAACTACCTCCCAAAAATAATTCATACTATACCCATACATTTTTTTAAAGCTTAATTTTTTATTCTCTACTACTTCCTTCATCATTCCAAATTTCATAGCTAACAATCCTGAACCTAATACAAAACCCCCTATAAAAAATATTGATAAATAGATTAATACTATTAAAACATCTTTTTGTACAAAACTAGTAAAGATTGGTGCTAATGCTTCAATTGAATCAGCTACTCTCAAAGAACTAGCTAATTTATTTGCATTAGTTAAAAGATTTAATACGCCACTATACTTAACAAATACAAATCCTGATAAAAATGTAAATATTAATAAGATTAGATCTGGAACAAATAAAAGAAATTCTAAATTCTTAAAAGTCTCAATAACCCTCTCTTTATACATTATAAAAATAAAAAAAGAAATATTATTTAAAAAGTTATTCTTTCTTTTTAATTTGATCTTTTAATTTTAATTTTTTTAATAATTCTTTGTATCTATTTCTTATTGTAACTTCTGTTACTCCAGCTACGTCTGCTACTTCTCTTTGTGTTTTCTTTTCATTATTTATTAAAGCAGCAACATATAATGAAGCAGCAGCTATTCCTGTTGGCCCTCTTCCAGAGGTTAACTCAGAATTTTGAGCTTTTTCTAAAATCTCAACAGCTTTACTTTGAGTGTCTGGATTTAATCTTAAAGCACTAGCAAATCTTGGAATATAATCAACTGGATTGCTTGGAAGTATTCTTATTCCTAATTCTCTTGTTACAAATCTATAAGTTCTTCCAATTTCTTTTTTATCTATTCCAGAAGCTTCACTTAATTCATCTAGAGTCCTAGGAACTTCATGTCTTCTACAAGCAGCATATAATGCCCCTGCAACTACACTTTCCATTGATCTTCCTCTTACTAATCCTCTTTGAACAGCCAAAGTATAAATTCTAGCTGCTTCTTCTTCAACACTTTTTGGAAGTTTTAAGTAAGAAGCTACTCTCTTAAGCTCAGCTAAAGCTAATTTTAAGTTTCTTTCAATAGCTGTAGAAACTCTATATTGCCATTTTCTTAATCTGAAGAATTTATTTCTTCCTTTTGATTCTAATTTATATATATCTCCTTTTTGTCCAATATCTGTTCCTAGTCCTTTATCAAACTTTGTCCAAGTTGAAGGAGCTCCTGTTCTTCTTACTCTTTCTGCTTGTTCTGAGTCAAATTCTCTCCATTCTTGCTCAAAATCAACCATTTTTTCTTCTAGAACTAAACCACAATCTCTACAAATGATCTCACCTTTATCTTTGTGGTGATTTAAATTTATGCTCCCACACTCAGGGCATTTTTTTATATAACTAGCCATTGTATGACCCCCAAAATTATAATAACCTTTAAAAAATATGTGCATCAATCATTTATAAATCTATCGATTATATTTAAATATTCTTATTTAGGGTGTTATTTCATAGTAGTAACAGATAGAAAGATTTATATATAATGAAATGGTTTAATATTAATATTTGGAGGTAAAAAATGAAGAGATATGTTTATGGTGCAGCTGCTTTAGGAGTAGTTTTTGCTTTAGGTTATGGTATATTAAATAAGATAGAGTACAATAGATCGTTAGATAATAAAAGAGCTGAATTAGCTTCTACTAAAGATCCTCTAGAAGAAAAAGAACCAAATATTGCAGGATTAGCTCTTAGAACAGCAAGAAATTCT
Source organism: Candidatus Woesearchaeota archaeon (assembly GCA_964444465.1). Classification (GTDB taxonomy): domain Archaea; phylum Nanobdellota; class Nanobdellia; order SCGC-AAA011-G17; family JACPNG01; genus JACPNE01. The sequence goes on along the minus strand of CAYUGZ010000004.1, from coordinate 40,872 downwards.
AATGAAAGAATGAAAGCATTAGAGTTAGGAATGGATGCAAGATTAAAAGGTAAAGGAACTCAAGCTAAGGTTGCTGAAATTGGAGCTTTAGTTAGAGAAGCAGAGAAAATTTGGGGAGACGTTCATAGAACTACTTCAGATTTAATAAAAAATCCAAATAGATCAGCGGAGGATATTACAGAATTAATGAGTTCAGGAAAATTAAAATAATAAAATGACATGGTTAAATAAAGCTTTAAATTATAAATTTGGATTAGATGATCTTTTAGTAACTGGAGGAGCTGCTACAGTTTTAACTAATTTTGATCGTATCAATAATATGGCTTCTGGATTAGAAAATACACTTTACAGTTCTTCTTTATCTTCAGTAGGATCTAGTGTTGGAACTGCTTTATCTACTACAGCTGATGCTGCAATTGGATTGCATAATTTGTATTATGGATTAGCTGCATCTACTTACAATCTTGTAGCACCAACTGTTGCAAGTCTTGTTAATACATCTAGTATCGCTACAGGTTTGGCACTTCCTTCAGCAGCATTAGGAATTACATTAGGTTTTGCAAGTGGAGTTGCATTATATGTAGGATTAGGATATTTAACATTTAAAGTAGGAAGATCTGTTGGTAAAAAGGCATTAAAAGCAACAAGTTATTTAATCAAAGCTCCATTTAAAGGACTTAAAAAATTATTAACGTAAAATTATTTTCCAACTAAAATAGCATTGATTATATTCTCTTGACCTGGTCTATTTGTTACTTTAGCTTTTCCTTTTTCAGTTTCTATTATTGTACCTTTAGTCATAATATTTCTTCTAACAAAATGTCTATTAGCAGGAGTTTCCACTATAGTTTTAATTTTTAATTTAGAATATTTTTTTGTTTTAGGATCATATACATTAACTAGATTATCACTTAAAATTCTAAACTTAAAGTTTTTACTTCTAACTCTTATCTTAGAAGATCTTCTATCCCCTACTTTAGTATGTGTTGGAGAATTTCCTTTTTCATATTTTCTTTTCTTTCTATACTTTTGATATTTCCCACCACTAACTTTCTTAGTTGGTCTTGAATGTGTAATTGCCATAGAACATCTCCAAATTTACAATTTATAAATGTTTTTAGAAAGGTTTTTAAACGCTTTAAACAGGAAAATTACATGGATCCAGAAAGACCGTTAGATGCATTAAACAATGCTAGAGGGAAAAGAGTATTACTAGAATTAAAGAATCAAAAACAAATTAGAGGTAATTTAAAATCATTTGATATTCATATCAACACAGTTTTAGAGAATGCTGAAGAATATGAAAATGGTGAATTAAAAAGAAAATTGGGGTTAACTTTTATTAGAGGTGACACAATAATCTTAATATCTCCTTCTGAATAAAATGACAAAAGGAACACCCTCCATGGGTAAAAAGTCTGGTAAAAAGAATTTTATTAGATGTAGAAGGTGTGGAAAAGCTAGTTATCATATAAGAAAAAAGAAATGTAGTTCTTGTGGATTTGGTAATTCTTCAAAACTAAGAAAGTATGCTTGGCAAAAACAAAGAACAAAAAGAAAAAGTATCTAATTAATCTTTCTAAACTAAAGTTATTTAAATTAAAATTCTTATGATTATATATGCGGGGGTGCCAGAGTGGTCAAATGGGCTGGGTTTAGGCCCCAGTGGCTTAGTGCCTACGCAGGTTCGAATCCTGTCCTCCGCATATTAATTTATTTTAGCTAAATTCTTTGATAATTTTAGCGCCTAATTTAGAAGTAATGTTATTAATATCTTTATTAGGATTTATTTCTACTAAATCAACTACTTTTAATTTTTTTAACATCTTTAATCTTTTAATAAAATAGATTAATTCTCTAGAAGATAATCCTCCTGGTTCTAAATAACCTGTCCCTGGAGCAAATGCAGGATCTAAAACATCTATGTCTAAGCTTAGGTATAAAGAATCAAAATCCATTGCTGCTTCCATAATTGTATCACAAACATTTTCTAGATTATTAAAAATTTGATTCATAGGATATAACTTTATTTTATTTTTTGAAGCATATTCTATTTCTTTAACATGAGAATTTCTCAATCCAATTATGATTATATTTTCAGGTTTGACTAATTTTTCTTCAATAAGGAAATAAAGCCAATCTACATGTGTTGGTTCTTTAAATTCATTAAATAAATCAGGATGTGCATCAAATATTATAATTCCAGGATTTTTTTGTCCTTTAACAAATTCTTTAAATGTCCAATAAGTTATGCTATGGTCTCCTCCTAAATAAAAATCTGCTTTTTTTAAATTATTTTTAAAATCAATATTTTCTCCTATTTCCAGTTCAATATTTTTATGATTCTCATTAGACCAAATTTCATTAATTAGTTTTACTATATGATCAGGTGCTTTTTCACAACCTTTATTTTTATCTAAAGATCCATCTGAATATGGAATTTTCATTAATCTCATAAATAAAAACAGAAAAAAAGACTTAAAAATCTATCCAAACATAACTATATGATCTTCTTGATCTTCTACTTTAATTTTTTTTAGGGCATCAACAAAATCATTATGATTTACACTATATTTATTTTTTCTAATTGCAAGATATCCTGCTTCAGTACACATTGATTTTATATCTGCACCAGAAAAATCTTGAGTTTCTAAAGTTAGTTGAGGAATATTTACTTTATTCAAACTCATATTTTTTGTGTGAATTTTTAATATCTCTTCTCTCTCTTCTTTGTTTGGTAATTGAATCTCTATTAGTCTATCTAATCTTCCAGGCCTTAATAAAGCTGGATCTAAAACATCAATTCTATTTGTTGCGCCTATCAATTTAACATTACTTAATGATTTAAAACCATCCAACTCAGATAAAAATTGCATAAATGTCCTTTGTACTTCTCTTTCCCCAGAAGTCCCTATATCCATTCTCTCAGAAGCTAAAGCGTCAATCTCATCTACAAAAATTATACTTGGTGCTTTTTCTTTAGCTAATTTAAAAATATCTCTAACTAATTTAGCACCTTCACCTATATACTTTTGATTTAACTCAGAAGCAACTACTTCTATGAATGTTGCTTTAGTTGATTGTGCAACAGCTTTAGCTAATAATGTTTTTCCAGATCCTGGGGGGCCATATAACAAAATCCCTTTAGGTGGGTCTATTCCAACTTTTTCAAAAACTTTAGGTTTGTTTAATGGAAGCTCTATTACTTCCTTTATTTCTTGAATTTGATCTTTTAATCCACCTATTTCCTTCCAAGAAATTTTAGGTTTTTCAATTATTACAAAATTTTCAACATCATAAGATTTATGACTTTCTAATTTATCAACTACAGCTAATGATCTTTGTTCTACAAAAACTTCATCATTTATTTTTAATTTTCCCAATAGATCACTAGACACTTCTACAAGAAAATTATTTCCATTAGGTAATTTTATGATAACTTTATCTTTTATTATATTTTTAATTTGACAAAGTATTAATGGTTTTTTTCTAAGTTTGGTTAATTCATTCTTTAGATGTATGATTGTAGCTTTTAATACTTTATTTTCACTTTCAACAGATAAATTAGAATCATTATTGGAATCATCAAAGGATTTGAAGTTTACTTCCATATTCAAAAATAAAATTTTATTCTTTATAAATATTTATCTTATTATTTTTATTTAGATTATTATTTTATTTTTTAAAATATTTTCTGATAGGAACTAATACTTCAATTAAGTAATCAGAAACAGAATTTTTTAGGTCTTTTGGATGAATTTCTTTTGATTTAAATTTTTTTTCAAGGTCTTCATAATTCTTAAATTTTAAATCTCCACCATATTTCTTCTCTCTCTTAATTACAAAAGAAGAGATTCTTGGAAAAATAATCAGTTTAAGGATTGATAAAATTGGGTTGTCATTTAACTCTCCTGAAACACAATAAGCTTTATTGATTTTTTCTTTAATAGTTTTAGAAGAGTCTATTATAGAGATCAAACTTTTAGGGTCACTAGAAGCCATCTTTCCACCAGGACCTTTTAAAGAGGGAATAATTGATGTATGGATAAAGACAGGTGTTTTATAATCTATTTCTTTAAACATTCCATCAACACCTAACATGTGTATCTTTCTTTGATCCATACCTGAAGTAACTAAATCTGCTTTTAAATATTTAATATCAACTAATTGCATAAACGGATAAATTACTTGAGAAACTCTAGCATGTTCTATGTCTCTAGCAACAACTTGCATACTTCTTAAAGCCCTATTGATTGTAGTCTTTAAACTCATTCTTAATACATCATCTATATAGTTTATATCTCTTTGAAAAGAACTACCTAAAACAAATTTTGCTTTAGTTAATCCAGCTGCTCTAAAAGCATTCTCCCAAATTTTTATTTGTTTGTGAATAAAATCCCAATCACCTTTCTTATTAAGCCAAGTATGCCAATCTGCAAATAAAATAATTACTTTAACTCCAGCTTTTTGTAAATCTAATAATTTAGTCATTGTAACTAAATGACCTAAATGAATCTCTCCAGAAACTTCATATCCACAATAGGTTACAAGATTTTTCTTCTTCTTTAATAAATTCTTTAATTCTTGTTCTGAAATAATCTCTTCAGCATTTCTTCTTATCAAATCTAACTTTTCTTTATTATCCATATCACAATATAAAAATTCATTTAAATATAAATATATCTATAAATTTAATGGATGAAAAAAGGAGATATATAGTAAGATTAGTATTATGAATGAATCAACTTTATTCAAAATAGCTTTATCTTTTTCTTTAGTTGGAATATTCATTATTTTAATAATGGCTGAAACTTTAGAAATAAAATTATATGATATTTATTCAATTACAGAAAAAAATTTGGATGAAAAAGTAAAGATCCAAGGAAGTGTTATTTCTTTAAGAGACACCCCTGGTTTAACAATTCTAGATGTTAATGATGATACTGGAACAATGAAAGTTGTTTTATTTAAAGAAGATGATCAAATAACAATTAACAGATATGATAACATAGAACTAACTGGAAAAGTAATAAAATACAAAAATTATTTAGAAATTGAGGCAGAAACTATTAAAAGAAGATGATTATTGAAGTATTTATTTCAATAATAATTGGAACATTACTTGGAGTTATAACTGGATTAATTCCAGGAATACATATAAATTTGATTGCTGTTTTAGCTTTAACCTCATTTCCAATCTTATCAAATTATTTTTCTACTATTTCAATAATCATTGTATTAATATCAATGGCTGTAGCACATACATTCTTAGATTTTATTCCTTCTGTTTATTTGGGGGCTCCAAATCCAGATACAGCATTATCAATACTTCCAGCTCATAGATTATTATTAGAAGGAAAAGGTCATGAAGCAATACAACTAAGCACTTTTGGTAGTTTATTTGGATTAATAATAACAATATTATTAACCCCTTTACTAATATTTTTAGTAGACAAATGGTATCCTTTAATCAAACCTTTAATTCCTTTTATATTAATCACAGCTTCTTTATTTTTAATCTTAAAAGATATGAATAAAAAATGGTCATTAATTATATTTTTATTATCAGGGGTGTTAGGATTGGGAGTTTTAAATTTAAATATGAAACAACCTTTATTTCCTTTATTTTCTGGGTTGTTTGGGACTAGTAATTTATTAATAAGTTTGAAAAATAAAATAACTTTGCCAGAACAAAAGATTGAAGAAATAAAGATTAATAAAGGAGAATCAATAAAAGCTTTTAGTGGTGGATTTATAGCTTCTTCATTAGCTGGTTTTCTTCCAGGATTGGGTGCAGCACAAGCAGCCATTCTTGCATCAAATCTTACTGGAAAATTAAGTAGTAAAGGCTTTATAGTTTTATTAGGTTCTATAAACACAATTGTTATGGTTATTTCATTTATTGCATTATATGTGATTGATAGAGCAAGAAATGGGGTTATTGTTGTTGTATCTAAAATTATGGAAGATATAACATTAAATCATTTAATCTTATTTTTAGGATCTTCTCTTGTTGTTGCTGGATTAGCTACTTTTTTAACATTAAAATTATCTAGACTATTTTCAAAGATAATAAATAAAATAAATTATGCTAAAATAACTATGATCATTATTTTTTTGATAATTTCTTTAGTTACTTTTCTTACAGGATTAACTGGTTTGTTTGTTTTATTAGTAGCTACAAGTGTAGGAATGATTCCAATCTTAAAAAACACAGGAAGAAGTCATTTAATGGGCTCTTTAATCATCCCAGTTGTCCTTTACTTTCTTTTATGACGTAATAGTCTTCTAGAAATTTTTCCTTTTTTATGTAAAGGTTTTTTATGAAGTAATGAAGGTAGTGAAGTTGCTTTGTTTACTTCATCTTTATACCAGCCCACATTCAAAGATTTAGATTTTAAATAACTTAATGAATGTCCTTTCTTCACTCCATCTTTAATATAATTTTGTAAATCTTGAATATTAGCATGCTCTTTAAAATTATTACTTTTAAAAACAGGCATTGGTTCTAAAACATCTTTCTTAATTGGTTTGTATTTTGATTTTCTTTTCAAAACACCTAAAAATGGAAATAAAGATTTTTTGTCATCTTTTTTCTTTCCTTTTTTCTTAATTTTCCAATAATAATAACCTAAGCCTCCTGAAATTAATAGAATTATAAATAAAATTATAAATAAAATCCATAAATTAAATCCTTTTTCTTCTTGACAATCAGCAGGACAATTATTTTTTGTTTCTGGGTAATCTCCTTCAGAATCACAAACTCCATTTTCATTACACAATGGAGTTAAATCTTCTCCATCTAAAATTCCATCTCCATCAGTATCTGAATTAAATGGATTGTAACCTAATGCTAATTCTTCTTCATCTGTTAATCCATCACCATCTGAATCTTTAGATGAAACTGGAGGGGTTTGTTGTGTTTGTGTTCTAGGTCTTGAGATAATACAACTTCCATCAGGTTTACACAATTCTTCATCTTCACAACCACAAATAGCACATTTATTTTCTAACACCCCATCATTACAACGATTTGGTTTGTTTGTACTACATGAATTATCATTTGTTCCATCAGAACATGATTCTCCTGAACCTTGACAATCTGTATCTAAATCATCTATTTTTCCATCACAATCATTATCTTTATTGTCTAAACAATTTGTTTCAATCTGCTCATAATTTTGTGTGGAAGTATAATTGCAAGAATTAAATAATCCATTTGAACAAGTTTGTGTTAAACCACTACAAACTCCATCATTTAATGCACAAGCTCTTGTTTCTCCTTGATTACATGTACAACTTTCATCTATTGATCCATCACAATCATTATCTACATTATCACCACATAACTCAGTTATTGGAAGTATTGCTCCTAAACAAACACTCCATAAACTATTAAGACATTCTTGTGTTCCACTAGTACAAACCCCAATTGAAGTTCCACAACTTTTTGAATCTCCTATACTGCATTGACAACCTTCATCTATTGCGCCATTACAATTATTATCTATATTATCACATATTTCTATTCCTGGAAGAACTGCATCATCACAAACACTCCATTTTAACAAATCATTAACTAGACTACATGTTTGGGTTCCTTCTTTACAAATTCCTTGGTTAGGTCCCCCACAACTTCTAGTAGATCCTTGGTTAGTACAATCACATCCTTCATCTACTCCTCCTTCGCAATTATTATCTGATCCATCACATACTTCTAATCCAGGAAGTGTTGATCCTCCACAAATACTACTCCATTTTCCATTTTCTTGACATATCTGAGTTCCTAAATTACAAACTCCAGTGTCTGTTGAACATCCTCTTGTATCTCCTACATTACAATCACAATTTTCATCAATTAAACTATTACAATTATTATCTAAACTATCACTACATGTATCAACTAAATTAAAATTAGAACCATAACTACATGCTTGCCATTGTCCATTTGAACAAGTTTGTGTTTTCCCTTCACAAACACCTAAAACTCTAGGGCAAGGTCTAACATCACCATTTGTACATGTTTCTATAGGTTGAGGTTCACATGAACCATATTGCCCATTAGCTCCGCATGTTTCTAAATAATTTGATACTTCATCCCCACCATTTGCAGGATAACAAATTCTTGTTTCTCCAGGAGAACAGATAAAAGTTTCAGTAGTACATTGAGATATATCAAATTGACAATCATTCTTACAACTTAATGTCCCTCCAGTAAAACTAGAACTAACACTTAAACATGTAGCTCCATTTAGATTAGAAGCATCACATTGTTCACCTTGATCTAATTGTCCATTATTACATCCAGCTACAACAAATCCACAATCTGTATCTAAATTATCTATTCTTCCATCACAATCATTATCTTGGTTGTCATCACATAAATCCTGTTCATCTACTGTACAAACTCTAAAACTACTCTCAACAAATCTTACACATCCATAATCTCCATCTGGCAAATATTCATCACAAAAAAAAGTAAAAAATTCATTTAATCCTATGTCACTTTGTTGTGTGATATATTTACAGCTAGCTTCATCATTAAATGAAGAAGTACTACAATACTCTCCTTGATTACAAACTTCATTACTAATGTCTTCTTGTTGAAGGTCCCTACAAACTCTAACTGATTTTTTGCAAACTCCTCCTTCATCTACTTGACCATCACAATTATCATCTTTGAGATTACAAACTTCATCTGCTCCTGGAAAAACACTTGCATCTTTATCATTACAATCTATTTGTGTATTCGAATAAGTATAATGTGCAAAAGAACTTCCAAGAAATCCATCTAAATCTCCATCTACAGTTTCACATTGACAACCATTATTACAAACTTGTCCTAAATCGCAACCACCTGGACCAATTTCTGTTGGGGAATTTTTTGAAGATTGTTTATAAAATTTAGCAGTACCTCTATTAGTTCTATCAAAAATTGAAAGTTCATTTTTATTTCTTAAATTTGTCCCTACAAAAACACCTTCACACGAAGGAGAGACAGATCCCGCTGAAGATAAATGGCCAAGTCTATCTGTTGTACAAACTTGTCCATATAAAATTGGACCATAAAAAGGATAAAAACAAGTATCCCTACCGCAAGGAGTATCTTCTCTTCTTGGATATTGAGAAGTATGATCTGCATAAGTTATACTAATAGTTAACAATACCAATAATGTTAATAATATTATTTTTTTCATCTATCCTCTCTCTTCATCTCCTCTCTCCATCTCCACTGTCATCTAAACAATCTTCAGGACAATAAATATGTGAATTACTAAACTGTGATTCAAATGTTTCCCATCTATCACAAGTTTTATCTCCACAAGTTCCGCAATCTTCTTCACAACTTCTTGTTAAAGCTTCATTTTGATTGCATTTCTCATCACCACAATAAGCACATTGAACTTTTTGTCCTTGTACATTTGATGGAAGGTCTATACAATCAGGATCCGTTCCATAAGCACAATTGGAATCACAAACCCCATCACATGAATTAAAACAAGAATTTTTATTTCCTTTTGCTAATAAACTACAATCTGGATCAAAATTTCCACAATCTGAATCACAAACATCATCTTTAGACAACAAACAACAGTCTCCACCATTATTTGTGCATTGACCACAATCAGGATCTATATTTTGTGTACAACTATTACTACAAACACCATCTTCTAATGCTTGACACCCAGGAAGCATTCCACATAAATTAAATATTATATTTCTATTAACTCTTACATTAGCATTAAATGGACTTAAAGAATAAGCTCCAGAACCATCTCCACATTGCACAACGCATGCTTCTGTTCTTATTAAAGCAAAAGTTCCTAATCTATTTGTTGTTACATTAACAAATTTATCATCATCTTCTCCAAATAATGTACTTAATATAGGAATCCAAGTTTCTCCATTATACTCTGCTAATGTTACCTCATTCTTATTTCCACAGTCAACAATAGCTTCAGAATAAGGGCCATCTGGTGGAAATTTATATAAAAAATTTCCGAAATTAGAATTTGAACCAGGATATTTATAGATTGGACTTAAAACTAAATTACAATGTTTAAATCCTTGATCTTTACAATTTAAAATTTTTTGAAAATTTACTGTTCCACTATCCCCTTGGGCATAAGCAAATAATATTGGGATTATTAAGATTATAATAAAAATTAATTTGAATATTTTATTATTAGCAAGCAACACAAACATCACCTATTCCATCATAATTGAAACTTATATCATCACCTGGATTAAAATTTTTATATATTCCACAAGCATTAACTTGTCTTGATTCGATAGATTTACAATTAGAATCTACAGCTACATCAAAACAACAAGACACACTTAAACTATCTTTTGTAAAAAAATCTTTTATTATAACTACTTTATCTCCTCTTGTTATCTTGATAGGCCATTCAACTTCAACAAATAAATTTCTATTAGGATTTAATGTAGCTTGTACATTCTCTAAAGGTTCTACACTTAACTCATATTCATTAAATCTAGAAAAATCATCGCAAATTAATGGAAGATTTGATTCAACATAATCTTGTAATCTAGATTCAAATGTTGTTCCAGGAGTATTAGCTCTAACAATTGGACTACTTTCTCCAATTTTAACAATATCATCTAAACATCCTTGAACATAAGATACTACATCTGGGAATTCTTCTGGTTCAAGTGAAGGAGTAATTCTACTTCCAAATGAAATAAGAAAAAATATGATTCCTAAAATAACTATAATAAGAATTATAAAAATCGTTGTCTGACCTCTTTTTTTCATACTAGATATACTAGTAAGATTAATATTTAAAGATAACTAAATCTATATTTTTGAAAGAGATAATTAGAATATCACTAAAAATTATTTTTTAAATTAAGGGCAAGGTCTAACTACCCCATTTCCATCCCTAAAATTCCCACTACATGTTAAAGTAGGATTTACAAATCCATCTTTATCATTATCACAACCATTATCTACAACCCCATTACAATCATTATCTAGATTATCACATACTTCTGCTGAAGAACTTCCTGGAGTGGCACTACATTTACCATCACATTGTATTGTTCCTGTTTTTTGACAAATTCCTTTTCCAACAGTACAAGAATTTCCTAGTTTTGAGGGAGTAGAAATACTACAAGCTCCATTAATCTTAACTTTTCCACCACAAGATCCGCAAGATCTATCATAATTAAAGATACCCCACACTTTCCATTTAATATCTCTCTATCTCTCCAACTACAGCTGCTCCTAAAGCAATCATTGAATATTTTCCAGGTGAGGCACTATTATCAATAGTTAAGTTGTATGAATATACAGAAGATGGAATATACTTAGAAGTTGTAGAAAATGCATTTCCTTACTACTACAATTATTTTCTAGACAATCCAAATGTAGCTATGATAACTTGGCATTCTCAAGCATATTCAAAAGCATTTTTTTTGACAAAAAAAAGAAAATACGCTGATTATGTCTTTCTTCTAAATGATTGGAGTATGTTAAAACAAATATCTCAATCTGAAAATGAAACTTTTTTAGGTGGATATGGCACTTCACCAGGAATTTCAACTGCTGTTTATAATGAAGGAATGAATGATGTATATTTAGTAGCTAAAGAGTTAGGTGATTCAAGAATAGGGAAATATAGAGAGTCGATTAAACTATCAAATAAATTTATATTGCAATTACAAACTACTAATAAAAAAGATATAAACGCTCTAGGTGGCTTCAAAAAAAGTTTAAGAAATCCAAATCAAAGAATTGATAATAATCAACATGCAATTAACTCTATGATTAAATCATTAAAAAATTATGATTTAATATATAATTAAAACCATTTCGTTAATCCTTCTTGTTTTTCTTTTTCTCTTCCAAAAACACCCTCTATTCTTTGCTTAGTCAACTCTAAAGTCTGTTTTAAGTAATTAGAAACATTATAGTGTTCTGCTAGCTGCATACTTGGTGCTAAATATTTAACAATACTACCTTGGGATATTGTAAAAATTAATTTTCCATTACATTTTGTACATTTACCAGATAAAGGGGGTCTTCTAAACTTTTCATTGCAAGCAACACATCTAAATTGTTGCATTGAGAATTTTCTTAAGTTTCCTTTTATATCTCTTATAAAATGTCTCTCTATAGTTAATCTAGCAACATCAATCTCATCTACAGCTCTTATTTTAGAAGCAATTTCCATCTGACCTAAAACTTTTTCCATCATTGAAGGAATTTTTTTGTAAGCACTCCATACAATTCCAATGTTCATATCAGAAACATCATGAGTAAATCCCCAATCTTCAAATTGAGATTCTTTTCCCAATCTATTAATTAATTGTTCGATTTTTATTTCTCTAGGATCTTTATATTCTTGTGCTGCTTCATACAACTCTAGAGGATATTCCCAAACCAGATCCATATCAAAAACCATATCATCTACTTCACTTGGAGTTAATATAGAAGTTAATACTAAAGGTGTGTCTTGTGTTGCTCCTCTATTATTTGGTAGATAATGTCTAGAAAAATTCAATAAAGAATCCATTAACAACATAACACAATTTTCATCACCTTCACAATCTCTTCTTTGTGCAGAGTGCCATAATGGATGTGAAAAACATCCTTGTGTTTTACTAAATCCAATTATTCTTCCAATAATTGCTGCACTTATATGGGGAGCTAATCCAATAACTAAATGTCCAATTAAATCTTCTCTTTGTTTAACATTATAAAATTTCTTCAATCCATAAAATTTAACTAATAAATCATCAATGTAATTAGCAATTCTTGTTAGAACTTTATCTGCTCCTTCTTCACGAGCTTCATCACATGCTGGAAGAATAACATCTTGTGGTCTTATCTCTATTAATTGATCTTCATTTTCTAATTCTTTACCATTAATGTCTTTTTCATAACCTAATTTTTTTAATTTTTCAATACTTGTTCCAATTTCTTTAGCTTTAAAATGAGTTATTGGCATTTCAGTCATGTCATATCTTATAGTTCCATCTTTGTTAACATTCAAATTATATTGTGCTCTCAGAATTCCTTTAGCCATATTTTCAGGAATATGATCTTTATTAGAAGTTCCCCTCACTCCTTTAATCAATTCATTATATTCTTTTAATTTTATTTTTTTTAGTGCTTGTTTAAAATAATGATCAACATCAATGTTTCTTCTCTTAAATCCACCCATTTCAGTTTTTTCTTCACAAACTTCACATTTTGGATAAATAGTTTCTTTTTTACATTTATTACAATAAAAGGTTGAAAATTCTGATGTTATTTTTCCTTTAGTCAAAGCTGTTTGTAAATTCCTCATTCTTCCACCTTGATCTCCAACTGGAAATAACATATGTGGGTTTCCTGTTAATTTTCGGAGCTTAGCTTTTTCAGGTCTACCCATTCTAGCTCCAATAAAAGTTCCAGATTTATCTCTTATAATAATTTTAGAAATTTTATTTATTAATTCTAATACATTCCCTTCTTTTGGTAGTTTATCTAATTTAAGAATATTATAAAGTGTGTAAGCATGATCTCCTTCTATTACAACATACTCTTTCTCAGCTACTTTATGTGGCACTCCAAGTAATTCTAAAACTCTTTTAGGATCTCTTTCTTTTATTTCTGATGTTAAATCATAAACAAATGGAAGTAATATTTTAGATTCATTCAAACTTCCTTTTTTATACCATTCTATAAAACTGTTAAATTGTTCTTTATCAAGATCATTCCAATGATAAGTATATCTTGGGTGTAAAGGAATTTTATGTTCTTTAGATAATTCAAAAGCTTGTTTTGCTGTTATTTTAAAAAATCTGTCTCTCTTTAATTTTTCAATTAGTTTATCTTTTGTATTTAATTTTTTTATTTCTTGTTGATACCATTCTTCATTATAACCACAAGGAACTAATCTATGGCCTCTATTAAAAAATTCCCCATAATTAACTAAAAAGTCTCCTAAAAATATAATTTCTTTAACATTCTTTAAATTATCTTTGGCTTCTTGTTCTGAATCTAAAAATAAAACATCTCCATTTTTTAATTTAACAATTGGCCCTTCAATAGTATCACAAGGTTCCATTGCACTTGATTTTCCAGGTCTTTCATATCTTAATTGAGTTCCTGTAGCAATATATTCATCTAAAATTATCATTGTAGCTGGATGCATTGCCATACTACTCAACCCAGAAATTCTAGATCTCCCATATCTCAATCTAAATCCTCCAGTTCTTAATGGATGAGTTAAAATTGGACGTCCTGCAACTAAATCTTTAATGTAATTATAATCTGGAGCTATTTTTTCTGTTTCTTTTTTTACTTCACCTTTAGATCTTATCTTTTTTTGTAGTTTAACAAAATCATTTATGTAATCCCAATTTTGTAAGTTAAAATCATCTTTCCATTTAGATATCTTAACCCACATTTTTGGTGATTTTTGTGCTAATCCTTCTCCTAAAACTAGACAAGGACCATTCCTAATAAAATCAGTTTCTATTCTTGGGAGATTTTTATAGTTGCTAACCTCAACTTTCTCTGTTGGGTCTCCTGAAATTTGTAAAGATAGATTTCTCATTAAAAATTCAATCTCTTCTTCACTTGGAAGATATTGTAAATTTGTAATTCTTTCATGATAATCATAAAGTTCAGTTACCATCCTTTTTACTTCTTGTTCACTTGGATCATAAGGAGCGTAACCCATATTTTTTCTAACATAATCTGCAGCTAATAACATTCCACAAATTATTGTTGTTCCTGCACTTCTTATTGGGCCTCCAAACATCAAACAAAAATATTCTTTCGAGTCATTTGTTTCTTTAATCTTTAATGCAACAAAACCTTCTAAAGGACTAGATACAACTCCTGAAGTTAAATAAGCTAAAGATACTCTAATTCCTACTTCCATTGCTTCTCTTTTATCTTTAAACTCACAAAATTTTGCTTGGGCAACTTCTAAAGCAATTTTTAATGCAACTCTCCAATCTAATTTATCATATTCTTCTTCTAACTCAACTATCCTTTCGGCCATTCCACTATTTTTAATTTGAGGGGCAACAGTACTTATTAGTCCCTCAACTCTTTCTACCATATTTCTTGCAAGAATAACTTCAGATTTATCTTCAGGATCTAAATTTAAAGCTCTAGCTTTGTTAGCTAATTCATAACATTTATTCACTTCTTTTTCTATATCATCAAAATATTTATTTATCATTTTCATCAAATTTTATATTGCTTATCTCTCTTGTTTTTAGATTAACAATAGAAACTCTAGCTGGTAAAGGATTGTTTCCCATTTTTTCTTGATAAGGTGTTTTTCCTTGCCAACATGAACAATTAATTATTGTTGTCCCATTATAATTAGTTGAATCTGGCCTATGCATCTCCCCTAAAACAAAAAAATCAGGAATGTCTTCTATAACTAAATTATCTTCTTTAGAAGCCATATAAACATCAGAGCCATGTGTTGGGGCTAAATGTCTTTTCTGCATTAAAAATTTAGCTGCTAAACTTGCATTATCTCTTGCGTTCCCTAATCTTAAAGTATCAACATTATCTATAAAATAATGTAAACTATTCCCATGATACATCAAAACATCAAATCCACTAAAATCATCAGAAGAATGAATATTAATTAAAGCAGGATTGCTAACTAAAAATGTATTTGGTAAATCCCAAACACTCTTTGCTAAATCTTTATCCAAATATGGTTGAGGCTCACTTAATCTCATTGCATCGTGATTTCCTGGACCAACAATTAAGCTTATGTCTTTTCTTATCTTCCCTAAATAATCTGCTAATAATTCATATTGTTCTCTAATGTCTGGAATGATTAATTCTTTGTCTTGATCTGGGTAAATCCCAATTCCATCCACTAAATCTCCAACTAAAAAGAGATATTTTATTTTAGAAGATAATTCTTTTTGTTTTTCATCCCCTAACTCTCCATTTATCCATTCAATAAATTTCTCAAATTCTTCTTTTAAAAATACTTTATTCCCTATGTGTACATCACTAATAAATGCGGCATAAACTTCATCTTCAGATTTTTTTAATTCTTTATTATATGGTGTGTCAGGGATATAAATATTATTTATGAATAAAACTTTATTTCTTATAAAACCTTTAATCCCAATAACCTCATCCAAAACTAAATTTTTCCCTATCTCAAAACATTCTTTTTCTTGATTGATTATTCCAGTTACTTCTCCAGTTATATCTTCTAATTTAATCACAATATTTCCATTTTTTGTTAGATCTTTACTAAAAACTAATCCAATAAATGAAACATTTGTATTATTTTTTTCGATTCCTTTATTTATTGATAAAACATCTTGTAGATCTTGTCTGTTCACTAAAATATTTTTTATTTTATTATATCTAGATTTAAAATGAGAAACAAAATCTTTAACTTCTATTTTTTGAGGATCAGCTTCATAACTTTTTATTATTTTTACTTTTCTATCTAAATCTTCTTTATTATCTTTTTTAATTTCTGTTTTTTCTTCTTTATCTCCATTCAATAAATCATTAGTTAGAACTATTATATTTTTTTTATTTAATTTTTCAATTAAATCTAAATTATCTTCATTAATATTTTCAATAACCTCTGGGCTTAAAAGAATTTTTTTATCCATAAAGGATTTTATAACTTCCCTCATAAACCTAAGCCCTCTTTTAGTATATCATTAATTTTTGGGATGGTTGCATTTGGGATTGCTAATTTTATTTCTCTTGTTCTTCCATATCTTCCTTTACTAATAACTTTAGCATTTATCATGCCTAACATATCTAATTCTGCAATTATATCTGAAACTCTTCTTTGTGTTAATGGTTTTAATCCACAATTAATGCATGATTGTTTGTAAATTTCATAAATATCTCCTGTAAAAATTGGATTTCCATTACTATTCCCATTAGTACAGACATTGAAAATAGAATATAATGTTAATTTGAATTGTTTTGGTTGTGTATTAACTTGTTCTAAGACTCTATCTCTCTCTATCTTATCTTCTGCTCCATCTATATGTTGAACTATAATTTTATTTTCATTTTTTCTTTCAGTTATTTCTCCAGCAACTCTTAATAATTCTAATGCTCTTCTAGCATCCCCATGATCTCGAGCAGCATAAGCTGCACATTTTTCTATAACTCCTTCTTCAATAACATCTTTTCTAAAGGCCAATTTTGCTCTTTGTTTTAAGATACTTTGTAATTGAATTGCATTATATGGTGGGAAAACTAATTCTTCTTCACTCAAACTACTTTTTACTCTAGGATCTAAATTGTCAACAAACAACAAATCATTACTTATCCCAATTAACGTTACTTCAGAATTTTTCAACTCATTATTTAATCTTGTTAAATTGTATAAGATTTCATCTCCTGTTTTATGAACTAATTGATCAATTTCATCTAAAATTATTAATAATAATCTTTTTTCTTTATCTAATTGTTTAACAAATAATTTGTAAACTTCTTCTGTAGGTAATCCTGTTGCAGGAACATCTACCCCAAATTCCCTAGTTAATTGTGCAATTAATCTATATTCTGTATCTGCTACCCTCTTTAATTTACAATTTATATAAATTATTTTTAGAGGAATTTTATTTTTTTCTGCTGTAACTAATAAATTATCAGCAATATAATTTACACACAAACTTTTGCCAGTCCCAGTCTTTCCATATATAAAAATATTAGAAGGTTTTTCCATTCTTAAAGCAGGAGCTAAAACTCCAGCTATTTGATTTATTTGTTCTTCTCTATGTGGAAGATTTTTAGGAGTATAATTACCTTGTAAAGCTTTTTTATTGATAAATAGTGGATCTTTTTCAAGAAATTTTTCAAAGAAACCATCCAACTCTTTTTGCCTCATTTCAATAAAAACTATTAAAATATTATTTAAAGATTATTACAACACAGCACCACCTTTATTTCCTTTGGAACAAATATTTCAGTAAAAATAAATTTTTTTGTTATTTAATAAAATATTTACACCTTTTCTTCTTATGGAACTATAGAATGACAACAAATTTGTTATACTCAAAAGTAATTATGATTAATAATATAAATATAATATAATATAAATATTTATAATATATAAATAAAAAGAAAAAATAAATCATTAAAATTTTCAAGTTTTAGAGCTTATATCAACTATTTATAATTTTTATATTATTTATTAATTAAATTAAGATTATTTATTATTTTAATGCTATAAAGCTTGTATTTACGAATTAAAGAGAATTTTTAATAAAAATAACTCCATACGAAATATAAGGGTGTGAGGGTTAATTATTATTTGATTTAATTTTTCCATTCCTAAGAAGGTATTATTTTGACAAGTAAATTTTATATAATAAATAAATATATAATTTAATGGTTAATTGGCTTTATATTGTTGGTGTGGTGATAGCAGCATTCATTTTTATGGAATATTTTAAACACCATTTTGTCTCAAAAATATCAAAATTAATAATTTTATTTTTTTTAATAGCTTTAGTATCATTAGCATCAAGTGGATATCTTTTAGAAAATAATTTACTTAAAACAGATAATAAATTAATAATAACCTCTGCAGCAGTTTTTTCAGATATTAAAGATAGATTAGATGAATCTGAATTGTTTAATTCAGTTAATACAACAAATTTTTTAGATACTAGAAAAATTTATAAATAACGATAAAATATCTAATATAATAAAAATGGCAGAAGAAGATAAAAAATATTCTAAACAGATTGTTGGGAAGACTGTAGTAACTAAATCTGGAAAAAGATTTGGAGAAGTTGGAAACATATCTTTTGAAACAAGAACAGGGGAATTAATTCACATTATATTAAAAAATCCAACAAGTTTTGCTACAGAACTAGATTTAGAAAGGAATGATAGTAATGAATTAACAATTCCATATTCATCAGTTATTGCGGTTGGTGATTTTGTAGTTGTATCAGAAGATGATATGTCTTAATTCTAAAAGATAGATTTTTAAACACCATATTATACCATATAACTCTTGATTTTATCTAATAAAATGAAATATAAATCTACAAAAGATGTAAAAATATCTAAGGGTGTAGTAGATCAAGTTATTGGCCAAGACCCAGCTATTTCTATTGTTAAAAAAGCAGCTAAACAAAGAAGAAATGTTTTATTAATTGGAGATCCTGGAACAGGTAAAAGTATGATCGGCCAAGCCTTATCTGAGTTGTTACCAATGGAAATTCTATCAGACATATTAGCTTTACCAAATCCAAATGACGATAATGCCCCATTAATAAGGACAATGTCAAAAGGACAAGGAAAATCCTTAGTTACCAAACAAAAGATACAAGCAATGTCTTCTTTTAAAAATCAATCTTTAATTTTATTAGTTGTTGTTCTTGTTGTAAGTTTAATTCCATATTACTTTTGGAAGACAGGAGCAATATCAGATGTTATTTATGCAGCTTCTATGATTTCATCAATGGTTTTCATTATAGGATTTATGTTATTCTTAAATTTAGGAAAAAGAATGAACCTAAGTGAGAAATCAAAAGTAGCAAAATTATTAATTGACAACTCTGAAAATAGACATGCTCCATTTTTTGACGCAACAGGAACACATGCAGGAGCATTATTAGGAGATGTATTGCATGACCCATTACAATCTGGAGGATTAGGAACTCCGGCTTATGAAAGATTAATTCCTGGAATGATACATAAAGCAAATGGAGGGGTTTTATTTGTTGATGAAGTTGGAACTTTATCAATGAGATCTCAACAAGAACTATTAACTGCATTACAAGAAAAGAAATATCCAATAACTGGACAAAGTGAGAGAAGTTCCGGGGCTCAAACAAGATCTGAACCAGTTCCTTGTGATTTTATTTTAGTTGCTGCAGGAAATATGGAAACAATCCAAAAAATGCACCCTGCTTTAAGATCTAGAATTAGAGGTTATGGTTATGAGATTTATATGAACACAACAATGGATGATAACGAAAAAAACAGAGAAAAAGTTACCCAATTTATAGCTCAAGAAGTTTCTAAAGATAAAAAGATTCCACATTTTTCTCAAGATGCTGTAAATGAAATGATTGAGGAAGCTAAAAAAGCAGCAGGGGTAGCTAATAAATTAACATTAAGATTAAGAGAGCTTGGAGGATTAGTGAGAGCAGCAGGAGATTTAGCTAAAGAACAAAATTCAAAATTAGTTGAAAAAAAACATTTAATTGAAGCTAAAAAATTATCAAGAACTTTAGAACAACAAATAGCTGATAAATATATTGAAAATAAAAAGAAATATGAAGTTATTATAACAAAAGGAAATAGGATTGGAAGGGTTAATGGATTGGCAGTTATTGGTTCAGGATCCTCATTTTCTGGAATTGTGCTTCCAATTGAATCTGAAGTAACTCCTGGAGGAAAAAAAGCAGAGTTTGTGGCTACAGGAAAATTAGGAGAGATAGCAAAAGAAGCTGTTCAAAATGTTTCAGCTATTATCTTAAAAAATTTCGGAGACGATATTAAAGATGAGTATGATATTTTTATTCAATTTTTGCAGTCTTATGAAGGTGTAGAGGGTGACTCAGCATCTATCGCAGTAGCAACAGCAATCATCTCAGCATTAAAGAAAGTTCCAATCAAGCAAGAAGTAGCTTTAACTGGATCATTATCTGTTAGGGGAGAAGTTTTAGCTGTAGGGGGAGTTACACAAAAAGTTGAGGCAGCCATAGAAGCTGGAGTGAAAAAAGTTATAGTTCCTAGGCCAAATGAGAAAGATATTATTCTATCAAAAGAAAAGTTAAGGAAGATTAAAATTGTTCCAGTTTCAACAATACAAGAGGTTCTAAAAGAAGCATTAGATTGGAAAGGAAAACAACATATATTAAAAAAATTAAACAGGGCCTAACATCTCCTTATATTTAGAATAAGCCTCTTCAGTCATCACCCATTTTACTCTTCTTTTAAAGTTGCTAATCTTCTTTACAAGGTTAGCATTCTCCATGTCTTTTAACAATCTAAGAATTAACTCATCATCTCTAGCTATCTCATCTCCTATGTGTTTAGTGAACATGCCATTTAATTTAGCCTCGTATAACACATATAAGATATCATTCTTTATCTTTTCTAAAGTCTTATCTGAGAGCCTAGACATATTCTATGGCTTGTATAGAGATATATAAATTATTCGGTTAAAGGAATACTAATAGTTATAGAAGATTTATATATATCCTTTAATTTAGAACTTAAATGATCAAAAAAGAGATTATAAACATCCTAAAAAAAATAACAAATCTAAAAGATAAGGATATAAATAGACTATTAGCAATTCCCCCAAATAATAAATTCGGAGATTATTCTATCCATTGTTATACATTGGCTAAACTAATAAACAAAGAACCTAATGATTTAGCCAAAGATTTAGCCTTTAGAATCAAATCCCCAATAGTCGAAAAAACACAGATTATAGGCCCTTATCTTAATATATTCATTAACAAACAAACAATAACCAAAACTATTTTGGAAGAAATTTTAAAGAAAAAACAAGATTTTGGTTCCCAAAAACAAAAGAAAAAAATCATCATAGAATATTGCGCTCCAAATACTAACAAACCTTTACATCTAGGACATCTAAGAAACATAGCTTTAGGAGAATCCACTTCTAGAATTCTAGAATTTTTAGGGAATAAAGTAATAAGATTAAATTTAGTTAATGATCGAGGAATCCATATAATGCAATCTATGTTAGCATATCAAAAATTTGGCAATAAAAAAAAGCCCGATAAAAAATCAGACCATTTTGTAGGTGATTATTATGTTATGTTCTCTAAAAAAGCTAATGATTCATTAAACAAAGAAGCTCAAGAATTGTTAATAAAATGGGAGTCTAATGATAAATCTACATTAAGCTTATGGAATAAGATGAATAAATGGGCTTTAACAGGATTTGATCAAACATACAAAAGATTAAACATTAAATTCCATAAAACATATTATGAAAGTGATTATTTTGATAAAGGAAAAAATATAGTGAATAAAGGATTAAAGAAAAAAATATTTGATAAAGATGAAGAAGACAATGTTATGGCTGATCTATCTGAATATAATCTTCCAAATAGAATTCTTTTAAGAAAAGATAAAACTTCTGTATACATAACTCAAGATCTAGCTTTAGCAGAATTAAAACTTAAAGATTACAACCCAGATCTATCAATATATGTTGTAGCTTCAGAACAAAATTTACATTTTAAACAATTGTTTGCTATACTTGACAAATTAAAGTCTAAAATTTCAGATAAATGTCATCATTTAAGTTATGGTATGGTTTTACTACCAGAAGGAAGAATGAAATCTAGGGAGGGAAAAGTTGTTGATGCAGATACTCTTTTAGATGAAGTAGTTAATCTAGCCGAAGATGAATTAAAGTCGAGAAAAAGGAAGATAACAGAACAAAAAAAATCTCAAATAGGAATTGGAGCATTAAAGTTTTATTTAATTAAAATAGATCCAATAAAAGATATAGTTTATGATCCTAAAGAATCAATCTCATTTACAGGAGACACAGCTCCTTATGTTCAATATGCACATGCTAGAATTTGTAGTATAATAAAAAAAACTAAAACACCTAAAAATATAGATTATTCTTTATTATTTTTACCTCAAGAAACAGAACTTATTATGTTGTTATCTAAATTTCCAGGAATAATAGAAGAAGCAGCTAATAATTACAAACCATCATTGATAACAAATTATTTATTGGATCTTACTAAATTATTCAACAGATTTTACGATTCAATTAATGTATTAAATACAGAGCCTAAACTAAGAGATTCAAGATTAGCCCTAATACTAGCTGTTAAGCAAGTTTTAAGCAATGGATTATTCTTATTAGGGATAGATGCACCTAAAGAAATGTAGACTAAAAAACAATAAGATTTAAATAATCCTTATTTCTAAATTACAAAATGCCAGTTATATCTTTTGATATTGATAGATTATTAGCAGAGAGAATTGCTCAAGTAACTAAAGATATTAAAGTAGAAAATAACATGAAACTAAGTAATGTTAGCTTAGTTCCTAAAAGAGATAATCTTCTTAAATTTGAGTTTGAATTTACAACAGAATACAAACAAGATGTAGGCAACATGAAGATTAATGGTCATCTATTATTTAGAGAAGAGACTAAAAAAATAAAAGAGATAATGGATACTTGGACAAAAACAAAAAAGTTAGATAAAGAGTTGATGACATTAATTACTAATTTTATCCTTATAAAATGCAATATTAAAGCATTAGAATTATCACAACAAGTTAATTTACCACCACATATTAGGTTACCCTTAGTAGAACTAAGTTCTCCAACTAAAGGAGAGAAGGGTGACTATATAGGTTAATTAATTTTGTCGTCGTAAAATGAGTAATGATCCTAATTTTGAGAACAATATAAAAAATGCTTTTTCTAGTGTAAAAGAAGATATGGATCTATTAAAATTAGAGATAGATAAGAATAAGGAGAGGATTATCGAGCTTGTGGATTTGATAAAAACACTAATTTCTGAAAAAAATGAAAAAACGCAGAATTTTGAGGAGATAGAGCCTAATGAACAATATTTCATAAAAAGTTCCATAGGAAATCAAGGGGTTCAATCAATCAATCAATCATCAATCAATCAATCAATCAATCACCCGTTTGCCATTATAGACGTTATAGAGGCACTTTCTAGGGGGCAGCTTCTTGCACTGCTTACACTCTATCAATTGGAAGATGAGAAGGAAAAAGTCACTTATTCCGATATTGCTGATAAAATCTCACTTACAGAATCATGTGTACGTTCATATATAAGCATGGCAATAAAAAAGAAAGCCCCAATAAAAAGAAACAGAATTAATAATAGACTCACTTATCTTTCTATAGATAAAAAATTTAGAGAATTAGGATTAAAACCTAAACTTGTTAGTCTCTATTATCAGATGGATCCTGATCAGAAGAGGCTTTCAGATATCTAACCCTCACTTTTCACATATTTCTACATAATTACCCATTTTTTCCTAAAATACCTCACTTTTATGGAGAATATCTAGCTGAATTCACTATAAACTCACTTTTTTTATCCTATCTACTCAATGGCTACCTATTTTATTGATAATCTATGTTATGAACTCTCACTTTTCACATATTATACAATAAAGAGGCTATATTTCTTAAAATTATCATTATTTTACATATTATATTCGGTATAATCCATAATAAACTCACTTTTCCTTATAATTAAGCGAAATAATTACATATTTCATCAATAATTTAACTTATTAACCCTCACTTTTCAGATAATCTGTTGTATAAATGGTTATTTTTATACTATCTAGAGGGTAGAATTATCATTTTTTTCTTTGTTTTAACACTACATTTTTGACTTTTTTATCTAAAAGAAATACTTTTTTTCTCCCTCTTACACTCACTTTTTCTTCTACTTTTATACCACTTCTTTTGATATCATTCAAATGTCTTCTAACTGTTACAATATTTAACCCTAATTTTTTTGACATATCATCATAGCCGAGTGGCCCACCAGCATAACTCATCAAAGCAAGTATCTGTTTTTGTGCTGGAGTGAGATTTTTTAGCGATTGAACGTTCATGATCGATTGATTTGAACGATTGAACGATTGAATGCGTTCAATCGTCTCCTCCTTTTTCTCAACTTTTTCTTCATTTTCAACAACATCTTCTTTTTCTTGTAACAAATTTTCTAATAATTCTAATTTCCTGAGAACATAATTTAATTTATCTTCATGATTTTTTGTTTTAGAATCAAAATGAGTTATCCAATTCCCTAAATTAACAATATCTTTTTTTATTTTTGTAAAAGAATCACCTAAATGAAAATGTAGATCATCTAATCTCTTATGAGGATCACTTTTTTTCTTAAAAAAATTAAAAACCATCTTTAAGATAACGTATTTTATTATTAATAAACTTTTTTCCCTACTATAATTAAATATTTAAACAATACATCTATTAAATTAAATAATGTCTAAGCTTAATTTATTAATGGCTGGAACTTTAGTTGGTCTAACAGCATTAGTTTTCAATCCTGATTTTTCATTAGCTGCAAATCAATCTTCTCCAGCTGAAAAAATAAAAGATCAGATTAGAGTATGTAGATCTATGGTGAAAGGGACAGAAGGAAAAATTGAAAGTGATTATTTTAATTCTAGAAGTGCATTAAGTTTAGTCAATAGTATTTGTATATTTAAGTTATCCCTCAATCCTTTCTTTAAAAAATATGATCAAAAAATAGATCCTTTAGGCATAATTAGAGATTATAAAGAATTAAGAAATGAATATAATTAACAAGCAATAGAATATCAAAGAATAAAAAGAAAGTATCATAGAAAAAGATAAATTAATATTGTGCTTAAAACATTTAATCAAAAATTATATGTTTTGTCGATATAAAATTACACTTAAGACACATTATGTGTAACCTAAATTATTATTTAATTCTATATAATTCTAATCCACTCTTTCTCCAGTTATAAGGGAGAATAAAATAGGTTTATACTCTGGAATTTCATCTTCTTTGACATAAATGGCAATAAAACCAGGTAGTTGAGTTATACCATCTCTATCATAAACTGTTTTAATTACTCTAAATTCTATATTATTAGCCCTTAAATATCTAAACTGATTCTTCTCAAAGTCAGTTGATGGTTCTTCTGGTCTCTGGGAGGTTAGTATCCATCCTTTTTTTTCTAATCTCAATTCTAATTTACTTTTTTTCCAGTTAGAATGCATACTTGAATGTATCATCTTCAATAGACTCTTTTATTTAATATTTATAAGCCTTTCAGATAAGCACAGTTAAGCAGATCTTACTATTCATTACTACTATACAATAATTACTAATAGAAAGGTTTAAAAGTCAAAAAATCAATGATAGTTAATGGTAAAAAAGGGACAATTTGATTTAAGAAATATTGATGATCTAGTTGTAAGAGATTCACTTAGTGCTATATCTGCATTAGAGAGTTATCCTAATTCAGCTGATTCTTCACTTATTGTTGGAGGAATAGCTGTTCAGAGTTACATGGCTTCTAGATTAAGAAGAGGAACTTCAGATATAGATGTAGTAGTTGCTAAAGCTTTAGTTACTGGGGGCGATTTTAAAGAATTTGTAAAGCCTTTAGTTGAATATTTTAAGGACAATAATTTTAGTGTTGAAGAAGATGAAAAATCAACTAGTTGGAACATAATTCCTACCTCAAAAAAGAATGGAAGATATCAAAGGGAAGAATCAACTTTATTGAGTTTTTCAAAACATAAGACAAGAAAAGATTTTGAAAAAAAACAATTTTTAATAGAAAAAGAAATGGATGATTCTAGAATACATTATATTGAAAAAGGAGAAGGTTCTTATAGGGCTCTTTCTCCAGAATACATCATTGTGCCTAAATTTGGACGTTTAGGTAGTATTCTTAGTAGATAACATAAACTTAAAGAATTAATAATGCCTCTTATGGGTGAGGTATCAGAACAACAAGTAAATGATACTCAAACTATTCTAAAAGGTAAGAGATTAGGAAGCACTGAAAAAAGTGTATTAGGTGATGGTTTTGATATAAGAATGTTAGCTGAACAAGCAGGAATCAATGAAGGAAAGCTTAAAGAAGCTATGGGATTATGGCCTGATAAGAAGAATCTTAAGGCTGTATTAAGAAACAGAGAGATACTAGGATTAATCCCTCATATACAAGGATTAGAGTCAGCATTATATATGATTCAAGGAAGTTAATTAGAAATGAAAAGAAAGTACATATCAGTAGATATTGAATCTACAGGAAGAACACCTGGAAAATATTCAATGATTGCTTTAGGAGCAGCTGTAGTTGGAGATACAAAAAAAACTTTCTATAGAGAATTAAAGCCAATAAATAATAATTTTAGCTTAGAAGCATTAAAAATTGGTTCTTTAGGACTTAAATGTTTAGAGGATCTTAAGAAAGAAGACCCAATTTATGATCCAGAAAGCAAAGAATTTCAACCAAAAAAAGTATTAGAATTACTTGATGAAATGGGACAAAGTCCATATCAAGTTATGCATGAATTTAGATTATGGATAGGCCAAGTAGCTAGAGATCAAAGACCTGTAATGGCTGCAGCACCTATTGCATTTGATGGAATGTATGTTCATTGGTATTTCGATAATTTTTTAGAAGGAGATCAAGATCCTTTTGGCCACGGTGGAGATGATATAAATTCATGGTTAAGAGGGGCAACAAATGATCCAGACCATAACCTAACAAAATTAGGACTTAGGAAGAACAAACCAAAAACACATAATGCTCTAGAAGACGCAATGCAACAAGCTGAAGAATTTGAGTTTATTTTAGGAATGGATGCATTTAATAGATCAAAAGCTAAAAAATTAAGTAGATAATCTTTCTATAAAATGACAAGTGTAAATTTATATGAAAATTTAGGTATAGGGACTAGTATAGGATTTGGTGCTGGTTTAGCTGTAACATTATTGTGTAATCTAGAGCCATCTAATTTTGATCTTAATCATTATATTCAAGATGTTATCAGATGGTCTGAAATAATTCCTTATACAACCTTAGCTGGATTTTTTGGAGGAGGTTTAGTACATACTGGGGAAGTGATTACTGAAAGAGCTGAACAAAGAGGGACTATTGAGGCTAAAAAGCGTAATTTAGAGTTCAGAGCAAGAATGGCTAAATGAGTTCGCATAACGATGATTAAGTGAACTTTAGAAAATCTAATAATTATGCTCCATTTTTTGATATATGTGCTTATAAGTTCTAATTGGACTTAAGCCAAATCCTAAAAGTAGTAATGCCCTTGCACCAATTAATCCATTATTCCATATAATGACTGCTTGTTTAACTCTTCCAAAAGCTAATCTCTCTAATACATTAATTTTCTCTTCTGGAAGAGTAGAAACTTCAGTTGCACTATTAGTCTCGAATATATCAACAATAGACCTACCAATTTTATATGTTCTCATAACATCCATACAAAATAACTAATAATGAAAAATATATAAAACTTTCACTTTCACTTTAATAAAAAAGAATATAAACTAGTTTAGTATCTATATATATGCCTGTAATAGAAACTACTAATGGCTCTACTTTTTATTTAGTTAAAACAAAGCATGCTAAACAGAGACTTAATGAAAGAATATTACAACTACCCACCACAGATAATGGAAAAGATCGTTTTTTAGAACACATGGCTTCAAAATCTAGAGTAATAGATGAAAAAGAAGAAAAACATGAAGCATTAATTAGGAATCAAGTAATTAAAAGAGGAGCATATAAACAATATAGAGAAGATGCAGATGGTAATGTTATTGCAATAGAGTTTGATAATGAAGATCAACCAACAGCAGTTTCTGTTCTTAATCGTGAAAGAGTAGATGAATATGTAAGAGTCTATAGAAAAACCAAGCGTCGTATGGGTAGAATTGAAGGTATTGAAAACTTCTCAGTTTATACATAATAATTAAGCGAAATATTTATTATTCTCTATTTCTATGTTAATCTATGGCTCATAGTGATGAAGTAGCAGAAAAAACTGAAAAATCCGAAGAAGATCAAATTCTTTTATCACACTTTTCTAATTATTATAGAGAATATACTTCTTTTTATGAAAGACTTCAAAAAAATATAACGAGAGAAAAAATAATTGAGAATTTTGAAGAAATAACTCATGAATTATCGTTTCTTGAAAATAGGGCTTTACAAGAATTAGAAGAAGAAGATTATGTAAAAGTTTTAGCCATTCATGATGCAAGAAAAAGATGGGTATCAAATCTTTCTTTTAAATTAAAAGCAGATGCATTGAGTTATTTAGAAGATTATCTTAATGAAAATTTAGACACTTTAGACAAAAAAGAAAATCAGATGGAGTATGATCTTCTTACCTCTACTATGACTCTAATCTACAAAGATCTTCTTGAAATAGAGGACAGATTAGTTTGTTATCCTACAAGCGAAAAAAAACAAGGTTTTTCTAAAGATACTTATTGGTATAGAGAATCAATCATACATGAAAATGAAAGAATTAGATAAATTAACTACCGAACTAAAATTAAGAGGTTTTTCAGAGAGAACAATAGAGGCTTATACACTTCATAATAGAAAGTTTTTAGAGCACATCAAAAAATCCCCGGAAAAAATAATTGAACAAGATATTAAAGATTATATGGCCCATTTAATCTCCATTAACAACACTCCAAGATCATTAGCTTTAAAAAAAGCCTCACTAAAATTCTTTTACGACGAAGTTTTAAAAAAAGATATTGTTAATTTTAAAACACCTAAAATCCCAAAAACCATTCCTTCTGTATTAACAAAAGAAGAAATTAAAAGATTAATAAATTCAGCAGGTTCTTATAAAACTAAAGTTATTATTCAATTTTTGTATTCTTCTGGATTAAGACTATCAGAGTTGACAAGTTTGAAGATAAATGATTTAGAATTAGACGAGAAAATAGGGTGGGTAAGATCTGGAAAAGGAGCAAAAGATAGGATGTTTGTTTTATCTAATTTTATTATTGAAGAACTAAAAACTTACATAAAAACTTTAGATAAAGATGAAATTTATTTATTTCCAGGAAAAAATAATACTTTATCCTCTAGAAACGTACAAAAAATAGTAGAGAATGCAGCAAAGAAAGCAGGAATAAAGAAAAAAGTTACACCACATAAACTTAGACATTCATTTGCTACACATTTATTAGAGGATGGAGTTGACATTAGATACATCCAAAGTTTATTGGGACATGCTTCAATAGCAACAACAGAAATTTATACTCATGTATCTAAAGAAAAGATAAAGTCGATAAAAAATCCATTAGATACATTATAATAACCTTTAAATACATTAGAGACATAATTTTTATATCGATAAATAGGGGGCATCAAATGGCAGTTAGAGTTAAATCCGGAGAAAGCAGAGAGTCAGGTTGGCTTTATTTCGTTAAAGGTAAAACTTTAGAAGTATGGAAAGCTAAAATGGCTAGAGGAAGAAAAAAAGGCTCTGGAAAGAAAAAAGTTGCTAAAAGAAAAACAGCAACTAAAAGAAAAACTACTACTAAGAGAAAAACAGCAACAAAAAGAAGAAGATAACTACTTTTTTATCTTACTTTTTAATCCAATAAATAGCTTGTTGAATATCTTATAAGTGGATTTTAATTCATTTTTTCCTTTTTTTGTTAAATTATAATTCTTTTTTCTACCATCTTGTTTCATTCTTATCAATTTTAGTGTATTTAGTCTTTTTAGCGTCGGATAAATAGTTCCAGGTGTTAATTTTGAACCTTTTCTTTTTCCTATTATATCTGATAATTCATCTCCACATAATCTTTTTTTGTTTAATTCATGAAGTATTAGAAAACTTAGGAATCCTTTCATGTCCAAGTACTTTGGAGTTTTCATCGATGATTAAAAGTTTTAATCATTTATAAATATTATTATTTATTGTATATCCAATATATTGTTTATTCTATATATTGTACATACAATAAATCTAATAATTTTAGTTTTAATTTTTGCTTAAAAGTTTTAAGCACGAAATTAGATAAATTTTTATACTAAAATCCCATAAATTTTATATGAAAGTAGCTATCGTCGGTAAAAATAGTAGTTTTATTAAAAAACAACTAAAAAAATATAATCTAGCCTTAGATAATAGGAGACCATGGATTGTTATAAGTTATGGTGGAGACGGAACAGCTTTGTTAAGTGAGAGATTATATCCTGAAATCCCTAAACTTTTATTGAGGCATAGTTCTGTATGCAATAAATGTTCCACACATGATTTTTCTGAAGTTCTAAAAGCATTAGAATCTAGAGAATTTACAATAAAAAAAACATCTAAGTTAATAGCGACGATAAAAAATAGAAAATTAATAGCACTAAATGAGATTAATATTCATCATTCTGCACCTTATGCAATAAGATTACAAGTTTTAATTAATAATGAATTAGTTGAACCGTTAATAATTGGAGATGGATTAATCGTTTCAACTCCTTTTGGTAGCTCTGGATATTATCAAACCATTGTTGATAGAGTATTTAAGAAAGGAATAGGCTTAGCTTACATTAATCCTATGAGGAATTCTGAAAGATTTAAAATAAAAGCTAGAAATAGACTATTAAAAGAAAAAGATAGAGTTAAAGTTAAAATTTTAAGAGGACCCGGAATTTTATGTTCTGATAATAATGAATCTATAATCAAACTGAAAAAAGGAGATCTAATCAAAATAAAAAAATATAATAAAGATGCTAAACTAGTTTTACTGAATGAAGCAAGAACAAAGTTTTAAATACATAAATTTTATGATTTCTTAATTGGCTCCTTAGCTCAGTCTGGTTAGAGCACTCGCCTCTTAAGCGAGTGGTCGGGGGTTCAAATCCCTCAGGGGCCATATAAATATGATACAATCCAAAATATTTATTAAGACTTATCATCTTTTATCTTTATTAGCATTATGATAATTAAATAAAATGAAAATAACAATAGATACAGAAACAGACACATTAGAAAATTTACAAGAAACTTTTTCTATTCTCATTAAAACTATACAAGAAAAAGGTGGGAAAATAGTTTTGCAAAAAGAAAACGAAGTAAAAAAACCAACCACTGAAAGTTCTTATGTTAAAAGAGCAAAAGAACAAGAAAAATTAATGGAATCTCTGGATATTTCCAATATTTTACAATCAGACCATGGAATTAACAAAAAAAGACAAGATTCAATGCGTAAAAATCTTTAAATAATAAATAATCTTTAATATACTAATGGAAAACAAAAAAAAAGAGAATAAAAAAGAATTTGTAGATTTGATGGTTAGGAAAGCTTTTTCTAAAGATCCAAAACCAGAAGCCCATGTTTCTAAATTAGAACCTGATAAAGATCCAGAAATCAAACCACATGAGAGTAATCTAAAAGTAGAAGAAGTTGAAAAAATAACAGAAGGAGTAAAAAATAATCTAGATAAAAAACGTCAACCTAAATAACTTAATTCTTTACCTTTTTTAGCTTCTCCAGTCCCTTCACTCTTTTTCATTATCATGTTTAATGTTTTTTCAAATTTCTCAGCAGCTTTTAGTAAAGGTTTGTAATCAACTTTTAATCCAAGATATTTATCTAAGATCTCTATGGATTTTGCAGCAGCTTTACTATCTGCTAATCCAACATTACTCTCAATAAAAATTCCACTAACACTTTTATCTTTTAATAATAATGCTCCAGTAACCCCAATAACCAATCCTTCTTTCAATTCTTTCAAACCAACTTTTTCAAATCCTTTTTTATTTTTTTGATTTCTTGTGTAGTAATAAGCACCTAAATTAGCTTGAGTTGATCCAACTCCTTCTATACTTATAACTTCTTTAGCCTTTAATTCTTTACATAGCTTACTTATTATATCTGCTAACTCCCATTCCAATCCTTTAACTCCACTTAATGCATGAATCAAAACAATATTATTTTTAGAATCATAAAATATTCCAATAGGTTCTACAATTTTACCTTCATGGATGGCAGCCATCGGCATAATTTTATCACTTCTTATCTTGCCAATTGGTTTTGCATTCAAATGTTTAATCAAAAATTCTACTGCAATTGTTCCAACTAATCCAAATCCTGGAAATCCTTCTATTACAATAGGTGACTTTGGTTTTTTTTCTAACATAAGTTTCATAGTTCTAATCTCTCACTCATCAATTTGTTGTATTTATCTAAATAATTATCAGATGTTTTTTGATCTTTCAATGATTTAACTTTTCCAATTAGTTTAGAGAAAAAATCAATTAATTTTGTTTCTATACCTTCTTGATCATTTATTTTAACTAACACAATACTTTGTAATGCATCATAAGAATCTTCTACTAAAACATCACCCACTTCCTTAACACAATTCATTAATGTTTTAACTATTTTAGGAGAATCTTCTAAAGGGAATTCTAAATAAACATTTTTCATATTATCATCTAATTTAAAATGGATTTTATAACTAACTTTACTATCATTTAGAAATAGTCTATGCACTTCAACTCTTTTAATTTCTATATTCCTACTTCTCATATTATTAAAATAACTCCATTCTATTTAAACTTTATTAAAGAATATCAAAATGTTTTTTAATTTTATAAAAAAATAGAAAAAACCCCTTTTTATAATAAATTTTTAATTCTTTCTATATGTTCTGCTACTCTGTTTCCGGTATCAGTTAATTTTATTATTTTTATTCTACCTTGTTTTATGAAGTCTACTAACTTTGCTCTTTCCATCTCTTGTAGAATTTTAACTGCGTGACTGTATGTACAATCAACTTCCTTTGCTAGGATGCTACCATATCTATTCTTATTACTCTTTCTAAGAGCTACTAATATCATTGCTGGTTTTCTTCTAAAAAAAACCTCAAAAATATCTTTCTTCATATTGTCCCCCTAACACCACTTCTTATTTCTGTAGGTTTTAATGACATATAGACCCTATTTAAAACTTTCTTTTTAATATATATTTCATAACATATAGATATCTTTTTAAATCTTTCTAACTAGAATTTTGTATTATAACAATTATTCTCTCTATAAAAGTATTTAAATAAAGTTTTAATAATATTCAATTATGATAGATATTAATTTAATTAGAGAGAATCCTAAGTTAGTAAAAGAAAATATAAAGAAAAAATTTCAAAATCATAAATTAGAATACATTGATACTATCTTAGAAAAAGATAAACAATGGAGAGAACTAAAAAAAGAAGTTGATAACTTAAAACATGAAAGAAATAAGATTTCTTCCCAAATAAATATAGCAAAAAAAATAGATGATGAAAAGAAAGCAAAAGAATTAATAAAAAAAGCTAAAAACATCCCACAAAAACTACAAAAAATAGAACAAAAAGAAAAAGCATTGGAGCAAGAGATTAAAGATTTACATTTACAAATTCCAAATATAATTTCTAGTAAAACCCCAATTGGAAAGGATGAATCAAAAAATAAAATTTTAAGAAAGATAGGAAAGATTCCAAAATTTAATTTTCCTATAAAAAATCATGTTGAATTAATAGAAAATTTAGACATAGCAGATTTTGATGCATCTGGAAAATCTTCTGGAAATGGTTTTTATTATCTTAAAGGGAAATTAGCAATATTAAATCAAGCTTTAATTAGATTTACAATTGATTTTATGAACAAAAAAAAATATACTTATGTTGAAATTCCATTAATGTTAAATGAAAGAGCAATTTATGCTTCAATGGACAAAAAAGAAATTGAAAACTCAGTTTATTCTATTGATGGAGAAGATCTTAATTTAATTGGAACAGCAGAACAATCTTTATTATCGATCCATTCAGATCAAACAATTAAAGAATTAGATCTACCAAAAAAATACTTTGCTTATTCTATGTGTTTTAGAAAAGAAATTGGAAGCCACGGAATAAATGAAAAAGGATTGTGGAGAACTCACCAATTTAACAAAGTAGAACAATTTATTTTTTGCAAACCTGAAGATTCAGAAAAATATTATCTTGAACTTTTAAAAAATTCTGAAGAAATATTTAAAGCATTAAAATTACCTTATAGAATTGTAGAGATGTGTTCTTCTGAACTTGGAGATTGGAAACATAGAAGCTTAGATATAGATGTTTATAGGCCCACAACTAAAGATTATGGAGAATTAATTTCATTATCCAATTGTACAGACTATCAAGCAAGAAAACTTAACATAAAATATTTAGATAAACATGGAAATAGAAAAATTTTACATACATTAAACAATACAGCATTAGCTACTTCAAGAGCATTAGTTGTTATACTAGAAAATTATCAACAAAAAGACGGTTCTATCAAAATTCCAACAGTATTACAAAAATACACTGGATTTAAGAAAATAGCTAAGGAGTAAGCTTTTTAAACATATTTTTGATGTGACTTTAAAATGAAGGTCCCAAAACACATAGGAATAATATTAGATGGAAATAGAAGGTTTGCTAAGAAATTAATGGTAAAACCTTGGATGGGACATGAGTGGGGAGCAAAAAAAGTTGAAAAACTACTTGATTGGAATAAAGAGTTAGGAGTTAAAGAATTAACATTATATGCTTTTTCAATCCAAAATTTTGATAGACCTAAAGAAGAGTTTGGTTTTTTGATAGACATTTTTAAGAAAGAATTTTCTAGATTGTTAACTGATAAAAGATTAGATGAAGACAGAATAAGAGTTAATTTTATAGGAAGAATTTGGAAATTTCCACAAGAGTTAAGAGAGATCATGGCAAAAGTTATGTATAAAACAAAAGATTATGATAATTATACTGTTAATTTTGCAATGGCTTATGGTGGTAGAGAAGAAGTTATAGATGCTGTTAAAAAATTAGGGGAAAAAATTAAAGATGGAGAGGTTAATATTGAAAATATCAACGAAAAAGTTTTTTCTAAAGAGTTATATACAGACCATGAACCAGAATTAATAATAAGAACTGGTGGAGAAAAAAGAACATCTAATTTTTTAATTTGGCAAAGCAATTATTCAGAATGGATCTTTTTAGAAAAGACTTGGCCTGAATTCGAGAAAGAAGATTTAGTTAAGGCAATAAAAGATTTCTCAGAAAGAGAAAGAAGATTCGGTAAATAATTAATTTGATGAACGAATTTTAGTTAGTTTAATGATGAAAAGGTTAATAAACTGAATTTTTAGATATAAAATATGAAAATTTTAGCAGTAGGAGACATCCATGGAGACTCTTTATTAGCTAGTAAACTAGCAGATAAAGCAGAAAAAGAAAATGCTGATTTAGTTATATTATGTGGAGACATAACAGATTCTATGGAAAAAACAGAAGGATTAGTTGGACCTTTTCTAAATAAAAAGAAAAAAGTTTTGTTAATTCCTGGAAATCATGATGGATTCGCAAGTGCTGATTTTTTAGCTGAATTTTATGGTATAAAAAATATACATGGTGTATCTGTTAAGTATGAAGACATTGGAATATTCGGATGCGGTGGAGCTAATATTGGATTAGAACAATTACAAGAAGAAGAAATATTCGAATTATTAAAAAAAGGATTTGATAAAATTAAATATTTAAAAAAGAGAATAATGGTCACCCATGTACATCCTACTAAATCAAAAATGGAAAAATTCTCAGATTTTGTTCCAGGTTCTAAAGGTGTAGAAAAAGCAATTAGTGAATTAAAACCAGATATATTATTATGTAGCCATGTCCATGAAGCAGATGGAATAGAAGAAAGATTAGATAAAACAAGAGTGATAAATGTAGGAAGAAGTGGAAGAATAATTGAAATTTAATTCTAAAAAGTTTTAAAAACCCTATTTAAATAGATATTTTATGACACAATTAATAATTTCAGAAAAACCCTCATCATGTTTAAAGATAGCTGAAGCTCTATCTGATAAAAAATTAGTTAAGAAAAAAGAGGATAAAGTATATTATTATGAGTTAGAACACAAAGGCGAAAAAATATTAGTTGGATGTGCAGTTGGGCATTTATACAATTTAGATGAAAAAGTAAAAGGAAAAGGTTGGACATATCCAGTATTTGATATTGATTGGAGTCCAAGTTATAAAATTTCAAAACAATCCGCATTTACAAAAAAATATTTAGATGTTCTAAAGAAAATTGGAAAAGGTGTAGATGAATTTTATAATGGATGTGATGTAGACATAGAAGGAGAATTAATTTTTAAGAATGTTTTAACACAATTATTCAAAAAGAAAAATGCTAAGAGAATGCACTTTTCAACTTTAACAAAAAAAGAATTAATTGAAGCTTACGAAAATGCTTCTCCAACTATAGATCTTAAATTAGCTGAAGCAGGAAACACAAGACATTTTTTAGATCATTTTTATGGAATAAACTTATCAAGGGCTTTAACTTTAGCAATAAAAAATTCAACTGGAATGCATAAAATATTAAGTTCAGGAAGGGTACAAGGACCTTCATTAAAAATTTTAGCAGAAAGAGAATTAGAAATAAGATCATTTAAACCAGT
Source organism: Candidatus Woesearchaeota archaeon (assembly GCA_964444465.1). Classification (GTDB taxonomy): domain Archaea; phylum Nanobdellota; class Nanobdellia; order SCGC-AAA011-G17; family JACPNG01; genus JACPNE01. Next base: position 3,840 of record CAYUGZ010000004.1, on the reverse strand, counting down.
TCCATTTTGGCAATTAGAATTAAAAGCTAAAGCAGAAGATAAAGAAATAATTGCATTACATAAAGAAGATAAATTTTGGGATAAGAAAAAAGCAGATACTTCTTTAAAAAATACAAAAGGAAAAAAAGCAATTATTGATAAAGTAAATAAAAAAGAATTTTTACAAAATCCACCTAATCCTTTTGACTTAACAGCTTTACAATTAGAGGCATATAAAACATTAAGAATCTCACCAAAAGAAACTATGAGCTTAGCTCAAAGTTTGTATTCAAATTCATATATCTCCTATCCAAGAACAAGTTCCAATCAGCTTCCAGAATCATTAAATTATAAAGAAATAATAAAAGGTTTAACAGGACAAGCTAAATATAAAAAATTAGCAAATGAGATTCTTAAAGGTAAATTAATTCCAAATAATGGAAAGAAAACAGATCCTGCACATCCTGCAGTTTATCCTACAGGAGAGGTTCCAAAAGACATTACAGAAAGAGAACAAAAATTATATGATCTAATTGTAAAAAGGACTTTAGCAACATTTTCTACACCAGCAAAAAGAGAAACAGTTAGTATTGAGATAGATATTAATAAAGAAATTTTCATAACAAAAGGTACAAGAACAATAGAAGAAGGATGGCATCATTTTTATCATCCTTATGTAATGTTAGAAGAACAAGAACTTCCATATGTAGAAAAAGGAGATGAACTGAAAATAATAAAAATTTCTATGTTAGCTAAAGAAACTCAACCTCCAAAGAGGTACACACCTGCTTCAATAATCAAAGAATTAGAAAAAAGAAATTTAGGGACTAAAGCTACAAGGGCTAATATCATAGATGCCCTATACCAAAGAGATTATGTTAAAGAAAGATCTTTAGAAGTAACTGATTTAGGAATTAAAACTATAGAAACTTTAGAAAAATATTGTCCTGAAGTCCTTGATGAAAATTTAACTAGACATTTTGAAGAAGAGATGGAACAAATAATGGAAGATAAGAAAAAAGGTGATGAAGTAATAGATGAAGCTAAAGAAGTTTTGACTAAAATATTAAAACATTTTAAAGATAATGAGAAGAAGATTGGAAAATTATTAGCTGATGCACATGTTGAAACTAGGGATAAAGCAAATCTTATTGGAAAATGCCCAAATTGTGATAATGAATTAAAAATAACTTTTTCAAAAAAATATAGATCTTATTTTATTGGATGTAGTGGATATCCTGATTGTAAAACTATATTTTCTCTTCCAAGAGGCGCTTTACCGAAATCAACTACTAATCCATGTAAAGAATGTAATTCCCCTGTTGTGGCTATGATAAGAAAAGGTAAAAGACCTTACAATTTTTGTATAAATCCTAATTGTAAAACTAAAGAGGAATATAATAAAAAATTAGAAGAAGAAGCTAGTCACCTTCTTTAAATATTCCATCGTCTTTTATCTCAAAATACATTTCTTTTTTATTAGGTTTGATTAATTTTATTTTTCTTTTAATATTTTTATCTAATTCAATTAAACAACTGCAATATCTTTCTACAATATTGTGGCCTATCATCATTTTTTCATCAAGATCTATGTTACTATAAACTTGATTCGTTATTAAAATTGGAATGTTTAATTCTTTTAGATTCCTTAATTGAGAATTTAACATATTATTAGCTAAATCTCTATGACTCTTCACCATTCTTCTATAATACATCCCAATAGTATCTACAACAACTAAAGAAAAATTTCCTTTTTCTGTTAATGATTTTAATTCTTTAATTTTAATTCCTTGTTCTTTAAAATTTTTAATTTTTAATAAAAATAAATTATCTAAATATTTTTGATAATCTTCTTTAGCTAATTGTTTTAATCTATCTAAAGAAAAACTATTTTCTACATCTAAATATATAACTTTTTTATCTTGTTTTAGTAAATTAATTGTAGCTAACATGCAACATGTAGTCTTTCCAGTAGCAGCTTTTCCATATAATGCACTTATATGGTCTCCATATCCACCTAAAAATTCATCTAAATCCTTACTTCCTGTATCAATCATCATTTGAATATAATAAAGAAATTTAAAATTCTTTCTAATAAAAATAAACGAAATATTTATTATTCAGTATATTATTTTAGTATTGTGACAATAAAAAAACAATTTGATAAATTAAAGATAATTGGCTTTTGATAGTTATAATCATAGCATTATTCTTATTATTTTCTAATCCTCTATCTACTTTTAGTAATAAATCAGCTTTATTATCAAATGATATGGCATTTGCTGAATCAGCTTCTTTTGGTGGAAGGGGAATTTCACCTTCAGTAAGTCAAGATTTTGCTCCAGAAGTTGAAGAACGTATCATAACAAAGACAGCATCATTATCTACTGAAATTGAAAGAGGAGATTTTCATGAATCAGAAGCTAAATTAAAAGCAATAATTGAATCATCAGATTCTTTTATCTTAAATCAAAATGTGAATAAACATGGAACTAAAAAAAATTCATATTTTTCAGGAAGTTATCAAATAAAAGTTGAAGTTTCTAAATATGATTCTATTGTATCTCAATTAAAAGAGATAGGGGAAGTACAATCATTTAATGAAAATGTATTAGATATAACAGGGGGACATACAAATTTACAAATAGAATTAGATACTGAAAAAGCAAGATTAAAACGTTTTAATGTAATGCTTAATGAAGCAAAAGAAATAAGTGACAAAATTGAATTGAATGATAGAACATTCAATCAAGAAAGAAGAGTTAAGTTTTTAGAAGATTCTCTTGAAAATGTTGATCAAAGAGTTCAATATTCAACATTACACCTATCTATAACAGAAAAACAATCAGAATATGCTAATATTGTATTTGTTAAATTTTCGGAGATAACAAGAACTTTTGTAAATAATCTTAATAGTCTAATAAAATTATTCTTTTCTTTAATTCCTTGGATTATAACAATAACTATAATTTATTATGCATATAGACGTTTCAAAAAATAATTTTTTCTAAAAAACTAATTAAAAGAGCTTTGTAGAAAAACTAGTTGTGTTTCTCTACAGAAGGGATTTATCTAAGATCAGGAGATTGTAACTTAATTATCTTACCTTTAATATTGAATTTAGGTGTAATTGTTTGCCATTTACTTTTTAATTTAACCATAACTGCAAAATGAAGGTGAGGATAAGTACAACGTCCTGTAGATCCAAAATAACCAATTATTTGTCCCTTCTTTACAACATCTCCTTTTTTTACCTTTAAACCTTTCTTAAGATGTACGTAATCTGTATACTCTCCTTTTTCATGAGAGATGATAATTCTATTAGTCAAATACAAAAATGATTTGTCTGGACCTCCTTTAGTATATTTATCTATTGTTAAAAAAATAGTTCCATCAAAAGCAGCAAGAATAGAAGTTCCTTTAGGCATGGAAAAATCAAGAGCATTTTTTGACCAATTTTGTTCATTATGCCAATGAGCTGGTTCTGGAATTAGATTAAGTTTCTCACTAAATGGGAGAACATAAATATTTTTTGAAATAATTTTCTTTTCTTTAATCTTATTCATCTTTATTTTTAAAATATAATTCTAAACATTCTTCAAAGTTTATATTTATTTTCATGTTTTTCTACAAAGCTAATTAAAACGAAAGATTTATATACACGATGTATACACTTAGAATATATACAAAATGGCAGATATGTTCAATACAACTATTTTATGTGATGATTGTAATAAAAAAACAAAGAAGACTGAGATAGTTAAAGAAGGATTCACAATAAGAACAGCTACATGTCCGGATTGTAATAAAAAATGGCACCACCCTACAGATATCGAAAATTATAAAAAGTTTGAAAGAATT
>CAYUGZ010000003.1:0-58187 GCA_964444465.1 Candidatus Woesearchaeota archaeon | reverse complement strand
AATCTAATCTAACTAATGAAGAAGAGATTAATGATAGTTCTAAATTTAATTTAACGGATGTAGAAGAAATTAATGATAGTTCTAATCTTGAATCAAATGAAGAAGAAGAGTATCTTGAAGATTACATAATCCTAAACTCTAAATCAGAATTTACTAAAAGTTGTGAAGGGGGAATATGCGATTATTTATGTGAACAATCAATTGAGAACATAGGAGATAAAAAAGTTGAAGTTTTTATGGAATCTAATTTTAAAATAGGTTCTAGAATTAAATTTACAGAGACTAAATATCTAGAAAATTACAAACCAAATGAAAGAAAGATTGGTTCAATTTCTATAACACAAGATGAACTTTTAGATTATAATGATTGTAGTATGGAAAAAAGTTCTATAAAATTCATAAGATAAAATTTAAACAAATCTATTATTTAGAGAATATTTAATAAGGGTTGATTTCTTAGAAATCTAAAATGATGTGGAGTTTGTATAACAAAGAAAAATTTCTAGAGCCTTTTGTATTTTCTAATAACAAATCTCAATTAGATGTTGTACGAGAAACTATTGAAGCAATTAAACAAGGAAATAAGATAATTTTTATTAAGGGGATTTGTGGGACTGGAAAAAGTGCAATTGCATTAAATTTAGCCAAAGAATTAGGTAAAACATCTATTGTTGTCCCTGTTAAACCTTTACAAAAACAATATGAAGAAGATTATACTGATAAACTTCATATCCTAAAAAATAACAAAGAAAAACTGAATATTTCCATTATTGATGGAAGAGGTAATCATAATTGTATATTTGAAGGGGATTGTAATGCAGACAATAAATTTTTACCTTGTGATATTGAGATTAAGAAAGAAAATATGGATTTGATTAGAGGTTATATTAACCAAAATCCTTCAGTTAAACTAAAAGATTTTGAAGATGTAGAGGATGTAAGAAGAAAATCAATAGCTCCTGCCTGTCCTTATTGGTCTCCAATTATTTGTAAGGATTGGTTTGGAGGAAAATATGATATAGAAGGCTCTGAAGAATTAACTTACAAAGGTTTGAATGATAAAACTTTTACTTATTACAAAAGAAAAGAAGGTTGTGGTTATTATGGGCAGTTTATAAGTTATATTAATTCTGACGTAATTATTTTTAATAGTAAAAAATATGAGCTAGAAAATGTTATGGATAGAAAACCTTCAACTGAGGTTGAGATTATAGATGAGTGCGATGAATTTTTAGATAATTTGTCTAATGAAAAAAAAATAAATTTAGATAGGTTATCAAGAAACTTAACTAATATTCAAACTGATAACTTAGATTTGAAAGAATTAACAATAGAAATTAATGATTTAGTAGCTGAAATATCAAGAGATAATAATATTTTAAATTCTATAAAAACTAAAGAGATATTATTAGTTAAAAATACAAAAATCTTAGATTTGTTAAAATGGATTATAGACAATCCTAAATTAATTGATTTAACAGAAGATGAAACCTCAAATTATATTCTTAATGTTTATCAAACTGGAAAGATGTTTGAAGATTTTTTTGATGAAACTTATCTAACATTTTACAAAGATGATTATAATAATTTAATTGCTAATTTAATAACTGTTAATCTAGATAAAAAATTAAAAGAATTTTTAGATAAAAATAAAGTATTTGTGATGATGAGTGGGACTGTTCATTCTGATTCTGTTTTAAAAGAGATATTTGGGGTTAAAGAGTTTAAAACTGTTGAAGCTGAGGTGACTCATAGGGGTGGAATAACTAATGTTAGAACGGGATTGGAAAAGATATTTGATTATAGATATTTAAAACAAGAAGGTTCAAGAGAGGAATATATGAAAGCATTGTCTAAATCTGTTGAAATAGCTGAAAAGCCGATATTAATTCATGTTAATGCTTTTTTAGACTTGCCAACTGAAGAAGAATGTTACAAATATAATATTCCTAATCTAAAAACAAGAAAAGAATTACAAGATGAACAAGATAAATTTAAGAAAGGAGAATTAGTTCAACAGTTTAAGAATAAAGATATTGATGTTTTGTACTCAACTAAATGTAATCGAGGGGTAGATTTTCCTGGAGATATTTGTAATAGTATAATATTTACTAAATATCCTAATCCTAACATAAGTTCTTTATTTTGGAGAGTTCTTAAAAAAAGTAATTCAAGACATTTTTGGACTTTATTTGGAGATAAAGCTAAAAGAGAATTTATGCAAAGGATTTATAGAGGGTTAAGATCTGAAGAGGACCATATTAATCTGTTAAGTCCAGATTTAAGAATTTTTAATTTTTCAAAATAACTGAGAATGGTTTTAAGAGATAAGATAAAGTAAGGTTTATAAACTGAAATTCTAAGTAATATTAATAAAAAAGAGTTCTAAAGAGAGTTGATAGGAATAAAATGGGAACAGATAATAATAACAATTATAATTATACTTCTGAATCAAATACAGGGGTTTATAGACTTGGGCCAATTGAGCTAAATGGAACTAAAATTTATGTTAAAAAAGGTCCAAAAATTGCAATAAAAGATGAATTAATAAAAAGACAACTGGAAATATTTAGGTTGTTAGGGAAATTTAGATATAATAGGAAAGGTCTTCTTGTTAATTCTGAGCGTCATGGAGACAAAGCTTATCAAAGAAAACCAGTTCATGGCTCTTATTCAAGAGAGAGATTAGAAGAAATGGTTTCTGAATTAAATTTAGATTAAATAATTAAAAAACATTAGATAATAATGGAAATGTCTGAAAAAATACCAATTAATGCTTCCTGGCTTGGATCTCATGAATATTGTGAGTGGAAATGGTATCTAGAAAATGTACTAAAAGAAAAAGTTCCAATAACACAATCAATGATTGTTGGAAAAGAGATTCATCAAGAAAAAGAAGATAAATTTAAAGAAGTTGCTGTTCCAACTACACCTGAAGATTTTCTAAAATCTCAAGTTTATACAATAACTAAAGAAATATATCTAAAAGAAGAATTTGATGATTTTATTTTAAAAGGAAAGATAGATGAATTAGGTGTTGATGAAAATAATTTATATGTTATTGATGATAAACCAAGAGCAAAACCCTATCTAGGCTACAAAAGACAGATATGGGCTTATTGTATCTTAATAAAAGAATTTGTAAAGAAAAATTATCCTGAACATTCTAATAAAAAAGTTTTAGCAATTTTAAGAGATAGAGATTCTAATTTAGAGGTGTGGAAGGAAGAATTTAATGAAGAAAATCTTAATGAAGTTTTTAGTATAATCAATAGAATGTTGTTATTATTTAAAAAAGAGGTTAATCCCGAACATAATATCTCTTCATATAAATGTAAAGCTTGTGTTTTACATAAAAAGAATCAATGTGAGTTTAGTAATGGTTAATTTTAAGGAAGAATTGTTAATTGAATTAGAAGATTTGATTGACTTTTCTAGTTATATTTAAATACTCAGAAAACATTATTTTCTTCTCCTTGTTCAATATATTCAAAGCGAGGAACTTTTTCATTTCCTACTACAACATGTTCAAGAAAATTTTCTTTAGGTCTAACCCAACAAGTATAATCATCAAGGTTTCTATAAACAACAAATTCTTCATCTGTTTCAGTATGTCTTGCTGTATCAAAGACTTCATATCTACCGCCTTTAAAGTGTCTGTAAATTCCTATTAAAATATCTGTTTTTTTAGGTTTTATTTCAGACACTGATTTTCCATCATATACCATTTTCTTCTCCATTGCTTAATTCTGTTAATTTTAGTATAGTCTCTTCTAATAAGGATTTTTGTTCTTCACTTCCATCAAGAATATCATCAGGATTCCCCCAACTCTTATTCATTAGACTCACTTTAACCATATGTTCTTTATCCCCACATACATCTAATGAAACTTCTATTTCATGTATTTCATATTCTATACCTTCTTCATTTTCTCTATAACCATACCATACAATATCATATTTGGCTGGTTCATTACATTCTTTAACTTCACATCTTTGATGATAATTAATTTCCTAATTTTCCTTAAAATATCAATTAATATTCTTACTATAAATATTTACCTCATAAAATATTTGATGAATGTTTTCTATTATATCTTCTATGGGTTAAAATATTAAACCACATCATTCTTTTTACTCTACTTCTAGTGGAAGGGTCTACTTTATTTGATGTAAATGGATTTTCAAACACCCCTTTACTAACAAAAGGTTCTGGAAGATTATAATCCTTGAATAATAAATTTATATAATCTTCAAAACCATAATAAAATTCATGATTTCTTTTAAGTTCAGGCATAATATCTTCTGAAAATTTTCTTAACTTTGAAAAATGAGGATAATATCTATCTTTTGCTCTTGATAACATATCATAAAGATAAGCCCAGTCTTCTAAAGAATCAATATCTTCTAGTGTTCCGGGTTGATCATTGTCTGCTTTAAATTTTGTTTTTATACCTTCTAAATCCTCTATTACTTTTTGAAGTTTTTCAGGTTTTAAAAGTAATTTTCTTCCTGCTATCCAGTTAAAAGCTGTTTGAGCTGCATATATTTTACCCAATCCTTCTAATGTAATCTTCCACTTATTATTTTCCATAAACAATTTTTGAAATAGTTCACTCCTTCCTCCACCCATATGTGTTTTTCTACCACTATACATCAAATTAGATACATGTTTTATTTTTCCTATATCCATTAAATAAAGATTAGGTTCTTTTGCTAACCAATTAACCCCTTTATGCCTTATCTTAAAATGGTAGTATCTTGGAAAATGTTTTCCAACTTTTCTTTTAGTATTAAGATCAAAAATTGCATCATAATTAGGAATGTCTGGGTCATGTAGAATATGTTTTAAGTTCCATGCTAAAGGCAAATCTCCCATTAAAGTTAATACTATCTGTCCTCCTGAATCCCCTTTTCTTAATGTTTCTGAAAGTTTCCATTCTTTTGGAGGGCCTTCATTAACATATTTAAATCTTGAATCATCAAAATAATCTGAGAAAGCTTCTACATTAGCTCTTGTTATTTCATCTCCTACAACTGTTATTTCTTCTAAAGATGTTCTAGAAGTATTGTATAAAACATGAGAGATTATTGGAGTTTTATCTAATAAAAAATTAAATTTAGTAACTCTATGATGTTTAGTGTCTCTTAAAATAAGATGATTAAGAAATTTATAGCCTTTTTCTCTTTCTTTTTCCACTTGTCCCATTACTTTATCTCTAATAGGGCCTTCTTTACCATCATCATTATAACTTGCTGTTATTACTGCCTTTGTTACTTTTTCTTGCATAAGAATATCTAAAAACAAAAATTTAATAATCTTACTATAGAAAAATAATTAAAACTCAACTAATGGGACTTCTTCTACACCTTCTTCAATCTCATAGAATTCTTTATCTGTATATCCTAGCTGAGAAGCTACCCATTTACTTGGAATTCTTTTTATTTTAATATTAAACAATTTTACAGCTTCATTATATCTCATTCTTTCTGTTGAGATTCTATTTTCTGTTCCTTCTAATTGAGATTGCAAAGCTAAGAAGTTTTCAGTTGCTTTCAAATCAGGATATGCTTCTACAACTATATTTAATCCACTTAAAACAGAACCCATTCTAGTATCCATTTGGTTTAATTGAGAAGGATTCAAACCTTTAGCTACATCTTGTTTAATTTGAGTAGCTTGTGTTCTTAATTTTGCTATATCTGCTTGAGTATTTGCTTCAAAGTCTCTTGCTCCTGTAACTGTGTTTATTAAATTAGGAATCAAATCTGCTCTTCTTTGATATTGGTTCTCTACTTGAGCCCATTTTTCATTAACTGTTTCATCTAATGTTATCAAACTATTATAAATCCCAACATACCAAAAAATTAAAATTAATACAACTGCTACTACACCAATTATAATCTTAGTGTTTTTCTTCATTCTTCTCATCTTATTTTCTTTATTTGTTAGTTTTTAAATATAACTATATGTTTCTAGTTAGAGTAAGATTTATAAACTGAAATTACAATTAAAATTAATAAAAAAGAGTTCTAAAAAGGATTGATATTGAGGAATAAAATGGATATAACTACAATTTCAAAACCAACAGAGACTAAAAAAATAAAATTAAAAAAATTAAATAAGCCTCCTATTCTCCTTAATAAATTAGAGATGTTTGGCAAAGTCATAGAAATGCAAGGTTTAGAAGAAGATAGCTCTAGACTATTATCGATTATAGAAGAGAATAGACCAGAAGATGTGGAATTTTATTTAGTCAAATTGCTTACTTATAAAGGAAAAAATTCATTATTCTATTCTGTACAATATTATAAGAGTATATGAGAAAATTATACTTTCATCTCATCTAATGTTTCACCTAATTCTGTAAGTAGAGTTATTAAATCTTTAATTGACTCTTCAGCATTAGTTAAAGTTTCTAGGTTTTTTAGTATACTCAAATCTGTTTTATATTCTTTTGATACTAAATTAAATATTTCATCTAGATCATTAGGAATATCAATATCTTTTAAGAATAACAATCCGTTTAATATTGGAATTAATGTTGGAATGGCTTTTTCCAGAATAATCTTAAATTGTTTTTTATTTTCAACTTCTAAATAACCTTGTCTTAAATTTATTAATTTTGATCTAAACTCAAATTCTAGTTCTCTTCTTACAAATTTCTTCTCAAATTCTAAATTTTTTAAGATTCCTCCACCATATAAAATTTTATGATTTAATTTAATATTTAGAAATTCTAATGGAAAAACATCCAAACCATCAGTTAACTCTTCTTTTGTTAATAATAAGGGATATTTCTTTGTTTTTTTATGATAGTTTTTTATTTCTTGTTTAATTTCATTTAGAACATTAGTATCTAAACTTTCTAGAATTATTAAATGAGTTTTATCTTTCTTACCATATTCAGCTACAGTAATTAGATTTTCTTTTAATATTTCTTTTAAATTTTTTATTGTATCTTCCATTTTTACTCCTTTATGTATATATTAAAATTTTTAAAAGTTTCCTCCGAAACCTCCCCCTCCAGAGATTCCTCCTCCGAAACCCCCAAATCCACTTGATCCAAATCCTCCTGTTCCTCCATTCCAACCTCCTCCTGGAATGATTAAAGGAAAGAATAAAAATCCACGTCTTCTTCCTTTTTTACCAAATAATCCACTAATCATAGAAATAACAAAAAATATCAAATAAGCATAAGTTACTGGACTTACACCTCTTCTCTTTGTTGTATAAGTTGATTTATATCTAGATAATATTTCTCCTTCACCTTCTAGTATATCTTGTATAACTATTAATGATTCATAAATTCCTTTCCCAAATTCATCTTGTTTGAAATTTGGTTCTAAAACTCTTGTTCCTATTGTTACTTTAGAGCTGTCTGGAATCAATCCCTCCAAGCCATAACCAACTTCTACCCTATATTCTCTTTCTTCTATTGCTATTAAAATTAACAATCCATTATCTTTATCTTTTTTACCAATTCCAGCTTGTTCAAACAATTCTAAAGCATAAGTTTCTTTATCCAACCCTTCTAATGAATTAATAGTTACTATTGCTATCTCTACACTTGTTTCTTGTTCTATTTTTTTGGCTATTTCAATTATTTTCTGTTCATCTTCCATAGATATTAAATCTGCATTATCTGTTACAAATTCTTTTAATTTTGGATAGTCTATAGCATAAACTGAGGAGATTAACAATAAAAATATTAATAGTGTAGTAAATTTTTTCATCTTTCTAAAATATTATCTATTTTGAATAATAGTAGTTTATTTAAATTTAATTCTAATTATATTAAATATGTCTGTAAAAGAGATAACTGGAGAATCATTAGAAGTATTATCCATATTAGCAAACTAAAGAAGACCTGTACGTTATATGAAATTTGTTAATACACAAGAGAGAAATCTTTTAGCTGCTGCATTAGATTTAGTTGATTTGGGACTTGCTAAGAAAGTTGAACCACATCAAGATCAATTAAGAGAAGACTTACCTCCCTTGCCCTCTGGTGAAACAGAGTCTTTTTATGAATTAACTGATAAAGGTAGAATATATTTTAATAGAATTGTAAGATATGCTTCTGAATCTGTAACATAATTTAACTTACAGATATTACTACATTCAATTTACTTAATTCTTGTTTTATTGGAGATATTAATTCTTCTCTTCCTCTTTTAAGCTTTTCATATTTTTTCATTTCATTTGTTTTTTCATTATCTAACTTATCAATTTCTATTCTAATCTCTTTTGTTTTAGACATTAAATTTTCAGTTTCATCTTCTTTAATCATTTTTTCATTTTCAATTATTTCATTTTCAATTTTATTAATTAAATCTATTTTATTTAATATTGATTTACTATTCAATTTAGATTCATCCAGTAAATTTAAAATATTTTTTCCAGAATCTTTTTGAAAGGCTAATTGAAAGTTTTTTTTGTAGTCTTTTATTATATTCATCTTTTCTTCATCTACATGAAAAATATTACCCAAATTTTTAAAGTCAATCATCTCTTTTAATCTAAAAATTTCTTTCTCTAGATCTTCTAATTTTGGTTTAATCTCTTCTTTTTTCTTTAAATTTTCAATATAACTTTCACTTGATTTCATTTTTTCAATATCGCTTAAAATTTTTTCATTTATCTCTTTATTATTTATTATTTTTTCATCTAAAGACTTTATTTTATTATTTAGATCTTTAATAATCTGATCAGTTTCATTAATTTTTTCTAAATTTGATTTGATGGAAAAGAGTAGCTTAGAAGAATCAATAATCTCTTTATTTTCATTGAATATTTTTTCTAAATCTTTGAGAAAATCATAAATTATATTTTTTGTATCACCCATCTCCTTTCCTATTAATAAAGTAGTTTTTTGATAACTTTGATGTGATCTTTTATTAAATTCTGAAAAAATATTGTTTATTTTAACAATAAATCTTTCAAGATCTTTTTCTTCTTCTAAATTATCTACGTTTTTTACAAGATCTTTAATATAAATAATGTAATTATTCAAACTTTCTTTTACAATTGATTTTATTCTCTCTTCTTCATTTTTTGATTCAACATTAATGTTTTCTAAAATATTTATTCTCTCTTTTAAATCATTAATAATTTTAGAAATTTTATCCTTAATTAAAATTAAACTTTCTTCCCCTTTATCTTCAATTTCTTTTTCTTTCTTTTTTACCCAATTCTCTATTTCTTCAAAAGGAATCTTTTCTATTTCTTTTTTTGAATCTTTTAAATCATTATTTTTTATTAATTTTTTCAAAAAATTCATTAATTTCATTTTTTATAGCGACTTCTATATATTTAATAGACTTTCCATCTTAAAAATAATTATAGTAATATATTTAAATTATTTAATCATATATTATTTATGGATGGTCCTAACTTAATTAGGTCATGTATCTTTCTTGTAGCTAGTTTATCTTGTTTACTAATTCCAGAAAAAGTTTGGAAATTTTCATTTTATTTAGCTAAAAAGTTACATCTTACCTCTTATATTAAATATGATTTAGAGAGGGATAAGAAATCTTATACTTATTTGGGTGTTCTCTTTTTTATTATTTCATTAATCTTATTTGTATACGCAATAATTATTTAATCTTTATTTTCTTCCCAATTACTTGAAGATAAAGTTATAGTGACTTTTTCTTTAGGTGTTATTTTCAATGATTTATAATTACAATTAGTTTTTTCATTTAACTCTCTATGTGTATTATCACAAAAAGGAAGAACTTTACTCTTACCACAAGTACAAATACTATATTTTTCCCCAGGTTCTAATACAATTTCTTTTTCTACCATTTATCTTATGAAAAACCAATATAGAACAAATGCAATTATAATCACCCCTAAAACTATTAGTCCATAAACAAGCCAATTTTCTTTTTTTGGGTCATTTACTACTTCTGTTTTAGATTGATTATCCTGAGTTGAACTTATGTTTGTAGATTTAGTCTGATCAACTGTAGTAGAATTAACTTCAGTTGCCTCATTATTTATTGGGTTTGGTTGATTTTGTTGAATTTCCATATCATTTAAAATTAATGTAATCTTATAAATATTTATCTAGTTTAATATAACACCTAAAAAGATAGCTATCTGAAAAACAAAATATAATACATTTGCAATAATTATTGGTTTGTCTTTATGTGCTATTCCATAACTTAACCATAATAATGCTACTAATGAAGCTCCTCCCCATGTTAATGAAGAGACTCCTTCAACTGTTTTTTCAATCAAAACTTTATAAATTTGAGGAAGGATTATTAGAGGACCACCAATAGCAGCAATATAAACAAATTTGTCTATTAATGCTTTAGATTTATTAGGATGAGGGTATTTTTCATGTTTTTGATGTATTCTTTTTCTTAAATGATAATGATGTAATCCACTACTATGTGCCATTATCTAAAAATAGTTTAAGAATTAATAAGATTATTTATTATCTTGATCTATGACTTTGAGATGTTGTTCTTCTTTGAGGTCTTCTATAATCATTTCTTCCAGAATTATTTGGTCTTCTATCATCATCTCTTCTAAAGTTGTTTGATCTTCTAGAATCACTCCTATCATCATTACCCCTTCTAAAATTATTTGGTTTCCTAAAATTACCTCTTCCTCTAGAACCAAATTTTTGAAAATTATCTGTTCTTAATGATTTTATTTTTTTAACATGAATATTTCCCATTTTTTTAATATCAAAATTAGGATAATTTCTTTTTATCAAAGAAAAATTACCAAAATGATCTTCTGCTAATAAATTAACTACTTTACCTTCTTCACCAGCTCTAGCTGTTCTTCCGATTCTATGGACATAATCTTTTGGATCTCTTGGGATGTCATAGTTATATATATGAGAAACATTATCAATATGTAATCCTCTTGCTGCTACATCAGTACAAACTAATACTCCAAACTTATTTCCATTAAACATCTCAATAGTGTTAGTTCTCTTGTTTTGAGCCATTCCACCATGGATTGCTATTGCTTTAATATTATTTACTTTAAGATTTTTAACCACAAAATCAACATTTCTTCTAGTATTACAAAACACCATTATTAATCCTGATTTTTCCATCTCTAATAATTGAACAAGTAAAGATAACTTCATATTTTTAGGGGTGTTATAATAAACTTGTTTAAGTTTTTCAGGATCTACCATTATTTTAGCTGATACTTTAATTGGGTTGTTTGAATAGTTATTAGCTAAATTTTTTATTTGAGAAGAGACTGTTGCTGAGAAAAATAAACTTTGTCTTTCTTTTGGACATTTTCTAATAATTTGTTCTATGTCTTCTTTAAAACCCATATCAAACATTCTGTCACATTCATCTAAGACCAATATGTTAACTTTAGATAAATCAACAGTTTTTCTTTGTAAATGATCTAATAGTCTTCCAGGAGTTGCAATAACAATCTCTGCTTTTGGAAGATTATAAATTTGTTTTTTTATATCTACTCCACCATATACAGAAATAACATTCAAATGGGTATGTCTTGCTAAATTTTTTATAGATTCTTTTACTTGTTCAGCTAATTCTCTTGTTGGAGTTAAGATTAATCCTTGTAATCCTTTTTTTGGAGAGACCTTTTTTAGAACTCCACAACCAAAAGCTAATGTTTTACCAGATCCTGTTGCTGATTCTCCTACTACATCTCTTCCTTCAAGTATAGGTGGAATGGATTTTTCTTGTATTTGTGTTGGTTCTACAAATTTTAGATCGTTAATGTTTTTTAACAAATCTTTATCTAATTTAAAATCTTCAAATTTCATTTTTCTATCTCTTATTTATTAAGCACCTTAAAGAAAAAGCGAAATGTTGTTTACAAGTGCCCTCTCATTGTACTCTAATATTATTCTATTGTATTTTCGGTTTATAAGCTTTTGGTATTTTTTATTCTTCAGTTATTGGGAGGCATATACTTCTAATAATTTTTTCATTTTCTTTATCTATAATAACCTCAACTTCAATTCCCTTTAATCTTTCTTCTAAATCTTTATGAGAAGGAGCATGGAGTTCAGCTCTTAGTTCACTAATATCTCTACTCCTACTGGAGGAATCCCATTTCCATAGTTTAAAAGTATCACCGTTGGAATTTTTCCTCCTTGTACTTCTCCATAAGGTAAGCCCATAATACGAGCAGTTCTTATAATCTCAAGTGATCCTTCTTCTTTAACATAACTATCTGTGTAATATTCTTTCATTTTAATTAGTAAATTGTTTAATATTTTCATCAATTGGTGTTATGGTTAGACTCATACTAACATTAATTATATTACTCCCTGAATTAATGATTCCAAAACCTCCTGAATCAATTTCACAACTTCCTTTTAATTTTTTCCCTCTACCTTTACAAAAAAATTCAAAGTTTTCTTCAACACCATCTAATTTAGTACTTTTTCTCCAATCTTCTTCAGATTTTAGGAAATAAATTGAAACAATCCAATCACTTTCTATATCATATTCTATCATTATTGGTTGATCATACACTTCATAATAAGGGGCATAAGTTCCAGATCTTCTAGGTAGTAAAAAATTGAATATATGTTTATTTTCTTTAGTTTCTATGTCTATAAGTGGAGATTTTATCTCTTCAAGTAATCTATCTAGTTCTTCAATTAATTCTAATCTTGCTTTTTCTTCTTCTTCACTTAAAGTATTCTCTAATACAACATTTCCTGTTATTCCTTCTAAACCTAGACTGCAACTACTAACAAATACTAAGCTTAATAACAATAAGATTATAATTTTATTTTTCATTTTTTTAATAGATATCCCCTCGTTCTTCATTAAATCTTTCAAAATAACTTTGTTTAAGTTGTTCATTTGGTAAAGCTAGAATGCTTAAAAATAAGCCATCCCATCCTCCAATATCCTCTTTTTCTTCTTTTAAATATCTAAAATGTTCTTCTATTCCACCTATTCTCAATTCTTCAATTAGTTCTACAAATTTTGACATTTTAATAATATAGAATTACTCTTTTCTTACTTTAAACTCTCCTGTTTTTACTAATTCTTGATAGGGTAAAGTCCCTGTAACTATTTTTAATAAATGAGAGTCTTCTTCATTAGTTACCATTTGTGTTATAGAACTAGGTTTTCCACGTTCTTCATCAAAACCAGCTTGAGCAACATGAGCTAGTTGATTACATGCACCTCTTTCTTGTATTGTTTCTCCTCCTTTTTCCCATTTAATCTGGTATTCTTTACCTTTTTCACATCCTTCAATACAACAATATTCTTCCATTTTATTCCTCCATAAATCTTAAAATATAATCATTTTATTGATATATTAATTCTAATTTAGCTATTTATAAACTTTACTATTTTACCTATCCATTAGTAGTGACATATAGAAAACAGAGAATGATCTTCTTTTTTATTAGATTATTCCGTTCTTTTTTAACAATAAAACTACTACACCTAAAATTAAAGATATTAATAAGATAGAAATTATAATAATCATAATTCTTTTTTCTGTTTTATCTAAATTTTTCCAATTTTTTCTATTCTTTTCCCATTTCTTTTTATTAATCAACCCAGTAATTATGAAAGCAATACCCATTATTAGAAATATCTTATTATCAAAGATTATTCCAAAAGGAACCCAAATAATCCCCATAACAAAGAAGCTATAATAATCTGGTTTGTATTCTTTTTTTCTAGAAGTTAACATTACAAATAATATTCCTAAAACTATCAATATTATTGCAATTGAAATAATTATCCAAAATCTCATAATCATTTATAATTATCTTAAACCTTTAAGGTTTTTAATGATTATGGATAGACCTTAACTTTTCATTAAACTACCATATTAAATCATATCAATTTTTATAAATTCTTAGCTTAGTTTAAAACTATGAAATTCTCACATATAGCTGATTGTCATGTTGGAGGTTGGAGAGAGCCAGAATTAAAGCAATTAAGCATTTTACATTTTAAAGAATCAATTTTTCAATCTATAAAAGAGAATGTAGGATTTATATTAATAGCTGGAGACTTATTCAATACATCTCTACCCGATATTGAATTAATAAAAGAAGTAGCAGATACATTAAGAAAGGCTCATGATCAAAATATCTCAGTTTATGTGATCCCTGGAAGCCATGATTATTCTGTTTCTGGAAAAACAATGTTAGATGTTCTAGAAAAAGCTGGATTATTAGAAAATGTAATGAAATTAAAAGATAATAATCTTGAATTTACTATAGATAAAACAAATGTAAAGATAACTGGGTTGTATGGAAGGAGAAGAGGGTTAGAAAAACAAGATTATCTAATGTTGAATAAAGAATCATTAGAAAAAGAGTCTGGGTATAAAATTTTTATGTTTCATGCTTTACTAGAAGAATTAAAACCAAAAGATTTAGAGAATGTAGAAGCTTATTCTATGTTTTTACTTCCTAAAAATTTTAATTATTACGCTGGAGGGCATCCACATTTTGTTTATGCACAGCAACATGAAGGTTATGGGATTGTAGCTTATCCAGGACCATTATTTCCTAATAATTTTAAAGAATTAGAAGAATTAAAAAAAGGAGGGTTTTTTATTGTGGATGTAACAAATAATATAACTAAACATATTCCTATTGAAATAAAAGAAGTTAACTCTTTATTGATTGATGCTAACAACAAAGTTCCTTCACAAATTGAAAAAGAATTGATTGATAATTTAAAAGATGTTGAAGATAAGATTATAACGATAAGGATTGAAGGGACTTTAAGTTCAGGTAAACCAACAGATATTAATTTTAAAGAAATAATGCAAAAAACTAATGCTTATTCAATATTAAGAAATACAAATAAATTAGAAAGTAAGGAATTTGAAGCCCCTAAAGTAGAAGGAACTGTAGAGGAGATTGAAACTAGAGTATTAATAGAAAATTTACAGAATTCTAATTTAAATGACATTAAATTTAGTAATGAATTAATGAACTTATTATCAAGAGAAAGAGAAGATGGAGAAACTAAGACAGATTTTGAATCCAGAATTGTTGAGGATACCATAAAAATTTTAGGATTAGATAATATTTGGAAAGATGTTACTTAAAAAAATTATTTTAGAAAATATTAGAAGTTATGTTAAACAAGAAATAGATTTTGTAGAAGGAGCTACATTGTTAACTGGAAATATTGGATCTGGTAAAACTTCTATATTATTAGCAATTGATTTTGCTTTGTTTGGATTGAGAAGAGGGAATCTAAGTGGAGCTTCTTTGCTAAGAAATGGATCTGATAAAGGATCTGTAGAATTCTATTTTGAAATAAATAATGATAAAATAGTTATTAAAAGAACATTAAAAAGAGGAACTACTGTTACACAAGATTCAGGATATATATTAATAAATAATGAAAAAAAAGAACTTTCTCCAGTTGAATTAAAACAAAAAATTCTTGATTTGTTAAATTATCCTAAAGATATGTTAACTAGAAACAAAGATTTAATTTATAGATATACAGTTTATACCCCTCAAGATGAAATGAAACAAATTTTACTATCTTCTAATGACTTAAGATTAGAAACTTTGAGGAAAGTATTTGGAATTGATAAGTATAAAACAATTAAAGATAACACTAAAATTTTTATAAGTTCAATAAAAGAAAAAAATAAAGAGTTACAAGGTTATTTATTAGATTTAAATTCAAAACAACAAGAGTTAGAATCTTTAAAAGATAAAACTACAAAATTAAGTGAAGGAATAATAAAATTAACTCCTCAACTAAATTCATTAAATAAAGATATTAAATCTAAAAAACAAGAATTATCTAAAATTGAATCTGATTTCAAGAAATTAAGTGAGATTAGAACTCAATTAGAATTAAATGAACAAAAATTAGACAATAATTTAGAAAGAATAAAAGAAGATGATGGAAAAATTAAGAGTTTAGAACAAGAAATTGAGGATATCAATAAAAATGTTAATATTAATATCAATTTAGAACAAATAGAGAGAGATATAAACAAAATAAAAGATAATATTAAAGAATTAGAATTAGAATTAAGTTCAATTAGAAATAAATTAAATGAATCAAGAATAACAACAATCAATTCATCTAAAATAATAGATGAAATTCAAGATTTAAATATTTGTCCAATTTGTAAACAAGATGTTTCTAAAGATTACAAAGATAATGTTCTTAACAAAGAACAAGGTTTGATTTCTCATCTAAAACAAGAGATAATAAATTCAGAAAAACAAGAACAAGAATTAAATTCTAATTTAGATAAGAATAAAAAAGATTTAGAGAAATTAAATAATCTAGAAAAAGAATATGAGATTAATAAAGTTAAATTAGATTCTATTTCTAGTAAGTTAACAGATGTAGAATCTTTAAAATCATTACAAAAAAGATTTAATAATGAGATTACAGAAATGAATGTTAGAAATGGAGTTTTGTATAAAGAATTAAAAGAATTTGGAGATATAGAAGAAAAAACTAAAGAAACAAATGAAAAAATTGAAGAGTTACAACAAGAATCAAAGAATTTAGATATTAATAAAAATACTTTAGAAATTGAAAAAAAGAATATAGAATTTAATATAGAAAATTTAACTGATGAAATAAAAAGAAAAGAGCTTAAAAGAAAAGATATGGAACAATTAACAAGGATTCAAGAATGGTTAGAAAAATATTTTATTCCTTCTTTAGATTTAATAGAAAATAATATTATGTTAAAAGTTTATAATGATTTTAATTCATTATTCCAAAAATGGTTTTATACATTAGTTAATAATGAAGATATTAAGATTAGATTAGATGAAGATTTAAGTCCTTTAATAGAACAAAATAATCATGATATAGATTATGCTTATTTAAGCGGTGGAGAAAAAACAGCAGCTGCATTAGCTTATAGATTATCTTTAAACCAAGTTATCAATAATTTGATTATTAGTATAAAAACTAATGATTTAATAATTTTAGATGAACCAACAGATGGATTTTCAGATGAACAGTTAGATAGAATAAGGATTGTGTTAAAAGAATTGAACTTAAAACAAATTATCATTGTTAGCCATGAACCTAAAATAGAAACTTTTGTTGATAATGTAATAAGTTTTAAAAAAGAAAACCACATTACTTCTATAATATGAAAATAATTGAATTTTCAAAAATAAGAGAAAGAGAAATCATAAATCATATAAGAAAAGGATCTATATTTGTTTATCCCACTGATACAATCTATGGATTAGGTTGTAATGCTTTAGATGAAAATTCTGTTAAACAAATTCGTGAATCTAAAAAAAGTGACAAACCTTTTTCAATTATAGCTCATGATAAAAATTGGATCTATAGAAATTTTGATGTTAAAAAACATTATATTCAAAGACTTCCAGGACCATTTACATTTATACTAAAACAAAAAAAAATAGTTGTTCCTTATGAAGTTAATTTAGGATTTAATACTCTAGGAGTGAGAATTCCAAATCATCCTTTTACAAAATTAATTCAACAAGCAAGGGTTCCATTCATCACTACTTCAGTAAATAAAACTGGAAAAGATTCTATAACAAAAATAAAGAAAGTTCCTAGATCAATCCAAAAAATAGTAGATATTGGAATAGATGATGGGATCTTAGAGAACAATCCATCTATCATAATAGATTTAACAAGTAAAATTGCAAAAATAATTAGAATTTAAACCTTAGTAGAAGGTTCATATCTTAAATCAGCACCAAATTTTCTTTCTAAATCTCCAAATCCACTATACGAACTTACTCTTTCTCCCAATCCTTGTGGTTGATAATGGGATCTTAATCTAGGTCTTGGTTGGAAAGTTGGTTTTGGAGGTCTATTAGGTCTAACATATCCACAATATAATGCAATAGAAGCGAGTCCAACTAGAGCAAAAACTGTGAGACCTACTTTTGCTGCCCTATCCATCTTAGCCATTTTGTATCCTCCTTATTAATCTTAATTGAATATACTCTTATCCCAAATTTTTTATATAAACATTTTCATTTTATCTTTAGCATATTACGTAAATTAACACCTATTTTTCAATAAATATATGAAATCATCAAAACGCTTAAATATCATCTGCTTGCTTTATAAGTAACATGAGAAAGATAGTGATCTTATTGATAGTAATTCTTTTGTTAATACCTAATGTACACTCCCAAAGATTATACGTTACAGATAAATCTTTAACAGACCAAGTTTATCCTGGAGGTATAGGGATATTTGAGTTAAGTGTTAGAAATAATCAAAACGTAGCAGATACTTTTTTTGTAACCCCAGATGAGTTTTCAGTTGCACCTTTTTCAGATATATTTGAAAATATTGATATAGAGAAAGGAACTTTACAAATTAAAGCAAATTCTGTAGAAAAAACTTTAGTAAGAGTAAGATTAAGAGAAGACATCAAACCAGATAAAACATATAAAACATTTGTAAGAATAAGATCTTTATCAAATTCTAACCTTAAAACAGACCATGATTTGATTGTTAGTGTTATTCCACCAGAAAAATTAGTTGAGATAACTTCAAATATCTTAGAAGAGATTGTACCTGGAAGAAAATCATCTATTAATATAGAATTAGAAAATAAGATAAATGTGATCTTAGAAGATGTAATCATATTAATAGAAAGTGAATTATTTAAAGAAGAATTAAAATTAAAATTATTTCCTTATCAAGAAGCAACAAAAACAATAGAATTTGAGATCCCTCCAACTACAAGTCCTGGAGATTATACTTTAATCATTACAGCTACACAAGAAAATAAATTAAGAGGATCTTTCGTTAAAGATTTTAAAATTATAAGAAATCCAAATATTAATGAAAAATCCGAAAAAGATTCAGCATTTTTAACTTCTACAATCAATTTAGTTAAGTCAAATAATGGAAATTTAAAAGTAAAAGAGACATTTATTGTTGAATTAAGTAGTTTTAAAAGAATGTTCACAACTTATAATATTGATCCTGATAAGATTGAAAATGGAAATTTAGAATGGAATTTTGAGTTACAACCTGGAGATTCATTTAATATAACTGCTGAGACAGATTATAGATCAATTTTTGTTTTCATCATAGCTTTATTAGTATTTTCAGCTGTCATTTTTTATTTGTATGGGAAGAAAGTTTCAGTAAAAAAAGCAGTATTTAAGGTTAAAGATGATAAAGGTGGAATATCAGAAATAAAAGTTTTATTGCATATAAAGAATAGATTAACAAACCTAAAAGATGTAGAGATTATAGATGTAGCTCCAAATCTTGTAAAACCTAAACATGAGTTTGGAACATTAAAACCAGCTAAAATGCAAAGAGGTTCAAGAGGAATTAGAATGTTATGGACTCTTAAAGAATTATTAGATGGAGAAGAGAGAGTTATTTCATATGAGATTGAATCTCAATTACATATTGTAGGGAAATTAGTTTTGCCTAGAGCTAAAGTAAGATATAAAAGAAAAGGAAAGATAGTTGAAGTTTATTCTAATAAATTAACTTATTTTAGTACAAAAGAAAGATAATTCTAAAACAAAAGATTTTTAATATGAAATTTATCTTAGCTATATAACCCCACGTAGCTCAACTGGTAGAGCGTTCGGCTGTAGATGAATTCACTTATTGACTAAGCATTCGGCTTTGGATGAAAATAAGTCAGCCGGTCCCGGAAGGTTGCTGGTTCGAATCCGGCCGTGGGGAAGAATTTTAGTTATAAGAGAAAATTTAAATAATCTTAAGAGACTTTAAAATTATGATTAACATTTTTTTATTCATAGCGATCTTTATTTTTATATTCATAATTAGTACTATTAACTATTATTTTAATTATAGTAAATTAGTTATCTATCACCCTTATTCTCAAACTATAGATGTTTTAGCATTTATTGGAACAATTATTCTTATTATTATTGGATTTATTTATCATGGGACTATCCAAAAATATGATTATCTAATTTGGATACAAATTATTTTTGCTATCTCTGTATTTAATATACATGCTTCTAGATTTGTTGTAGGGATAATAAGAAAGAATAAATGAAATAAATCTAATCCTAAAAACTAATTATTTAAATTTTTATCTTATCTAACTGGAACAATATTTGAAGGAGGACTTATAAAAAAGTAAAGCTTATAAACTAAAATTATTGTTTATTCTAATAAAAAAGAGTTCTAAATAGGGTTGATTAGATAATTAAAATGGTAAAGATTAAGAGATTAGCTAAAATATGTACTTTTGGAAGTATTTCTGCATTAACTGGAGCTAGTTCAGGATATAGACTTTTAAGTGATATTGCAATGAGACAGGTAATAATGTAAGAACATCTATCAAAATCACCAGATTTAACAGAGAAAGTTTATCAAGAGGCATATAGATTATCTCAAAACTTTTCTAATAGTGATTTTAGTTTAGGTTTAGCTGGAGCTACTGCATCTGTTATTAGTTTAGGACTTACTATTTATTTTGCTAGTAGAGATGAGAAGGGATGGAAATCTTTTTATTAATTTTTTTTACAAAATTTGATTTCAAGTGGTGAATAAATATTTCCTATCTTTTGAGATTTTTTTGTACAAGTTATTGTTGTTTCATTTGCCATTATAATTGGGGTGGTTCTTATTGCTATTGGTTCTTCACTTAAAAATATTGTATCTGATTCTCTATCTCTATATCTTATTCCTTCCCCTGCTCCTGAATCAAAATATAATAATCTATTTATAACAAAATTGTCTATCATAATAAATTCTCCTCTAAACTTTGTTATATTTAATCTTCCTTTATTTTCAATAAGTAATCTAAATTTATTACCATTAACTTTACAAGCTTCTATAATTTCATAATCTAAATTTTCATCACAAAGTTCATGTGCAGATCTTAATTTTTCTAAGTTTTTTTGTCTTTCAATAAAATCTTTCCTAGGTTTTTGAATAATATTAACAACAACTTCTTCTAAAGATTTTTTTAATTCTTCTTGATCTTCTTTTTTATCACAAATAGAATTATCATTTTTATCTAAACAACAACCAAAAGTAGATTTTGTGTAGGGTGCATTACAAACAATTATATTTTCTATACTTTGTGTACAACCTATTATAAAAATTAATGATATTACTATTAATAATTTTAATACACCTTTTTTCACTTAATTTAGAAATTATTTGGATATAAAACAGTTATTATATCATATTGGGTCATCATATCTTCTTTTACATTTTAGATTTGCACCTAAGAATATGGGGGGTTGGGCATAGATGGGTTTTAGCCTGGAGGTATCTTTAAATAATTGATTAAGGGGGATTTTGAATCTTTTGGAATCATTATTTTTATCAAGAACTAAAAGGATTAATGGGCTAGATTTAGCTAAACTGTCCACTAAAAATGTGAATGTAAGAGAGTCATTTTTAGTAAATTTTTTATATGTTTTCTGTCTTCTTGTACTTCCTTTACCAACAAAACCATAAAAAGTTACCCCAAGACCATCAACATCTCTAATATTAAAATTAGCAGAATATGCCATTGGTTTATCTGCAGTAACTTTAGTGATCAATTTTTTTGTATGATTATCATATAAGCAAATCTCTTTATTCAATTCATGTTTTTGAAAATGATATGATTGCAAATTAGAATGGGTTAACTTTGTAACTCTTGATGGAGCTTCTAATTTTTTAGGTTGAGCAATTACAGCTGGAGCAAATGCTAAGCTTAATGATAATGCAACTGGAAACAATCTTGAAACTAAATTTTTTGATTTCATCTTGTTTTTGATTATAATTTTTTATTTATCTTTGTTGACCATTAAATGATTCTCTAAATCTATATAATGCGTTTATTAATGATCTACTTTTTCTATTATGGCCCCATATTCCATTTATATTACTTATTACTTTAGATAAAGGAATATCCTCTAGTCTTTGTTGGTATGCATAAATTATTTCAGGAATCTCTGCATTGTCTTTTCCTTCAACAAAATCTTCTCTACAAGGTAATTCATTCCATTGATGTTGCCCTCTAGATTTTGCAGAATGTCTAGCACCTTCTCTAGCATTTCTACATTTTTCTTTCTCTGTCAATCCATGTATTCCTAATCCTAATGTATAAACTTCCTTTCCTACATCCCTCCTTTCATTTGCATTCATTCCATGCGCCCCTACTCCTAGTCTATGGGCTTTTTTCCCACCATTCCTACAATGATCTGATCTTAATTCCTTTCTTTGTTTATCTGTTAATTTATCTGAATGTTTAATGATATAAAATGTAACTGGTCTAGCTACACTAATACCATATTTTTTAATCACTTCTGGAAGAAATTCTTTTGTAAGTTCTGGTTGAGTTTTCCCTCCTTTATATCCTTCAACTATCCTTAATTCTGTTGGAGTGTTTAAAAGAGAATTACCTACTTCATTTATAGTCCTTACAATAAAAACTTGTTTTTTATTTGTACCATATGATGTTCTTCTTTCCAAATTCATTTTCTTCGTTACTATACTATCTATTCCTATCGATTAAGATTATTTTTTTTCTTTCTCTTCTTCTTTTTCATCAACAACTTCAGCATCAACTACATCTTCTTTACCTTTAGATTCTTTTTTATTTTCTGTTTTAGCTTTTTCTTGTTGTTCTTTCATAGCTTCTTGATACATTTTTGTACCAATTTCTTGAGCTACTTTATTAACTTCTTCTAATTTCTTTTTAATCTTTTCAGTATTATTTTCTTTTATTGTTTCTTTTAATTCATTGATTTCTTTTTCAATCTTATCTTTAGTTTCTTTATCTATTTTTTCACCTTGTTCTTTTATTAATTTTTCAGTTGTATAGATAACAGTATCTGCGTTATTTCTTATCTCTATTTCTTCTTTTCTTTTTTTATCTTCTTCAGCATATTTTTCAGCATCTTTTTTCATTTTTTCAACTTCTTCTTCATTTAATTTTTGAGAAGCTGTTATTTTAATTGCTTGTTCTTTTCCAGTTCCTGTATCTTTTGCATTAACATTAATGATTCCATTAGCATCTATATCAAATGCAACTTCAATCTGAGGTACACCTCTAGGTGCTGGAGGCAATCCAGTTAACTCAAATCTTCCTAAACTTTTATTGTCAGAAGCCATTTCTCTTTCTCCTTGCAACACATTAATGGTTACAGCTGGTTGATTATCTGTTGCTGTTGAAAAAATTTGAGATTTTTTAGTTGGAATTGTAGTGTTTCTTTCAATTAATTGAGTTTTTATTCCACCTAATGTTTCTATACCTAATGTTAATGGTGTAACATCTAACAATAATACATCCTTAACATCTCCTGCTAAAACTCCACCTTGTACTGCTGCACCATTTGCAACACATTCCATTGGGTCTACCCCTCTTTCTGCTTCTTTTCCAACAAAATCTTCTACAAACTTTCTTACAATTGGCATTCTTGTAGGACCACCAACTAAAATTATTTTGTCAATATCTTTGCTAGTTAATTTAGAATCTTTTAATGATTGTTCTAGAGGCTTTTTACATTTATTAACAGTTGCATCTACTAATTTTTCTAGTTCTGCTCTTGTTAATTTCATATTAAGATGTTTAGGACCTTTATCTGTGGCAGAAATAAATGGTAGATTAATATCCGTTTCTAATGTAGTAGACAACTCAATTTTAGCTTTTTCTGCTGCTTCTCTTACTCTTTGAAGAGCTGTTGGATCATCATTAACATCTATTCCTGTTTCTTTTTGGAAACTATCAATAATATGCTTCATTATTGTTTCATCCATATCTGTTCCACCTAATTGTGTGTCTCCAGAAGTAGACTTAACCTCAAAAACTCCATCACCAAATTCCATTATTGTAACATCTAGAGTTCCACCACCAAAATCGAAAACTAAAATTTTTTGTTCTTTTTCTTTTTTATCTAATCCATAAGCTAAAGCAGCAGCTGTTGGTTCATTAATTATTCTTACAACATCTAATCCAGCTATTTTTCCTGCATCTTTTGTTGCTTGTCTTTGATCATCATCAAAATAAGCAGGAACTGTAACAACAGCTTTTTCTATTTTTTCCCCTAAAAATTCTTCTGCATCTTTCTTTATTTTTTGAAGTATAAAAGCAGAAATTTGTTGTGGGGTATATTCTTTATTTTCTATTTCATATTTAAAACCTGAACCCATTTTTCTTTTTGCGGCTATTATTGTATTTTTTGGGTTTGAAACTGCTTGTCTTTTAGCTGGTTCTCCTACTAATACAGATCCATTATTGAATGCTACAACACTTGGAAATGCTTTCCCATATAATGATGCACCTTCTGCACTTGGTACTATTGTTGGTCTTCCAGCTTGAATTATAGCGGCTGCTGAATTTGATGTTCCTAAATCTATCCCTAAAATTTTACTCATTTTAATTTTCCTCCTAACTCTTGTCTAATTGATCTGATTTCAGGTTCAATTGTGAGGAGCATCTTTTCTACTTTATCCATTTCATCTAGATTAAATGCAATTCTCCAATGACCTACTATTGCTTCAAATTTCCTTTTTGCATCTTCATAAAGAGCAATCTTTTTTTCAGGGTCCTCAGTTTCTTGTGCTTGTTCGTAAAAATTAATCCCGTTTGCATATAGATTACGTCCAATTTCAGGATTGTTTCTATCTAATTCATAAACTTCACTACTCATTTTCTCTCCCCATTCTTGCTTACTTTTACTTTTGCATATCTTAATACTTTATCATTAATCATATACCCACTTTGTATTTCTTCTAGAATAATATTATCTTCATTACTATTTTCTGTTAACATAACTTCATGAAATTCTGGATTTAATTTTTCTCCTTTAGTTTTTATTTTTGTTAATCCTTCTTTCTCTAATAATGAATAAAGTTGAGCATAGATTAACTCAATTCCTTTAATAAAATCTTTATTTTCTTCTTTATTTTTAAGAGCTAGCTCAAAACTATCTGCAATATTTAATAATTTTAATAGTAATTCATGATTAGCATATCTAACAAATTCTTGCTTTTCTTTATCTGAATATTTTTTATAATTATCAAACTCAGCTTGCAATCTTTGTAGCTTTTCAATTAATTCTTTTGTTTCTGTATCTTTCTTTGTTTTTTTGGCCATTTTCTTAAGGTTTATCACAAGGAATAATAGGAAAAAGAGGCGAACCTATTACTCATTCTTGTAAGCTCTTTGAGGTGTCTAAAGAGCCTAGCCTTTTCTTTTTAGTTGACTTTAAATCAACAAGTTTAGGTTAAAAACTACTCATTTATAAAGATTTGTATATTTTTGTATAAGAATAACCAAAATTTATTTAAATAACTTATGATTATTAATAATATGATAAAAGAATTTAGTATTAAAGTAACAAGATATAGAAAGCCAAAAAATATGGATGTTAATGAAGAATTCAAATTTTTTTCTGATAGTTTAGGATTGTTTAATGATAGAGATAAAGAAAAATCTTGTTTTAGAATATTTTTAGAGTTGATAAAAGCATCAAACCATGATCATTTATTATCAAGTGATAATATTGCTGATAAATCTAATTTAAGTAGGGCTACAGTAATACATCATATGAATAAATTAATGGATTCAGGATTAGTTGTATCAAGAAAAGAAGGTTATTTGTTAAGAGCAGATAATTTTGATACATTGTTAGATCAACTAAAAGATGAAGTAAACATTACTATAGAAAATTTAAGAGAGTCTGCTAAGAATATAAATCTAACAAAAGAAAGATTAAACAAAGAATATCACTTATAATACTTTTGTTATTATGTAGTTTGTGCACTAATTGTATCTTGTATTGAGACTTTGAAATACCCTCTACCAAGAAATTTTACATTATATATTTGTCCTTTCCCATTTCTATAACTCTCAAATCCCTCTCTATGACCATTAAGAGTTAGGCAACCTACTTCTTGTTCTTCACCTCTTCTTTTATGAATCAATTCTAAATAAGCTCCTCTTTCTTCAGTAAATTTTACATCTATCCTAACTTCTTTAGTTATGTCTCTGGGACCCAGATGTTTTGTTAAATCAGACATATTAGATCATCTCCTCCAATATTCCAATACGTGCACATTCCCTTGTAAATTGTTCATCAAGTATTCTTTGTGATAATAAAAGAGAGACTACCTTTCTTTCATTTTCTTGTTTAGTTTCTTCAACTATACATTTAATATTTAATTTATCTTGATCATGTAATTTTAGAGTAATTGTTAATCCACTTGCATCTCTAAATTCATCTTTATCATGAGGATAAAATCTAACTTTATCTTTTCCTAGACCATATACTCTATATTTTTGTTTATCTACAATTAAACTTGGATTATTTGGATCTCCTTGTCTGAGCTAATCTTCTAGCTTCTATTTCAGTTTCTCTTAACATTAAGACATTTTTTAATTTAACAGGACCTTTTTCATTTTACTCTAAGATTGTTTTCAATAGTTTATTACTTATCTTAAGAGGCCATTTCTTATTAAGAATATAATTCTCTGCATATGTTTTATTTCCTTTTTGGAAATATGATCCAAGATATAGATTTCTGTTCAAGACCCTAGAACATTCCCAGGAATTATCAATTATTTGAGAAGCATATATTTTCAAAACATCATTTTTAATATTGATTGAATCGGTTATATCTAACAGAATAGATGGGTCATTATCCGTCATTCCTTCGAAATTCAAGAAAATTGGAACGGTAAATGGCTGTCCTAAATCTTGTTTGAAAGAATAACTTGAAAGCCTTATCGCTTCTAAAACAATTTCTGCAGTTTTTTCGTGATCTCTCATATAATCTATATTTGAATGAGTAAGAATTATGGAAGGTTTTAGTGTGCGTATTTCTTTAATAATTCTTAGAACTAATTTTTGACAATAAGTTATTTCTAAATTCGGTTCGTCCCATAATTCAAAACTATCAATTCCTATTTTCTTTGTTGCTTCAAGATACTGAGAGTATCTTTTTTCTTCTGATCTGGATTAGTCACATATTTACCTTTTTCTATATATCCAGATAATTCTGCCTTAGATAGAACAATTTCCCTAATATTGAATCCTTTCTTTTTGAGATTAGCAAGCATTCCTACGCAAAAAAAATGATCGTCTGGATGTGCTGTTATTAATAATGCATTTTTCATTTTAATACCCCCATAAAACCTAGTTTTTTTCTGTCAATTACTTTTTTGACATTTTTAGACATTTTATTTACAAACTCAATATACTTATTTTCCTGATTATGGTTTTATTTAATTTTGAGTATGATCTTCATGATCAACTTTATAATCATGAATTTCTTTTTTTCCAAACCACAACTTTAATTCATTTTTAGCATCTTCTTTGTTAGATGAAGCATGTATTAAATTTTTAACTGGAAGATTTTTATCATCTGCATATCCATAGCTTACATGAGAATAATCTCCTCTTATAGTTCCAGGAATAGCTGATTTAGGTTCTGTATCTCCAACAACTTTTCTTACAATCTCAATAGCATTTACTCCTTCTAAACAAATTGCTACTACAGGTCCAGAAACAATATAATCTAATAAATTATTTCTAACTTTTTCCCCTCTTCTTTTTGTGATATCTTCAGTGTAATGTTTTTGAGCAAATTCTTTGTCAATATACTGCATCTTCATCCCAATAATTTTCAATCCAATTTTTTCAAATCTAGAAATAATTTCTCCTGTTAAAGATCTTTTAATTCCGTCTGGCTTGATTAAAACTAATGTTTTTTCCATCATTTTATTATATTTTTATTTTGGTTTAAAAAGTTTACTAAATTTATTCATTGAGCTCTTTTTCAAGACCATTCTTTTCTTCATATCTTGGTTTTGATGCTTTTTCATACCAAGCTGTTACATCTGTAGGTTGTTTTTCATATCCACATCTTCTATCTTCTTCCATATAAGGACATTCTATTTTTGGATATTCACATTTGCCCATATCTTCAGGGGGAAATCTATTTGGATTATTTATAACAGAATAACAATAAATCCCTGGTTTTAATGAATGAACGAATTCTATTACCCCAAGTTCAGTTTTTAATTCATGCAGTCTATTAAGCTTTTTTAATTTCCTAAATAGATTTAAGAATGATAATTTTGACATGGACTATTTTCCCTTAACATAATGTTTTGTCCACCTCTGTTCTCTTGGTTTTCTTTTTAATTTTAATTGATTTTTTTCACATTTCTTAGAACAAAAATTAGCTGTTTTTCCAGATTTAAATACAAAGAGTAATCCAGTTCCTCTTTCCATCTCTTCTCCACAGAATGTACAATTAGGCATTATCCTCTCCTAGTCTGAGCTAATCTTCTAGCTTCTATTTCAGTTTCTCTTAACATTAAGACATCTTTTAATTTAACAGGACCTTTAACATTTCTTCTAAGAATTTTATTTTGATCTCTTCCTTCTAAAATTTTACATCTAACTTGGGTAGCTTCTCCCCTAGCTCCAGTTCTTGTGATTATTTCTTCTACTACTGCTGGAACAGCAGAAGTAAATGTAGTCTTGCCTGTTTCTTGTTTAGTATCTTCTTTTCCTTTTTGTTTTCTTGTTAACTTAGCTGGCATTTTATTTCTTTAATTCACTAAGAACTTGTTTTAATTGATCTTTAGCTTCTCCTTCATTAACTACAGCTACAGAAGATGATGGTCTTGCCAATCCAGCAGCTGTTCCTAAATCTTCTCTTTTATCTACGTTAATGCAAGGAACTTCTTTTTCTTTACATAAAGGTTCAATATGCATTATAACTTCTTTAGGATTAACATCTTTAGCTACTATGACTATTTTAGCTATACCTCTTTCAACAGCTTTAGTAGTCTCATTAGTTCCCTTTCTTACTTTACCTGTAGTTTTAGCTATCTCAATAATTTCTAAAACTTTATCTTGCAATTCTTTTGAAACATCCATTTTTTACCTCGTATCATTGGTTATATTATGTATGTTAAAATACCCTTTTTAAATTTTTCCTATTCTAAATTTGTGTAGAATCTTGTTCGATTAAAATTTTTTAATTTTTTAATTTATGAATTATTTTCAATATTTTTTATTTGTAATAAAATAATTTAAAAAATAAATTTATTTTAAATTTTATTTATCGACGACAAAATTGATTTTTTTTATTTATATCGGCAAAGTTAAAAAACAAAACATTTAAATACCAATAAAACAAACGAATTAACAATTAAACACCTTAAATTTTTAGGGTGTTTATAAAGTGATGTTGCAAAACATTGCTTGTGATTTCAACTCAAATAAACTTATGTTTATTTCCTGGTTGAAATTATATTTAGTTAATTCTAGGGTTTGTACGAAACTATATTCCCTAGAGATAGCTATATCCCATACGGAGGAAAAATGGCTCAAAGAAAAGCAAAAAGAAAAGTTGCTAAGAAAGCAGCAAAAAGAACAGTTGCTAAAAGAGTAACTAAAAGAAAAGTTGCAAAGAGAAAAGTTAAGAAAAGAAGATAATTCTCTTCTTGCTGACTCTTTTGGGAGCACTATGCTCCCATTTTTTCTTTTTTATTCTAAAGAAAGGTTTTTATATTTTATCTCATTCTTAAATTTATGATAAGTATTAGAGTAAAGTATAAAGTAAAGAAAGATAATCTAGAAGAAGTTAAAAAAGCTATTGAGGAATTTGTTACTGAAGTAAAAAATGAACCAGGAGTTTTAAGTTATAATGCTTTTCAAGAAGAAGATATTTCTTTTGTACATTTTATAACATTTAAAGATGATATGGCAAAAAAATCTCATGAAAATTCTGTACATGTAAGAAAG
Organism: Candidatus Woesearchaeota archaeon; assembly: GCA_964444465.1. Taxonomy (GTDB): domain Archaea; phylum Nanobdellota; class Nanobdellia; order SCGC-AAA011-G17; family JACPNG01; genus JACPNE01. The sequence goes on along the minus strand of CAYUGZ010000003.1, from coordinate 28,470 downwards.
TTTGTTGATTTTTTATACCCTGTTTGTGAAGAAGAACCTGTATTTAATAATTTAAATTTAGTAAAATCAAATAAGATTTAATTCCAGTTTATATTAGCAAAAGCTCTTTGTACTACTTCTGGAAGAGCAGGATGAATATGGATAGCGTCATTTATTCCCTTTATTCCCAATTTTGATTTCATTGATACAATAACCTCATGTATTAATGTAGAGGCTTCAGTTCCTAATATATGGCACCCTAAAATAGTTTTAGTTTTTGGATCTACTAATACTTTCACAAATCCATCTTTATCTTCTATTGCTTTTCCCATTCCTGTGTTAATATAATCATATCTTCCCTTTACATAAGGGATGTTTTTTTCTTTAAGTTCTTGTTCTTTATAACCAACTCCAGCTATTTGCGGTGAAGTAAAAATAGCATGAGGCATAGCTAGATAATTTACTTTAACTTTTTTATTTGGATTAAAAGCATTAAATGCAACATAAGCTGCCTCTAAATTTGCTGAATGTTTGAATAAATAAACTCCTGCTATATCTCCAATTGCCCATATATCCTTAACATTTGTTTCCATGTAACCATTAACTTTAACGTAGCCTTTTTCATTTATTTTAACATTTGTTTTTTTAACATCTAGAATATCTGTGTTTGGAACTCTTCCAGTAGCTAATAATAATACTTCAGCTATTAATTTTTTCTTTTTTCCATTTTGTTCAACTTCCATTTCTACTTTATCATCTTTTTTAGAAACTCCAATTATATTAGTGTTGAACATAACATTGTATTTTTTAGAAACTATTTTTGTAAATGCAGACGAAATTTCTTCATCTTCTCTTCTTAATAATTTATCCCCTCTATTAACAGATACAACCTTTGTACCAATGGAAGAATAGAAATGTCCTAATTCCATCCCAATATATCCTCCACCTATAATAATCATACTTTTTGGTTGTTTTTTTAATCCCAAAACTTCGTCAGATGTCACGTAAGGAATTTTTTCTATACCTTTAATTTTAGGGATTGTAGGCCTTGTACCTGCACAAATAAAAATCTTTTTAGCTGTAATTTGTTCATTTCCAACTTTTAGTGTTTTATCATCAATAAACTTACCCTCTTCTTTATACACAGTTATATTTTTAGATTCTTTATTTCCTTCTTCTATAGATTTAGCATCTGGATCAATTTCATTCCATACTCTTTTTTGTATTTTATTCCAATCTATTTTTACAATTTTTGCATTAACACCAAATTCATGTGCTTTGTTAATAGTTTCAATTACATCTGCACTATGGATTAACATTTTAGAAGGAATACATCCTCTATTCAAACAAGTTCCACCAAAAGAACTTTTTTCAACAATTGCTACCTTCAATCCTTTGGACTCTGCCCTTGAAGATATTGTTAATCCAGAACCAGCACCAATAACAATTACATCAAATTTTTTTATTTTCATGATTTAAAGAGATAATTCTCTTATTTAAATTTAACTTTGAAGGGTTATAAAAATTAATTTTATTTAAGAGAGAGTAAATATATCTTTGAAAACTTCTAATTCAACACCTTTTCCTACCAATTCATCTTCTAATTCATTAGCAGCTTGTATCAATAGATATTCCCCCAAGGAATGGTTAGTTGAACTAATTATATTAGGTGAATAAGTAATCTTCCTACAAGATAAATGGATGGTTCCTATTACTTCTTCACATTCACTAAATCCTTTTTCAAGTGGATAAGGAGAGAGATCTAATTTCATAGTTACTGGTTCTTTTATTTCTTTAATTTTATCTAAGAATTCATCAACATCTCCTGGTATTCCAAATAATTTATATCTCCATGTCATTTCAAGACACATTTAAATATATTTAAATAACTATCTAAACGAATGATTTTTAAAGTTAAAATGAGATCTATAAAAAATGATAAGGCAGCCTATAATTGTATTAGTTGGCCATGTAGATCATGGTAAATCAAGTATAATAGAAAGGATTAGAGAGATCTCTATAACTAAACATGAAGCTGGTTTGATAACCCAAAAAATTTCTGCTGTTGACGTTCCCTTTGAGAACATAAGAAAGATATGTGGAACATTATTAGATCAACTAAACTTAAAATTAAACATTCCTGGATTGTTGATGATTGATACTCCAGGACATGAAGCTTTTACAAACTTAAGAAAAAGAGGGGGAAATTTAGCAGATATAGCAATATTAGTTATAGATATTAATGAAGGGTTGAAGCCCCAAACATTAGAGGCTATTGAAATTTTAAAACAGTATAAGACTCCTTTTGTTATTGCTTTAAATAAAGTTGATAAGATTCCTGGATGGCAATCTAAAAAAACATTTTTAATTCAAAATATTAATTCTCAATCAGATACAACAAAAGAAAAATTAGACAATAGACTATATGAGATATTAGGAGAGTTGTATAATCTAGATATAAAAACAGAAAGATTTGATAGAATTGAAGATTATACTAAACAAATAGCAATGATTCCTTGTTCCGCTAAGACAACTGAAGGATTGCCAGAATTGTTAATGGTCATAACTGGATTGGCACAAAAATATTTAGAAGATTCCTTAAAATCTGAAGTAAAAGGAAGTGCTAAAGGAACTATTTTAGAGGTAAAAGATGAGAAAGGATTAGGAACTACAATAGATGTAGTAATCTATGATGGATTGTTAAAAATAAATGATCAAATAATCATTGGGGATGTAGATAAGCCTATAGAAACTAAAATAAGATCTTTATTTATTACAGAAAAAAATAAATTAAAACAAATTAAAGAGGTAAGTGCTGCTTCTGCTGTTAAAATCTTTGCACCAAATTTAGGAGATTCAATTGCAGGAATGCCTATAAGAGTTGTAACTGATAAAAATTATTCAACTATAAAAAAAGAAATCCAAAAAGAAATCCAAGAAGTTTTAATTGAGACGGATAAAGAAGGAATTGTATTAAAAGCAGATTCATTAGGATCATTAGAGGCATTAGTTTCTTTATTAAGATCTAGAGATGTTAAGATAAAAAGAGCATCTATAGGGAATATATCAAAAAAAGATGTATCTGATGCTACAGCTGAAAAAGATCCATTAAACAAAGTTATATTGGCATTTAATGTTAAACATGATTTAAAGTCTGATGTAAAAATTATACATAGTGATGTTATCTATAAGATAATAGATGATTTTGAATCATGGATAGAAAAAGCAAGAAAATCATTAGAAGCTAAAGAATTAGAAAATTTAGTTAGACCTTGTAAATTAAAATTAATGCAAGGTTATGTGTTTAGACAAAGCAATCCTGCTATTATTGGGGCAGATGTATTAATAGGAATACTAAAAACTAACACTCCATTAATGAAAGAGGGTAAACAAGTAGCTATAGTTAAGAGTATTCAGCATGAAAAAGAGAATGTTAATGAAGTAAGTTCTGGAAAACAAGTAGCTATATCTTTGCCTAAAGTTATTGTAGGTAGACAAATAATGGAAGAGGATATATTATATTCAGACATACCCGAAAAAGACTTTGTTGAGTTAAAAAAATTAACAAAATATTTAAATAGGGCTGAAATCGATTTAATGAAAGAAATAGCACAAATCAAGAGAAAAGATAACCAACTTTGGGGAATATAAAATGTCAGAATTTAAATTAGTTATTAATGATCCTAAAACAGGAAAAAGTTATTCTAAAGCTATTAACCTAGATATATTTGATAATAAGAAAATAGGAGAAAAACTACAAGGAAATCCTCTTGGATTAGATGGATATGAATTAGAGATAACTGGTGGTTCAAATAAAACAGGGATTCCAATGAGAAAAGACTTTGAGAGCAGTGCTACAAAAAAAGCATTATTAGCTAAAGGTGTAGGAATTAATTCTAAGAGGAAGGGTATGAGAAAAAGAAAAACAATAAGAGGATCTATTATTAATTCATCTATAAAACAAATAAATTTAAAAATTACAAAACAAGGCCAAAAAAAATTAGAAGAAGTGTTTAAACTTAAGGAAGAGAAGGAAGAGAAAAATGAAACACAAAGTTAAAAGTATAATCATAGGGAGAATGAAGAGAGATAAAAAAGCTAAAGATAGAGATGACATGCTTAGACCTTGTTTCATTGCTTTATATGATCTTAATGATCCTCATTTAAAGACTAAAGCACCAAAACAAATATTAGAATATAAAAAAGTTGACAAAGTTAACTTAGATAACTTTAGAGTTAACTATTTATTGGCTGGAAATGATTTAGTTATAAACAATTTAGTTCATATTGATGTTGTTAGAAAAGGAAGTCAATTAATTCTTAATGGTAGACAAAAAGTCCCTTTACTTAAAAAATTATTTTAAAAATTTTAAATAAATAATTTTATTAATTTCTTTACTAACTAAATATATGACTGAAATAAAATGTATAGATATCTATAAGCTATTACACCCTAAAAAAGGTAAAATTGTAGAAGAGATTGGAGAAGAATTATTAGGCAAGATTAAGGAAGAAGATAAAGAATTAATTCATGGAAGTATAAATTGGCGTTTAGATATATTATGTGATAGAGAGATGGCTTGTTGGCAATATAGAGAAGATTCTAAAGAGAATCCTTTAAGAAACCCAAATGGAAATAGAAAAAAAGAATATTTTAGGTTAAGTGATGTAGAATTTATAGAAGAACATAGTAGAATTATGGTAGGATTAGATCCTGAATACTCTTAGACAATAAAATTTATAATAAAAGAAGAATTGAATTTAACATGACATTAAATGATGTACAAAAACAAGTTGATGATTGGACTAGTCAATATAAAATTCCTTATTGGCAACCACATGAAATTCTAGCTAGGTTAATTGAAGAAATTGGAGAATTAGCTAGAGAAATAAATCATATCCATGGCCCTAAAAAGAAAAAATCAGAAGAAGAAACTAAAGAATTAGGAATGGAGGTGGCAGATATTATCTTTACATTATGTTGTTTGGCCAATTCTAAAAAGATTAGTTTAGATGAATCTTTCAAAAAAGTAATGGATAAATGTTATGGAAGAGATAAAGATAGATTTGAAAAGAAATAATTCTAATTTTAAATAATACAAAAAGCTTAAAAATTAAACTTATTATAAAGTATTATGCCTAGAAAGAAGAAAGAAGAATCCTTACAACCTGAGTTAAACATAGGATTAATAGGACATGTTGATCATGGAAAGACTACTTTAGTTAGTAGGTTAACTGGAAGATTTACAGATACCCATAGTGAAGAGTTAAAGAGAGGCATAACCATAAGATTAGGTTATGCTGATACTGAGATATATAAAACAGATTCTAAAGATTTTCCTTATAAAACAAAACAAAACATCCCTAAAAGTACTAAAGCTGAATTAGTAAGAAAAATTTCTTTTATTGATGCTCCAGGTCACGAAACTTTAATGGCTACTATGTTATCAGGAGCTGCTATAATGGATGCTGCTTTATTATTAATAGCAGCTAATGAACCTTGTCCTCAACCACAAACAAAAGAACATTTAATGGCTTTAAATATAATAGGAATAAAAAATATTATCATAGTTCAAAATAAAATAGATTTAGTATCTGAAGAAGAAGCAGAAGAAAATTACAAACAAATTAAATCATTTGTAAAAGGAACTATTGCAGAAAAAGCACCTATAATTCCAATTTCTGCCCAACAAAATGTAAATATTGATGTTTTAATAACAGTTATACAAGAAAATTTTCCTACTCCAAAAAGAGATGACAAAAAAAGTCCATTAATGTTTGTTGCTAGAAGTTTTGATGTAAACAAACCCGGAACTGAAATAAATGATTTAGATGGAGGAGTTTTAGGAGGCGCATTAAAACAAGGAAAATTGAAAATTAATGATAAAATCGAGATTAGACCTGGGCTAAGAACAGAAAGGGAAGGAAAAACAACATGGCAACCTTTGTTTACATCTATAAAATCATTGATAACAGGAAATTCTAGTGTAAAAGAGATCAAACCTGGAGGTTCTATTGGAGTGTCAACTAAATTAGATCCAAGTATAGTTAAAGCTGATTCATTAATTGGATCTGTTGTAGGGTTAGAAGGAAAACTTCCAGATATATGGTATGAATTTGATTTAGAACCAAACTTATTAGATAGGGTAGTAGGGGCTAAAGATGAATTAATAGTTGACCCAATAAAAAAAGGAGAAACTCTAATGTTAAATGTTAATTCAGCAGCAACTGTAGGTGTTGTTAACAATATTAGCAAAAATAAGATTAGTATTAAATTAAAAGTTCCAGTGTGTGCAGATAAAAAAGATAGAATAACTATCTCTAGATTATTGGGATCAAGATTTAGATTAATTGGTTATGGAACTATAATAAAATAAATATTAATTAATAACAACTCTAGCTATACTTATAACTTTATCATCATTCATTCTCATTAATCTTACACCTTTAGTGTTTCTACCTACTTTAGAGATGTCTTTAGCGGGAATCCTTATAACGATTCCTTGTTTACTTATTAACATAACTTCATCTTCATCTTTTATTGTTTTAATTCCTATAACATTACCATTTCTTTCATCACAAATTATATTTCTAACCCCTTTTCCTCCTCTTTTTATTAGTCTATAGTTATCTATACTTGTTCTTTTTCCAAAACCATTTTCAGTAACAGTTAATAAAGAAGCATTTGGCAACCCAACTTCAATCCCTATAACTTCATCATCAATTAATCTGATACCTCTAACTCCAGATGAATTTCTCCCTGAAGACCTAATATCTTTTTCATTAAAACGCATAGCTAATCCTTTTTTTGTAGCTACTATAAACTCTAAAACCCCTGGAGTTAATCTTACTTGAATTAATTCATCATTTCCTTTTAAATTAATAGCATTAATTCCAGCTTTTCTAGGTTTGCTATACTGTTTTAAACTAGTTTTTTTAATCAATCCATTTTTTGTAACAAATAATAAATAATGTTGATCATCAAATTTTTCTATAGGTAAAATTGCACTAATCTTTTCATCTTTTAAATTTAATAGATTAACAATCGCTTTTCCTTTAGAATATCTATTTGATTGAGGAACCATAAATGCTTTTAACCAATGTATCCTTCCTTTATTTGTAAAGAATAATAAATAATTATGATTTCTTGTTATAAACAAATTTTGTATTTCATCATCTTCTTTTGTTGCTGTAGCTCTTATCCCTTTTCCTCCTCTTCTTTGTTGTTTATACAATTCTAAAGGAGTTTGTTTTATGTATCCTGAATGGGTAACTGTTATAACAATATCTTCTTCTTTTATCAAATCTTCATTTTCTATTATTTGTTCTATATCATTTATTTGTGTTTTTCTTTCATCTGAATATTTATTTTTTAAATCTGTTAATTCATCTTTTATTATTGAGGAAACTCTTTCACCTGAAGATAATATTCCTTTTAATTCTTTGATTAAATTTGTAAGAGTTAATATTTCATCTTTTATTTTAGTCTGTTCTAAATTTGTTAATCTTTGTAGTCTCATCTCTAAAATGGCATTAGATTGAATTTCTGTTAGATCAAAATTAGAAATTAAAGATTTTTTTGCTGTTGAAGGATCATTACTTTGTTTTATTAAATTTATAACTTTATCAATGTCATTTAATGCTATTTTTAATCCTTCTAATAAATGTAATCTTTGTTCTGCTTTTTCTAGTTCATATTTAGTTCTTCTTGTAACAACATTTTTTCTATGGTCTATGTAATGTATTATTATTTCTTTTAAATTCATTAATTTAGGTTGATTATCTATTAAAGCAATATTAATGATCCCAAAACTTGTTTGTAAATTTGTATATTTATACAATTGATTTAATATTAATTCGGGATTGGATCCTTTCTTAGTCTCTACAACTATAGACATCCCAGATTTATCACTTTCATCCCTTACATCACTTATTCCTTCAACTCTTTTTTCTTTAACTAAATATGCTATATCTTCTATTAAGTATGATTTGTTCAATTGATAAGGAATTTCAGTTATGATAATTTTAGAATCTTTTATTTCTGTTTTTCCTCTAATAATCATTTTTCCTCTTCCTGTTTTATATGCTTCTAGAATTCCATTTTTCCCTAAAATAATTCCCCCAGTAGGAAAATCTGGACCTTTAATATGGTTCATTAATTCATCTATTGTCATATGTTGATTATCTACTAAAGCAATTGTTGCATCTATAACTTCTGTTATGTTATGTGGAGGCATATTTGTAGTCATTCCTACTGCAATTCCACTGGACCCATTAATCAATAGATTTGGTAATTTTCCAGGCAAAACAGTAGGTTCTTTAGTATTGTTATCAAAATTAGGAACAAAGTCTATTGTGTCTTTATCGATATCTTCTAATAATTCTTCAGCTATTCTTGATAATCTTGCTTCAGTATATCTATATGCGGCTGCTTCAAATTCAGTGCTTCCAAAATTTCCATGTCCACTTATTAAAGGGTATCTTAAAGAAAAATCTTGAGCCATTCTAACTAAAGAATCATATACTGCTTGGTCTCCATGAGGATGAAACTTTCCTATAACCGATCCAACTGTAGTAGCACTTTTTCTAAATGGTTTGTCATGTTTTAGATTATCTCTTAACATAGAATATAAAATTCTTCTATGAACTGGTTTTAATCCATCTCTTACATCAGGAAGTGCTCTACCAATTATAACAGACATAGCATAATCTACATATGCTTCTTTCATTTCATTTTCAATTAATTTTGTTTGAATGTTTTCTGCCATCTTAAATATCTAAATTTTTTACTTCTTTAGCATAATTAGAAATAAATTCTCTTCTAAGTTCTACTTCTTCTCCCATTAATGTTCTAAACATCTCATCAGCTACTAATGCATCTTCAATTGTAATTTGTTTTAAAGTTCTATTTTCAGTACTCATTACGGTATCTCTTAATTCATCATCATCCATCTCTCCTAATCCTTTAAATCTAAGAATTGTAGTATTGTCTTTACCAATCTTTTCTAATAACAAATCTAATTCTTTATCATCTCTAATAAAATTGCTTTTTCTATTTTTTATTACCCTATATAATGGTGGTTGAGCAAGATATAAATGTCCATTTTTGATTAATTCAGGCATAAATCTATAAAAAAACGTTAATAATAATGTAGCAATGTGATTTCCATCCGAATCCGCATCTGTTAATATAACAACTTTACCATATCTTAATTTTTCCAAATCAAATTCTTCTTTAATACTAGTTCCAATGGCAGTTATCAATGAAGATAACTCATTATTTTTGAATACTTTATCTACCCTAGCTTTTTCTACATTAAGAATCTTACCTCTTATAGGAAGGATAGCTTGAAATTTTCTATCACGAGCTGCTATTCCAGTCCCTGCTGCAGAATCTCCTTCTACAATAAACAACTCACATTTACTTGAATCTTTTTCTTGACAATCTGCTAATTTCCCAGGGAGATTTCCAAAATCTAATGCCCCTTTTCTTCTTGTTAATTCTCTTGCTTTTCTTGCTGCTTCTCTCGCCATAGCAGCACTTATAGATTTATTACAAATAGATTTAGCTATGGAAGGATTTTCTTCAAAATAAGTTTTTAAATGTTCATAAATTGCAGAACTTACTAAACCTTTAACATTTGAATTACCTAATTTAGTTTTAGTCTGTCCTTCAAATTGAGGATTAGGAATCTTTACTGAAATGATTGTTACCAAACCTTCTCTTACATCATCCCCAGTTAATTTTACATCACCTAAATCATTTTTTTTGATATAGTCATTTATCGATCTTGTTAATGCAGTTCTCCATCCTTCTTCATGAGTTCCACCCTCAACAGTGTTAATGTTATTACAAAAACTAAAAATGTTAGATTGATAAGAATCATTGTATTGCATTGCAATTTCTATGTCTATATTATTCTCTTTTTTTAAATAAATAGGCTCTGATAATATATTTTTATTTTTGTTTAAATCTTTTACAAAAGAAATAATTCCTCCATCAAAGAAATATTCTTTTTTTATATCTTCTTTTTCATTTATTAGTTCTATTTTTAACCCGGCATTTAAATAAGCTAGTTCTTTTAATTTTTTATTTAAGATTTCAAAATCAAAATTTATATTTTCAAAAATTTCATCATCTGGTAGAAAGGTCATAGAAGTTCCAGTACCTTCTGCATTTCCTAAGATTGTTAATTCACTTACTTTAACTCCCTTTTCATACTTTTGATGATAAAGATTATTATTTCTTTTTATCCTAACTTCTAACCATTTTGATAATGCATTTGTAACAGAAATCCCTACTCCATGCAACCCTCCAGATACTTTGTATGTTTTATTATCAAATTTTCCACCAGCATGTAATGTTGTCATGATCAATTCTAGAGCTGGCTTTTTTTCTTCTGGATGAATATCTATTGGAATACCCCTTCCATTATCTTCAACTGTTATAGAACCATCTTTATGTAATGTAACTTTAATTGTATTACAGACTCCTGCTAAAACTTCATCTAAACTATTGTCAATAGCTTCTTGGACAATATGATGTAATCCTCTAATAGCTGTATCCCCTATAAACATACCTGGACGCACTCTTACTGCTTGTAAGTTTTTCAATACAGTTATGCTATCTGCTTTATAATCCATTTTAAGTATTTCTAACTAAATTAGTTTGTTTTCTTAGTTAATTTTTGCTAAGAACATTAATAAAAATCATGTTTGATTTAAAAGCTTTTCTATGGCTAAAACCCCAAAATATTAAGGAATTAGGGCTTCTATCCTTAAATTAAATTTGATAAAAACATACGTTTATAAAGAAAATTTAATATACTAAAAATCTTATTAAAAAAATAGTAAGCTTTATAAATTGAAAATTGAAATCTAAAATAGATGTATAAAATAATCTTAGATACAGATTTTTTATTAACTTCATTGAAGTTTAAAGTTGATTTAATCTCAGAAATTGAAAGGATCTCAGACTTTAATTATAAAATTTTTGTTATAGATAAAACTTTAGATGAACTAAAAAATAAAAAATTAGAGAAATTAGCTTTAGAATTAATAAAAAGATTTAATATTATTGAAACAAAAAAAGATAAAATTGTTGATGATCTTATCTTAGAGCTTAAAGATGACAACATTATAGTAGCTACACAAGATAAGGAGCTTAAGAAAAAGTTAAAAAGGGAAAAAATTCCAATTATCACAATAAGACAAAAAAAATATTTGATTATAGATAAATAAATAAAATGTTTTATGAAGTAGAAGTCAAAAGTCACATTAGAGTATCACCAGAGTTATTCAATTCTGATACTGATGAAGCAATTATTCAACAATTAAATAAACAATTTGAAGGATTTATTTCAAAAGATTTTGGTTTTGTTGTAGCTGTTTCTTCTGTAGTTAATGTTGGAGATGGAATTATTATTCCTGGAGATGGAGCTGCATATTATGAAACTTCATTTAAATTATTTACCTACAAACCAGAATTACAAGAAGTTGTTTTAGGAAGAGTTTTAGAGATAACAGATTTTGGAGCTTTTATTAATATTGGAGCTGTCGATGGAATGGTTCATGTAAGTCAAGCAATGGATGATTATGTTACATTTTCAAAATCAAATGTTTTAACTGGGAGAGAAACTAAAAAATCATTAAAAGTTGGAGATAAATGTAGAGCAAGAGTTATTGCTTTATCATATAAAGATCCAGCAAACCCAAAAATTGGATTGACAATGAGACAACATATGCTTGGAAATTTAAAATGGATAGATGAAGAGCTAAAAAAACAAGGGAAAGAATCAAAGAAAAAATGAAAAGGGTATGTAAAAAATGTAGAATGTTTGTTGAAGGGAAGGTTTGTCCTGTTAATGATTCAGAATGTCCTTCTGTAAAACAAAGTCAATATGCAACTAGTTGGCAAGGTAGGATTAATATTTTAGATGCTAATAAATCAGAAATAGCTAAAAAAATAGAGGCTAAAGTTAAAGGAGAATATGCTATTAAAGTAAACTAAAATGGAATTAAAATTACTTAAGCAAACTGAAATGCCTTTATTATCAAGAAAAAGAGTTAATTTCGATTTATTTTTTGAAGGACCAACTCCTTCTGAGAAAGATATTGTTGAAAATGTTGCTTCAGTTTTGAAAGCAAAACAAGAATTGATTTCTGTAAGACATATCTACACAAAATATGGCGAATCAAAAGCTAAAGTTATTATTCATTTATATGATTCTTTAGAAAATTTAAAGAATATTGAAGAATTTAAAAAGAAAAAGAAAAAAGGGGATAAAAAAGAAGGAGAACAAGCAACCCCTCAACAACAACCTAAACAAGAGGTTAAAGAATCACCAAAAGAAGAAAAGAAAGAGGCTCCTAAAGAACAACATAAAGAAAAATCAAAAGAAGTGAAAGAAGAGAAAAAGGAAGAAGTAAAGAAAGATGCCAAAGAAGAAAAGAAAGAATAAAGTTCCAAGTAAAGTATGGACTAAATACAAAGTTGAAGGAGATAAATTAACTAGATCTAAAACTTGTCCTAAATGTGGTCCTGGAACATTTCTAGCAGAAAATAAAGAAAGATTATATTGTGGCACATGCCATTATGTTGAAGTTCTTAAAAGTAAATAAATATATAAAAAATAAAATTAACATTTAGTATAGATGAAACATAAATTAAAAGTAACTTTATTATTAATAGCTTTGTTCTTTATAGCCCAAATTATAGGATTGTTAGTTGTAGATAAAACATCTGAAAAATTACCTTATGGTATAGAAAGACCAGAAATAGAACAAAGAACAGCATTTCTACCAACTTTTATTGCAATATTAATAATGACATTTTTTATTTATATCTTATTAAAATTTAAATTATATGTTTTATGGAAAATTTGGTTTTTTATAGCTGTAATATTTGCTTTATCACTTTCTTTTAGTTCATTTATTCCAGAAACTATTGCATTTATCTTAGCTTTAGTGTTAGCAATAATTAAAGTATTTAAACCAAATGTTTATGTCCATAACTTTACTGAGTTGTTTATATATGGAGCATTAGCAGCAATATTCTTTAAGTTTTTTGATATAGTCTCTATTTCAATATTATTAATTTTAATTTCAATATATGATTATATTGCAGTGTATAAAACAAAACATATGATCACTCTAGCTAAATCACAATCTAAAGCTAATGTGTTTGCTGGATTCTTTATTCCTTATAAAAAAGAAGTAGCTGTTTTAGGGGGTGGAGATGTAGGATTTCCTTTGTTATTTACATCTGTTGTAATGAAAGATTTTGGGTTGTATAGCTTAATCATTACAATATCAGTTACTATATCACTATCTTTCTTATTATTCTATTCTAAAAAGAAAAAATTTTATCCAGCTATGCCAATTATTACTTTAGGCTGCTTTATAGGATACTTTATACTTCAGCTTCTGCTTTAGTATCCGTTATTCCTATTTCTCTTGTCTCAAATTCAGTGCTTTCACAAATACATTGTATTGCTTCTGGAATTTCATTCCCTTCATATATTGTTCCACACTTCTTACAAATTACGTCTGTCATATTTGACCCCCAATCTAATTAATAATTTAATAATATATAAACCTTTCCAATGATAACATTGAAGAGTAGTAACAAATCTATAATCTTGAACAGATATATAAAATTATTTCATTATTTATAAAGTTTAGTGTTTATTAAAATATAATCTTAAGATGAATCTAGATGTTCACTAGAGAGAAGCCTATTCTATGTGATTAACAAAATCTTTATAAAACCTTTTTCAAACTTCTTCTTTTATAATGGCAGAATCAATGACTGAAAAAGTCATGAGAATAATGAAGGCACCAGATAGAATAAGAAATATCGCTATTTGTGCCCATATTGATCATGGAAAAACTACATTTTCTGATAATTTATTGGCTGGAGCTGGAATGATCTCAGAAGATTTAGCTGGAAAACAATTAGCATTAGATTTTAAAGAGGATGAACAAGAAAGAGGTATAACAATAGATGCAGCAAATGTTTCTATGGTGCATGAAGTTGAAGATAGTGAATTTTTAATTAATTTAATTGATACTCCAGGACATGTTGATTTTGGTGGAGATGTAACAAGGGCTATGAGGGCAGTAGATGGAGCTATTGTATTAATAGATGCTGTTGAAGGAATAATGCCTCAAACTGAAACTGTTTTAAGACAAGCATTAAGAGAAAGAGTCAAACCAACATTATTCATAAATAAAGTTGATAGATTAATCAAAGAAGTTAAATTAACACCTGAAAAAATGCAAGAGCGTTTTATTAACATTATAACAAATGTTAATAATTTTATACATAGTATTTCTCCTGAAGATATTAAAGGAAAATGGTCTGTAAATGTTCAAGATGGATCTGTTGCTTTTGGTTCTGCATTTCATAATTGGGCTTTATCTTTTACATATATGGCTAAGAACAACATTAGTTTTAAGGATATTATTCAAGCTTATGATTCTGATTCTGAAGAATATAAAAATTTAGGACAAAAAGCTCCTTTACATAAGGTTGTTTTAGATATGGTTATTAATCATTTGCCAAATCCAGTAGATGCACAAAAATATAGAATTCCAAAAATATGGCATGGTGATCTAGAAAGTATAGAAGGAAAAGCTTTAACTGAATCAGATCCTGATGGACCTTTAGCTTTTGTTGTTACTAAAATTATTATTGATAAACATGCAGGAGAAGTTGCTACAGGAAGATTATTTTCTGGAACTTTAAAACAAGGGATGGATATTTATATGAATTTGGCTAAAAGAAGGGTTAGATTACAACAAATTTCTATCTATAAAGGAGCTCAAAGAATAACAGTTGATAATGTACCTGCTGGAAATATTATTGGTATAACTGGATTGAAAAATGTTTATACTGGAGAGACAGTTTCTACTAATCCCGTTGAACCATTTGAAGCTATGAAAAATATATTCGAACCTGTTATAACTAAATCTATAGATGCTAAATCTGCAGCTGATCTTCCTAAGTTAGTTGAGGTTCTAAAACAAGTAAGTAAAGAAGATCCTAGTATTGTAATACAAATAAATGAAGAAACTGGTGAAAATTTAATGAGTGGGATGGGTGAATTACATTTAGAGATTATAGAAGATAGAATTAAAAGAGAAAAAGGATTAGATGTGATTGCTAGTCCACCAATTGTTGTTTATAGAGAAACAATACAAAATAAATCTGGAGAGTTTGAAGGTAAATCTCCAAATAAGCACAATAAATTCTATTTTTATGTTGAACCAATGGAAGATGAAGTTTATGAATTAATCAAAGCTGGAGAGCTTCCTGAGATAAGGGTTAAGAAGAAAGATCCTGCTATTTATAACAAATTAGCTGAATTAGGATGGGCAGCTAAAGATGCTCAAAAAGTCAAACAAATCTACAAAGGAAATTTTTTAATTGATGGTTCTAGAGGAATTGTCCATATTGGAGAGGTTATAGAGATGGTTATGGATGGATTTCAACAAGTTATAGATGGTGGAATATTAGCTAAAGAACCATGTGTTAAAATGAAGGTCTATTTGATGGATATGAAGCTACATGAGGATGCTATTCATAGGGGTCCAGCTCAAGTTTTACCAGCAGTAAGAGAGTCTGTAAGACTAGCTTTAGGGGATGCTAAGGCTACTATGTTTGAACCTTTACAAATACTCCAAATTGAGTCTCCTGCTGAATTTTTAGGTGAAATTTCTAAATTAATTCAGAATAAAAGGGGTCAATTACTAGATATGACACAAGAAGGAGAGCACATGACAGTTAAAGCTAAGCTTCCAGTAGCTGAAATGTTTGGATTAAGCAATGATTTAAGGTCTGGAACAGGTGGAAGAGGAACTTTTTATATAGTGGATCAAGTATTCGAAAAAGTGCCTGAAATGATCCAAAACAAGTTAATTAAGCAAATTAGAGATAGAAAAGGATTGAAAACAGAATAATAGATAAAAAATACGAAGTTTTATAAATAGTTAGGGTCATTTTTTATACTCAAAATTAGCAAAAATAGATTAATTTTTGCGATATTCTAATTATTTTACTAGCCTTAAAATGTAGTTATAGCTCTTATTAAGCCAAATTTAAGAATAATGAGTGTCACTACTTTCTAGAGAATGATGGACAGAAAGTTTTATATACTAAAAAATCATTTACTATATAGTAAAAGTATCATTAAAAAGGATAAAAAATGGCAGACGAAAGTATTGATTCAGCAATATATGGAAATTTAGAGGCAACTAAAAAAGTTTTTAATAGAAAGAAAAATATCGCTTCTGTTGCTATAGCTGGAGGATATAAAATAATCTATAAATTAAGAGAATTAGGGGATGCTAAATATCAAGATCCAATGAGGACACTTAAGAGATTAGGATATGATGATGATGAAATAGCTGCAGGTTTTTATAATGCTATGGGTGAAGAAAGAAGAAATGAGATATTAAGTATGGAAGAACCTAAAGTTAGAGGTGAGGGATTAGAAGGAGAAGTTACTAAGGAAAACGACATTAATGAAGATGATTTTGAACAACCTGATTTTGAACGATTATAGATATATTTCTTAATTTTTTATAGAGATTAAGAACATAGTGATAAAAACAAAACTTTTATAAATAGTTTAAAGCTAATGATTAAGTTTTTTAAAAACATATTATTGGAGGAAGATTAAATAAAAAATGGCTAAAGAAAAACCACATATTAATTTAATATTTGTAGGTCATGTTGACCATGGAAAATCAACTACTGTAGGTAGACTTATGTTTGATGGAGGAGTTATTGGTGAACAAGATCTAAGAAAATTGAAAGATGAAGCTCAAAAAGTTGGTAAAGCAGGATTTGAATTTGCTTTTGTTATGGATAATTTAAAAGAAGAAAGAGAAAGAGGGGTTACAATAGATTTATCTCATAAAAAATTTAACACAGATAAATATGAATATACAATTATAGATGCTCCAGGTCACAAAGACTTTGTTAAAAATATGATTACAGGTGCTTCTCAAGCTGATGTTGGTTTTTTAGTAATTGCAGCAGGTGAAGGAGTAATGGCTCAATCTAAAGAACATGCTTGGTTATGTACAACTTTTGGTGTAAAGCAATTAGGTGTTATTGTAAATAAGATGGACACTATTGATTATGACGAGTCTAAATTCAATAAAGTTAAAGATGAAGTACTAGCTTTATTAAAAACAGCTGGATATAAAAGTGAAGATGTCCCAGTTATTCCAATAAGTGCGTTACAAGGAGATAATGTTGTAAAGAAATCTGATAAATTATCTTGGTATAAAGGACCAACATTAAAGGAGCAATTAGATGTTTTCAAAGAACCCGAAAAACCTACTGAACTTCCATTAAGATTACCAATTCAAGATGTTTATAATGTAACAGGAATTGGGGTTGTCCCAGTTGGAAGAGTAGAAACTGGAACAATGAAAATTGGGGATAAAGTTATTGTAGTTCCTGCTAGAGAAGGAACAGGTGTAGAAGGAGAATGTAAAACTATAGAGATGCACCACGAACAAATACAGCAAGCTGAACCTGGAGATAATATTGGGTTTAATGTTAGAGGAATAGGAAAAAAAGATATAGCAAGAGGAGATGTTTTAGGACATCCAGATAACATTCCTACTATAGTAAAAGAATTTACAGCACAAATAGTTGTATTGAACCATCCTACTGTATTAACTGTTGGTTACACTCCAGTATTTCACATACATACAGCACAAGTAGCTTGTCAATTTATGGAAATACAAAAGAAAATAGATCCAGCTTCTGGAGCTGTTAAAGAAGAAAATCCTGATTTTATTAAAACAGGAGATGCAGCTATTGTAAAATTAAAGCCTATGAAACCTTTAGTTTTAGAAAAGCAAAGTGATATTCCACAAATGGCAAGATTTGCTATAAGGGATGCAGGAACTACTGTTGCGGCTGGAATGTGTATTGATTTAGTTAAAAAATAATTTTTTTATTTTTTCTTTTAAAATTTGGTGATAATATAATAAAATGAAAACTAAAATAGTGTATGGTGGATTAGATCATTATGGGGATGATATAACACATTATGTTATTGCTGAAGGGAATTTTAATCCATTTCTTTTAGGAACTTTATATACTGAAGATCAAACTGGACTTCCTAGTTTAGGAGAAGATATTTCAATTGTTCCAGCTAAAGAAGGAAAAAGATCATTTTATTTTGTTCAAGGTAGTGTAGAAGTTTTATTATAGAATTATTAAAGTCTTCCAAAAGTATGTTTTACTTCTCGTTCCTTCCAATATTTATCTTTAACTCCTTCAAGTTTATCTAATAATTCTTCTCTTTCATTTTTAAAAGGATAAGATTTTATGCTACCTTCTACTCTAGAATAAACGTTATTAAATTCAAGTTCTGAACAATCATTTAATCCTTCTATAATCTCTTCTAATTCTTTTACACTTAAACTCATAAATAAATAATAATAGTTAATTTTATAAATAGTTTTTTCTAAATTATTAAATGCCAAAAGCAAGAATATCATTATCAAGTACAAATACAAGTAAGTTAAATGAAATCTGTGAATCTATAACAGATATAACTCAAAAAACTAAAGTTAAAATGAGAGGTCCAATCCCATTTCCAACTAAAAAATTAAAGATAACTACAAGAAAAAGTCCTTGTGGTGATGGAAAAGCTAGTTTTGATAATTTTGAGATGAGAATTCACAAAAGATTAATAGATTTAGATGTTGATGAAAGAGCTCTAAGATTAGTTATGAGGGTTCCAATTCCAGAAGATGTTGAGATAAGCATTAATATGCTAGATTAATTCTATAAAAACTTTTATAAGTAAAATTAAGAATTTATTCTTAAGCCGGGATCGCATAATCTGGTATTGCACAGGACTGGAACTCCTGGCCCTTCGGGGCGTCTGGGTTCGAATCCCAGTCCCGGCGAAAGTTTTATAAATAAAAATTGTAAATATTTATAATAAAAAGAGTTCTAAAAAGGGTTGATAATGGAGAAATAAAATGGCAGAATATCAAGATGTTAAACCTGGAGATTTGTTCATTACTAAACATTCTGATGGATCGCACCAAATAGAGCAAGTTGTAATTAGAGTGTCTAATAAAGAGAAGGATAGTGGCTTAGAAATTAGGTGTTATAGAAAAACTCCTGGAGCTGATTCTGGAGATTTTTTAATGTTGAGTGAAGGTCAATGGGAAGATGGTGCGAAAGATGATTATGTTCCTGAAGAAGAGGGTCATCTTTCTGAAGGAATATATAAAAAGTTGGGTATAAAGTTGGGTATCCAACTTCTTATAAGTGCTAGAAAAGATTTAGAGCAACCAGTTTACAAAGGTAGCTCTTTAGAAAATCTTGGATTATGAAGAGAAGATGGAGAAGAAATTCGTAGAGATGTTATAGACTTATTTCCACCTATAGATTTTGGCGATGAAGGCTATCATCCTTAAAAGTGTTGGAGATTAGTACATTTGATTTAATATACAGTGGTTTATTAAAGATGCAAAGTCTGAAAGATGAATTGATATTAATAACCCTCGGCGCTCCACAACATGTCGAATGTTCAGTCCAGGCGTACCATTAAATTTGAATAAAAATTCTATCTTTTTCAAATATTCTTTGAAGAATTCCTTCATGAATTATTGATGATTCTCTTTTTTTCCTACTTATATGTTTTCTCAGATTTTTTTGTTGTTTATGTCTTGCAGGACTATTTGGATCTAGATAGTTATAACGAAATTGAGGGAAATGCATTAATTGAACTTCTTTAACACAAGGTTTATACCCTTTAGTTCTTGCTTCAACAACAACATTTTTACTTCTAAACAAATTAATTTTAGGTTTCATATAGTAATCTTTTGTATACCTATACGTTATTGTAGAATCACCAATTGTTGGATTTTCTTTAAAGAATTCTTCTGCTCTTTCTAATTCCTCTTCTGTCTCAAACACAATCCTATGGGCCACCCAATCACTTAATCTTTCTTTTTCATCTATCCTTCCCTCTGGAAATGTTAATTTATGAACTAATTTTTGTGTTTCAGATTGTTTAAGTCTATAACTTACAAATCCTACAGCTTTTTCTTCATAAGATCTAGCTGAAGGAATTAGTTTTTCTGTTCTTACAAACATTCCATCTATAAATAAGTAAGGTGGAAGTTCATTTATTACAGGAATAAGATTTCTCATATCAATCTCCCCTCTTTTTTTATTAAATCTTCTTGAAATTTCCCTTTCGTCAAAATAAAAGAATTTAGAAGAGTCTATAGCAAATGAACCTATCCCTTCTTGTCTTAAAAATTTTCTATTTTCTTCAAGAAATTTGAGGGTAGATTCATGAGTAACTTTTGTATCAATTGTAGGGTACTTCTCTGGACCTTTAAAGAGTGGATGAGGATTCGTTCCTAAATCAATAGGGATGATACAAGGAAGGTCTTTACCAGAATGTTTTAACCCTTCTTTATCACCACTGAAAACTCCACTAATGAGCATTGTAACTCTTCTCTCAGTAAATCCTCCAAATATTTTATTATTTAGATCATATGCGAAGCCATAAGTCGATTCATCGATCTCTCTTCTTTTTGAATGCACCTCAACTTTAGCTTTTTCTATCATGTTTTCTAAAATTTTTACTCTTTTTCCTGTTAACATTTCCCGTCTCATCTGTTCAATAATTTGAAAAGTTGCACTACTTTTATCAAAATAATTACCCATCAAATTTGGTTCTTTCTTTTTTGCCATTTAAAAAAAGGGTTTTTCAGGTTGTTTTTGATTAGAATATATTCTTTTTAATGTAGGATAACGATGAAGAGAGTCTAATCCAAATTCATTTATATTTTGTTGTTTGCCCATTACTTTCTGCTCTACTCCTAATAACTGGATATTATGTCCAATTAAAAAAAAGTCTGAATACATAAATCTTTTAAGTTCTAAGTTATTACCTTCAAAATTTTCATAAGGATTTCCATTTCCATTAATAAGAGCTTCTAGTTGTCTTATTAGAAATCCATCAAAAGTGTTTCCATATCTATAATAATCTTCAGGTAATTCTATGGGCACCCCTACTCTTCTATTTAATTCTTTAGCTTTCTTAAATTCTTCAAATACGAAATTTATATTTTCTTTTGTATTAGGACTAGTAAATATCTTCATTTCTCCATATCTATTAAAACAATGATGAATAAATTCTATCCAATCTTTTCCAATTATTGGTATTAATGAAGAAATATTATAATCAATCTCTTCTGAACTTCTAGCTCTTAGTTCAGCACCTTGATTCATTGTTCTTTCAAAAAATATTTCATTTTCAGTTCTTTGCTGTGCCAAACCAATCTCATGAATATATACGAAATCTTTGAAGATTTCACCTAACCCAAATTCCATAGAAAGAAGCCTCATAGTTTCTGTGTTATGTATCCTATCTGGAATCTTTATATTTCTAATTATTCTAGATACTTTCTCTCTATCATCTTCATTTAATTCAATTAAATGTACATCTTTCCTATAATTTTCTACTAATTGATTATTATTCTCTACATCATGAAATTTGTCTAATGATTCTACTATTTCATTTGGATCAATATTCAAAAGACTATTTTCATTTAATGAAGAGTAGAGTCTGTAAAATACTCCATCTTTCATATAATCAATATCATTTGTTTTATCCCTATCTGTTACACCATCAAGAACATGCATTAACATATGAGTAACACGATAAAGTTTTTGTTTATTTTCAAAAGAAAACTCATTATCTAATCTAATGAAATTATAAAACTCTAAACCATAAGAGTAAAAAATTGCTGCTTCTTCTATATCTGTAAGTTTTCTACCTCTTCTTTCACTTTCTTCTTTCGTTTTACGTTCTGGTCCATCATGTACTAAGGCTCCAGCAACAGTTGTAAAACTTACTTCATATTTGGCAGTATCTTCTCCTACTTCTTCTGGGTGTTCTATAAATGGATTTCCTGATTTTCTTAGTTGTCCTTCATGGCTAAATCTTGCCATGGCATATCCAAATTTAAGAAATTTCTTTATTTTCTTTTTCCCTAAACCAATTTTTATAAGATCAACTTTATCTAAATTATTAATAATAGAGAATTTAATTTCTTGCTCTAATCCTCCCCCAAAAACTGTTGTTTTACGTCTATTTTAAAAAATCTTTCTAATTCTTGATCATATTTTGGGTCATTAAATGCTTCATGTAATCTTTCAGAGAACCAATCTATTCTATCTTCTAATTCATCTAGGTTTTTGAAAGTTTCCATTTGTATTTAATAAAATATTATCTACAAAAACTTAAAAACCTATCTTTTAGATCAATATAATACTAATTAAAGTATATTAAATAAATTAAAAAATAAAAAAAGAATTAGCCTACTAAGAAGCAATCTTCTACTTGTTTTCCTGTAGCCCTATCAAATGCTCTAGCACAGAATTTTCCACTCCAACTAACTGGGATATTATACTTTTTATATGTTATTCTGTTAGGTCTACATGATGTTCCACCACATCCTTCATCTAATTTAGTGGTTGCTCTTCTTTTATAGGTAGGGCTATTTTTATCATAAAATCCAACAATATTACTAGTCCCTTCATTTCCTGTGTCTACAGTTACATAAATATATTTACCAACACCAACTTTTGCATCATCTTCACAAGCTAGGTCTACATCAGAAGAAACACAAATTGTTGCCATCCTTTCATTTACTCCACTTCTAGCAACTGCTCCAGTAGCTCCATTAAATGCAAATGCTAATCCACCTACAGCTAGAACTGCTAAAACTGCTAAAATTAAAGTTTTATTATCCTCCATATTTTTGCCTCCTTTTAATAATTGTAATTATAAAATAACTACTTTTTTATATATAAATCTTTTCATTGCCCATTCTTCATTTTAGAGTTAAGATTAACCTAATCTTTCTTCAATATCTTTAGAATTATTGGATTTTTTAGCTTCTTTCTCTAAGTCTATGCCTAAATCTTTTAATGATTTAAGATGCATTTGCATTAATTGTTCTACTACATTAATCATTCTAGCTAATTCTTCTCTTTCTTTAGCTAGGGTTGCTAGAGAACCTTTATGAAACCCAATTTGTTCCTCGTTTGCCATTTATTTTTTTAATTTAAATTGTTTATAAGAGTTTCCAACACCTTTTTTAATCTAAAATGTATGTAATATTTAATGGAGAGTAGAAGAAAATTAGTATTAATTTTATCTTTATTAATCATTACTTTTTTATTAATAGGAACATTTTCTTATCATAAGTTAGAAGGATGGAATTATATGGACTCTTTTTATTTTTCTACTATAACATTAACAACTATAGGTTATGGAGATTTACATCCAACAAATGATACTAGTAAAATATTTACTATAATATTTGTATTGAGTGGGGTTGGAATATTTTTATTTGCTTTAACTGTTATAAGCTCTAATATAGAACACCATGAATTTATAAACAGAAAAATAGTTGAATTAGTAAATAAAGGAGCAAATTTTAATCATAAAAATAAAAAATTAAAGAAAAGAAAATGAGATATTGGATCTTATTATCTATTGTTTTTATTGCATCATGTACTAATCTAAATCAAGAAGTTCAACAAGGTTTAGAAGAAGTTGATAATTTAGATAAACTAACTACAAGAGATGGAGTAAAAATTTCTTATAATTATTTTGATTCTAATTCTAATAAAGGAGTAATATTACTACATGAATTATCAAAAAATAAAGAGACTTGGGATGATTTTGCAATAAAATTAACCCAACAAGGCTATAAAATAATTGCTATTGATTTAAGAGGGCATGGTAAAAGTGATTTAGATTTTAAATCTTTTAATTCTAATGATTATATTAATATGGCTTTAGATGTTGAAGAAGCTAACAATTTTTTAAGAGAAAAAGGAGCAAACAAAATTTCAATTATTGGGGCTTCTATTGGGGCTAATTTAGCTTTGAATTATGTCACTCAAAGTGATGATATTCAAACAATAATATTATTATCTCCAGGAGAAGATTATAGGGGAGTAACCACATTAGATAAGATCTCTAGATTTAGTAAGCCAATATTAATTGTTTCTTCTAAAGAGGATAAATATGCTTTTGAATCTTCTAAAAGATTAAGTGAACTATCAAATAATGTTGAATTTATTGAATTAGAAGGAGATGAACATGGAACAGAAATGCTAAGTTCAAATCTTGAAAATCAAATTTTTGGTTGGATTAATAATTAAAATGAATTTTAATGAAAAAATCTATAAAAAATTAAAAAAAGTTCCTAAAGGTAAAATAACAACATATAAATTATTAGCTGAATCTATTAATTCAAAAGCTTATAGAGCAGTAGGAAGAGCTATGAATAAAAATCCTTACGCTCCAATTGTTCCTTGTCATAGAGTTGTTAATTCTCAAGGTCATTTACATGGATTTGCTAGAGGTTTAAAAAAGAAAAAAGAAATGTTAGAAAAAGAAGGTGTTAAAGTAAAGAATGATAAGATTGTTGATTTTAAGGAGAGGCTATACAAGTTTGATTAGAAGTTCTAAGGTTATAGCCTTTAAAAAATATATATAACTCCTTAGGATTGAGAGTATATCCTTCACCAGATATAATTCCTCCACTAGGTGATTCTAAAATAGGGGGTGTACATAAAACAGGAACTCTAAGATAAGAGATTCCTTCATCTCTTAACACTTTTTCTATTTTTCTATCTTCTTCAAAGCGATCATCTGAATAAAGAAGGAATCTTTCAACCATTTTAACTTTTAAGATAGTTTATTTATTTAAAGTTTTATATAATTCTGTTAAATTCAATTCAAATACTGAAATTGGCATTTGAACATCAAAATTACTTAACACTAAAGGATTTAACTCTCCTACATAAGCTACATTTTTGTTATTAATAGAAACTCTTCCAACCCTTCCAGGAATAAAACTATTATGTTCAATATTTTCAATTTTATATTTTAATCCTAGATTGTCCAATAAAGAATCTAAGATCTGTTTTATTTCTGTAAAATTAGCTTTAGAATTACATAAAGCAACAGCCACTCTATCATTTTCTTCTATATTAGTTTCTGTTTTACCTTTTTTGAATACAGTTCCTATCTCAAAAATATTTTGAGGATATTCATTATGTTTGTTGTTTCTTATTACTTGCATCAAACTAGGGATTATCCATGTTCTTAGAATGTTATGGTCTGAACTTGATGCTTTTTCTAATTCAATGTAATCTGTTTTGTTTAACATATCTTCACATAAATCTTTTTTATTTGTTAGATGATAATTATTTGTTTCAATTAGATTAAATCAAACTAATAGATTAGCTATTTTATTTTTGAATATTTCAAAACTATTTTCTTCACCAACTGTTGCAACGTTTGGTATTTCTTCTTCGAAATTTTCATAACCATATGCAATAGCTATATCTTCAATTAAATCAACTTGATGCATTATATCTGCCCTGTAAGGTGGGACTAAAACTTCACCATCTACATATCCATAACCCATTTTTTCTAAGTATTGTCTAATATCTTTTAAGTTTAGTCCTAATAATTTGTTAACATACTTTAAATCTAATTTGATTTTTTCTGGTTCTAAATTAGGACTTATTATTTTTTTATTTCCGTAAACTAATTCCATAGAATAAATGTCTCCACCCATATCAGATAAAGCTGTAACAATAATATTCAAACATTTTTTTAGAATATTAAAATCAAAACCACTACATTCCACAAAAACATCGTTTGTTTTAGTTGATATACTACCTACTTTCTCAGAATTTATGATTGGAGGCATACTCAAAACTTCATTATTAGCATCAATAAAAAGTGGAAATTTATTCATTTCATCTAACAAATGTTTGTATTCTCTACCTGTAGAAGTTTGGGTCAATATTTGCGATCCTGACATCTCTACTTTCTCACCCAATGGAATAAATCTAATTTTTTTAGGATCTTCAGCAATGAATCTTATTGGAGTCTTTATTTTTTCAAATGGATAAATGCCAATTGCTGCTTTTTTTCTATGCCTTCCATAAGTTATATGTAACTTTTCTTGTATATCAATAACTTCTTTTATTTTTTCTTCATTAAATTTTAAATTTTTGACAATAGCACAAGCAGTATAAGGTCTGTATTTATTAACAGATGTTTCTATAACTACTTTATAATCTGATTTTTTTACATTATATTTTTTTAATCCTTTTTTTACACCAATAAAACTTGAAAAAGCTCTGGAGAAACCTTGAGTAGATAACATATCAGGTCTATCTGGAAAAATTTCTACAACTATCTCATTATTATCTATTTTATCTAAATCTGTTCCCAAATAACTTATTCTATCTTTTAATTTATCTAGTGAAAGTTTTTTACCTACATATTTTTCAAATTCTTTTTTGTTTATAGTTATAGTTGGCATTTTATTTTAACCACAATTTCATTTCTTTTATTTGTTTTAAATCATTTTTATACAAATCTCTTATATCTTTAATTCCATACATTCCCATTGCCATCCTATCTAAACCATTCCCCCAAGCCAATATTGGGATGTTTTTTCCTAATAATGGTTTGACTACTTCTGGACGGAAGATTCCAGCTGCAATTACTTCTATCCATTTTTTTCTTATAGGATCATAAACATCTCCTTCTACGCTTGGTTCAGTATATGGAAAATAAGCTGGTCTAAATCTTATCTTTTCATAACCCATCTTATTTGCAAATTCTCTTAAATATCCTAACAAATGTTTAAAATTTGCATTAGGATCTATGACTATTCCTTCAGATTGATTAAGCTCAAAACCATGGCTAAAATCCATTGTTTCATTTCTAAAACTTTTGCCTATTGAAAAAAATTTAACTGGAAGATCTGACTCTTTTAGTTTAGATATTGTTTGTGCACTTAAACAAGTAGTGTGTGTTCTCAAAATAACTTTCTTAGCTTCTTCTTGATCCCATTTATACTGCCATCCTCTACTTCCAGTTTTCCAACCATCTTCATGAGTTTTTTTTATTTTTTCAACAAGTTCTTTACTAGGAAGTTTTCCATCTAAATTTTTGATATAATAAGTGTCTTGAATATCTCTTACTGGATGATCTTGAGCTGTGAATAATGCATCGAAATTCCAAAATCCTAATTGTGTTTTGGATCCTTGCATTTCTTTAAAACCTAGATCTAACCATATCCTTTTCGCATATTCTATAGCTTGGTTAACAAAATGTCTTTTTCCAGGATGAATTTGGGGGACATTAATTTTGATATCATATCTTCTAAATTTTTTATTTTTCCAAGAACCAGTTTTAAGGATATTAGTTGTTAATGTATCAATTAGATCATTATTTATTTTTTCTTTAGTTAATTTTTGTCCTAAACTTGTTAATTTTACAAATCTTAATTTAATAACATCTGTTTTTATTATTTCTTTTCTAGATCTTAATTCATTATAAATATTTTTGAATTTACCTAAATCTTTAGTTTCTAATGGGAGTTTTTTTAAGAAATCTTCTTTATTTTCTTTTAAAGATTTTTTTCCTTTATCTGATATTGTTATATTAGAATTTTTTATGGATATTAAATCAGTTCTTTTTAACAACCCTAAAGAGATATTGAATTCTTCATTTGATAACTTTGCTTTATCTTTTATTTCATTAAAGTTTAATTCTTTTGTTAGTGATTTTAAGAATCTTGTTTCTGGTAATCCTATTTTTATGTATTCTTCACCATTCTTATCTAAAGTTACTACTTCTTTTAACTCTTGTTTTATCTTTAAAGCATCTTTATTTTGAAGCCATTGTAATGCCCTCATTGCTTCTACATCTTTTAATTTAGTTTTTTCTATAATCTCTTTTAATTCTATATCCTCTTTTAATATAGGAATAACTTTTCTTTCTAAGGGATGTAATGTTTCTATTAATTCTTTTATAGACATAATTGTCTATGGTTCAAGTTTGTATATAAATATTATGATTTGAGAATTAATGAATATTAGAATATTCTTTGATCTTTTTCTAAGACTAGTTTACATAAGTTATCCATTTTATTATGAAGGTATATGTCTCTTATTGAATCGTTTCTATCACCAATCATTGTTTGTTTTTTAGAGTCCCCTTTTTGTAAAAAAAATCCATCAAATCTATGATCGGTCACAAAACCTACTACAGTAGTAGATTCGGATAATGATGGATCGTATGTGAATCTTACTAAATCTCCTTCTTTTACTTTTTTAAAATCAATAGGCATTAAATTATATTTCATCTTCCACCAACTGTAACAGATTCTAATCTATTCACTAATCTTTTACTATGAATATATTTTTTAATTTGCCCTCTCATCTTTTCACTTAAGCCTTTTTTAGATAAATAAATAACCTCTGATATTTGTTTATCTTTCCTATTAGGTGGATGCTTATATCCTTCTTTTGTTATTATTCCACATACATCTGCATACACTTCTCCTTCTAAATCATGATACATCATTACTATTAAACTC
>CAYUGZ010000002.1:46453-58448 GCA_964444465.1 Candidatus Woesearchaeota archaeon | reverse complement strand
CCACAAGCCCAATTAAAAGAAAATCTTTTAACTTAATTTAAAAAGTTTTGGATTAATAATTAAGATATAAACTTTAAGAGATCATAAGCTGCATGTATAGATGCTCCACCCATCACCCCAAATACACCAACAGAATAAACTGGATTCTCATTAATCCATTCTTTTACTTTATGAGGTGCAATTATATTTGACATAGTTATAGTACCCAAAGTAAAAAATAATCCTCCGAATTCTAGTAGATGACTAAACTTAAGATTAGGATCTACTCCTAAACCATTATCTCCTAATAAAGTTTCTAATCCTTTTTCTAATAAAAAAGCTATTGTAAATCCTGCAGCAGATCCTTCTATAGCTGCTTGCATTTTATCATATTTAGGAGATTGATATCTTTCTGGTAAAAACTTTTTTACAAAATAATGTGATTCATTACAAGCATTTTTTAATTTTCCTTCTCTTGGAAGGATAGTTTTCTTTTGCATTTTATTTCATAGAGACATAATTTATTTAACCTTTTCTAATCTTTCTTCTAGATCTTCATAAACTGAAAATAGTTTATCTATATCTTGAGATATAGGTCTTAATCCAAAACGTCCAATCGCTAATCTTCTTAAATGAGTCTTTCCTCTGTATAATCCAACCAATGTTCCTTCATGTACAACTTCCATTAAATCTAATTGATTTCTATTAACAATCTCTTTTAAAATCTTAAATCTCTTTAAATTTAATTCTCTTTTTTCTGGAACAATACTATCAAAAAAAATATGGTCTAAACGAGACCCATAACCATCCCTTTGATTTTCATTATTTGACGCAATAACAAAAAATCCTTCTATTAAACCTACATAAGTGTAGGGCTTACTCTTTACATAATCAAATATTCCTTCGACCCATCCAGGAGTTGTAGTATTCTCTGAACTTTCTGACATTTTACCTAATTAGTTTATAATTTTAGAACTCTTTTTTTATTATATCTTAAATTTTGATTTATAAATATTGTTTTTATAAACTATAATAATCTTGCAACACAACCATATCCAAATCTTCTAAATTCTTAACTATCTGTAATCTTCCATTACCTACTTGAGATATTTTTTCAGCTAATACTTTTCCTTTTTTATCTAAATTTATCCCAATCATAGATATTGTAATTCCACAACTACATGCATTCTCAACAGCATTTAATGTTTCTTTTTCTGGATCTTCTCCTTTAGTTGGCATTGCATCTGTTATTAATATTAAATGTTTAGTAGAGTCATCATTAGGAAACATTTCAATGGCTTTCATTATTGTAGAAGCTATATTTGTTTCTTGTTTAGCTCTTATTCTTACTATTTTATTTAATAACATCATAAAATCATGTGTTGGATGAACTATATCTTCAACTTTAGACCCAAAAACTAACAAACCAACTTCATCTCTTTCTTCTATTGCTTTAAAGGCTAGAGCAACCCCTGCTTTTTTACACATATCAATTTTATTACCCTTCATACTACCAGAAGCATCTAATCCATACACAATATTTATTTTTCCTTTAGATTCTTTTTCGAAACTTCTTAGATCTCTCTTTTCTATATTTTTATGATTTCTTTTTATTGCTACTTTAATGGATTTTCTTAAAGCAATATCTCTATATCTATCTCCTTTCTTAAATTCTTTAACTTCTTCTTTAGATCCATAGTGAGATTTTTCTCTATTGAACTTTTCTCCAATCAGTCCTTTAGAAACTAGATTATCAATTTCCTCAACATACAAAGATAATGCAGCAAATTTTAATCCATCTTCTGTTATTTCTAAATCTTTATTTACAATTTGATTATCTTGCATTTCTTCAAATTTATTTAATATTTTTTGTTTAATCTTTCTTTGAACTTCTGGAAATCCTACATCATTTTCATTTGCAATTTGTCTTATGAAAGATTCCCCATAAATTTCTTTAGCTAAAGAATAATTTTTCACAATTTGTTGAAACATCATATCAGGATTGAAAGAAAATAAATTATTATTTAATGCATTTCTTAATAATTTTCCTTCTTCTGATTTTTTACCTTCTAAAATAGAACTCAAAAGTTTGTCTTCTTTATTTTGTTTTTTTAACTTGCCCTCTTTCTCTTCTATGCTTCCTTTTATACTGCTACGGTAAATCACCACTTTTGTCCGTTTGTCTTGGATCTTGTTTTTGATCTAAAAAATCACTTAATTCTTTTTCAATAAACTTATTTGAATTTGTTAAGTATTTTACACTTGGTTTTAATTTGATCCTATGAGAGATTACAGAAATAATTGCTTCTTTTACATCTTCTATGTCTACTTTCTTTTTATTGTTTAAAACAGCATTACTTTGTGCTCTTTCATACAATCCTAAAGAAGCTCTAACAGAAGGAACCCTTTCTAAATCTTTATTTTCTCTTAACAATCTAACAAACAAAACAGATTGAGTTAATAATTCATCTGAAAATTCTACTTTTAATTTATTACCTTTTAGATTTATAATTTGTTTTTCTAAATCTAAAGTTTCAGGATAAGACATATAGATCATATCAAATCTATCTAACAAAACTTCACTTAACTTTTCAGTTCCAGCGAAATCTTCTGGATTCATACTTCCAATGAAAATAAAATCTGCATCAAAATCAACATCATAATTTCCTATTGTAACTTTCTTTTCTTCTAAAGCTTGTAATAATGCATTTTGTAATTTTTCAGGACATCTATTTATTTCATCAAAAAATAAAACTCCTTTATCTGCTTTGAAAATCTTTCCAGGAGTAAAAGCTTCTAAAGATGTTGGACCGTGTTTTAATGCTTTTATTGGATCAATATCTCCAATTAAATCTTCTACATTTAAATCAGGAGATCCTTGCACTCTAATGAATTTACCTTTTTTATTTATTTTAGATACATTTTTTGCTAAAGTTGTTTTTCCAACTCCTGGTGGTCCAACTAAAATAATATTTCTTCTGATCATTAAAGCAGATTTTAATTGCTTTTTTGATTCTTCTTGTCCTAAAATATCTTCAAAATCTTTTATTTTATCAAATTTCTCCACTTTGAATAATCTCCTTTGTTTTTGGAATTAAAATTGTAACTCTTCCTTTTCCATGATTTTGTTTTCTATAACCTTTTGATTCATAGCATAGATTATCTGCTTCTTCTTTTAATTCTTCTGCATCTACATACCCATCCATTGGAATATGAGTTGCAATACCAACACTTATTGTCATAGGTATAATTTTTCCTTTATATTTAAATTCATGTTCTTTTACTGCTTTTGCTAATCTTGTTCCATACATCATAACATCTGGTAGGTCTAGAGCTACAACTGCAAATTCATCTCCTCCTAACCTATATGCTCTATCTGACGGTTTTATACTTTCCCTTATAATTCTACCTAATTCACTTATTACATGATCTCCAGTATCATGACCTTCTTCATCATTGATTGATTTAAAGTTATCACCATCTAAGTAACATAATGATAATGATCTTTCTCCTCTCCTATCTTTTCCACTTTGTTCATCTCTTCTTATCCTAACTCTTCTATCAAGAGGAACTAATGCATGTATGTCTTGTTCAAATATTTCTTTTCTAAGTAACCCACTTAATCCATCAGTTTGAAATCCCTTACTCAATTCATGTATTTCTCTATTTTTAATGTTAATAACGCCCTCTCTTATCTTTTTTCTCTTTCTATTCTAATCTCTAAATTAGCAATATGTGCTCTTACATCTGGTGGTAGAGAGGGTATATCTATCATAATCTTCATCTAAATTTGTCCTTTATAAATCTTACTATATTCCTTATTTAAGAGTAGTAACATACTAGAAAAGTTTATAAATTGATTAAATTCTTATCAATAAAATAGAGATTATATCAAAACTTTTAAAAACATCATAATCAAAAATTAACTATGGCGGATAAAATTCCAGAACTCCCTGAAGGATTAGAAATTCCTAAAGATATTCAAAAAAAATTATCTCAAATTAAAGCAAAAGTAGAGAAATTTAAGAAAGAAGTTCTAAAGAAATTTGAAGAATATGTAGTTGGTATAGAGTTATTACCCCCAGAAAAATTAACCCCAGAAGAAGAACAAGAATTAACCCAAAAAGAAAGAGAAGAAAGAAAAGATTGGATTAATGTTTTAGTATTAATAGATGATTCTGATTCTAAAAAAATGTCTAAATTAGAGTTGAAAGATAAACTAACTAATATAATTGAAGATTCTGCTAAAAATATTGATGAAAACATCAAACCTAATACTTTAATCATATCTGAATTAAAAGAGATGTGTTTTGATGGAAAATATGAGATTCTAGGATTAATTGGAATGGGAACAATACTTTATGATAAAGGAATGTTAGGTGCATTAAAGACAGCTGAAATCCATAAAGAAATGACCATTAAGAAATTTGAGAAATATGTTTTAAGTTATATTGCGATTGGTAGTTTATTCAGGGGAGATGCAAACCCAGGAGATATTGATGTTTCTATTGTTATAGATGATACTGATGTAAAAAAAATGCCTAGAGTTGAATTAAAAGAAAGATTAAGGGCAATAATTCAGGATATGGGTTTTAGTGCCTCAAAAGCTTCAGGAGTAAAAGCAAATTTTCATGTTCAAACACATATTCTAACTGATTTTTGGGATTCTGTTAAAGAAGCTCAACCTGTTATTTATACATTCTTAAGGGATGGAGTTCCTTTATTTGATAGAGGGGTGTTTATGCCTTGGAAATTATTATTGCATATGGGTAAATTAAAACCTAGTCCAGAAGCAATTGATATGAATATGGATCTTGGAGAAAGATTATTAGAAAGAACAAAATCAAAATTACTTGGGATGGTAGGAGAAGATTTGTATTATGCTGCCTTAAATCCAGCTCAAGCTGCTATAATGTTATATGGATTGCCACCAACAACTCCTAGAGAGACTGTTAAAGTTATGGAAGAAATATTTGTTAAGAAAGAAAAGTTATTAGAAAAAAAATATGTTGATATCTTAGCTAAATTATTCAAATATTATAAAGATGTTGAACATGGAAGAGTTAGAGAAATTTCTGGAAAAGAAGTTGATTCTTTGTTAAAAGATTTAGAAGATTATATGAAAAGAATAAGAAAATTATTTACTCAAATAGAGAAGAAGTCTCAAGGAGAATCTGTATTGCATAATTATGATTCTTGTGTTGCTATATCAAGAGACGCTTTGTTTATTAGTGGAGTAAGAGAAATTAGTATTAAAAAATTAGAATCTTCATTTAAAGAGAATTTAGTTGATAAAGGATTAATTCCTGAAAAATTCTTAAGAATTTTAAAATTGATCATAAAATCCAAAAAAGATTACACTTCTAAAAAATTAAGTAAACAAGAAATTGAAAAAGTAAACAAAGAAGCTAGATTATTCATTAAAACCATGGTTGAATTTATACAAAGAAAAAGAGGGGTTGAATTAGAGAGAGCTAAGATTAGATTTAAGTATGGGGAGAAGTATGGAGAAGTTTTATTGTTAGAAGATAAAGCATTTATAACAAATGATTTAGAGAAAAGAGAAGAAGTTTCTAAAGCTAAACTTAAAAATGGTAGTTTAGTTGATATTGAAAAAAGTTCTTTAGAAGAATTAGAAGAACAATTAAAGAAAGTGAAAATTCCTGAAAATGTTTTTATTAAAGAAAAAATATTTGAGGATTTGAGAAAGTTATATGGAAAAGATGTAGAAGTTCTAGTAAGCTATTAGAAACTTTTTTAAATAGATATTCTCAATAATTTAAAATGAAAGGTATCATAGCAAATTTTAGAGGGGGGAAACATACCCAATACAATAATCATATGATTATAAAAGTTAATTCTATAGATTCTAAAGAAAAAGCTAACTCTCTATTAAACAAAAATGTTATATGGAAAAGTCCTAAATCTAAAGAGATTAAAGGGCAAATTGTTAAAGAACACGGAAATAGTGGTGCTGTAAGGGCTATATTTGAAAAAGGTCTTCCAGGACAAAGCATTGGAACAGAAGTGGAGATAGATAATGGCAGGATTGAGAAAAGGTAGATGTTATACTAAATTAACAAGAGCCTATACTAGGAAGTCTAAATTTAGAAGAAAAGCTTTCATAAAATCAGTTCCACCTAGTAAAATAGTTAAGTATGATTTAGGAAATACAAAAAAGAAATTTGAAAAACAAGTTGATTTATGTTCTAAAGAAAGAATTCAGATTCGTCATAATGCTTTAGAATCCACAAGAGTAGGAGTAAACAGAAGATTAGCAAAAGCATTAGGAAATAATTATCATTTTAAATTAAGAGTTTATCCACATCATATTTT
This sequence comes from Candidatus Woesearchaeota archaeon, assembly GCA_964444465.1. Classification (GTDB taxonomy): domain Archaea; phylum Nanobdellota; class Nanobdellia; order SCGC-AAA011-G17; family JACPNG01; genus JACPNE01. Next base: position 52,133 of record CAYUGZ010000002.1, on the reverse strand, counting down.
AAGAGAGAACAAGGCATTAACTGGGGCTGGAGCGGATAGAATGAGCTCTGGTATGAAAAAATCTTTTGGTAAAGCTATGGGTGTATCAGCTCAAGTAAAGATCAATCAACCAATAATTAGTGTTTATGTAGATGAGAAAGATATGGATATTGCTAGAGATGCTTTAAAATATGGAATTCATAGACTTCCTTGTAAATGTTCTATAACTTAAATTGATAAATAACTGTTTTACAATAATCTTTATATCTTATCACTTAAAATTATTCTTATGAAAGTTTTATGGTTTAATGACGTTAAAAAAGAGAATATTGATTTAGTGGGTAAAAAATCTTTAGATTTAAGTGAACTTTACAATAAAGGACTTCCAATACCCCCTGGATTTATTATAACAACAGAATCTTTCAAAGATTTTTTAGATTTTTCTGGAATAAGAACTACAATTTTAGATTTAATGAACAATCTAGATTTTGAAAATAATGAAAAGTTAACCCAAGTTATTGAAAAAATTCAAGATTTGATAATCAGAGCACCTTTCCCTGATTACATTAATAAAGAAATTTTAGATGAGTATAGTAATCTAAATGTTGATCCTGAAACTTTTAACTACACTGCTGCATTGAGTATGATAAAATCTGGAAGGGAACTTCCTTATGTAGTTCTTAGACCTTCTATAATAAATGGATTAGATTCGGAAACATTTTTAGATATTAAAGGAAATAGTAATTTGTTAGAATCAATAAAACAATGTTGGGCATCATATTACAATAAAGAATTAGTTTATTATAGAGCAAAAAATAATGTGCCCCATGATTCATTAGTCGCCCTTATTATCCAAAAGCAGATCCAATCTGATAAGTCTGGAATTATTTCAATTAATAAAGATATAATAATAAAATCTAATTATGGAATATCTAAAACAATTCTTTCAAATTTAGTTCAACCAGATTTTTATGTAATAGACAAAACTAATTTCTTAGTTAAAGAAACAAAGATTGGGTCTAAGGAATTTATGATTTATTTTGATGAGAATATTAAAAAAAATTCTAAAAGAAATTTAAGTTTTAAGGCAGGAGAACAAACATTAAATGATTTTGAAATAAATAAATTAGTAGATATTTCTATCAAGATAGAAGACTCCTATGGTCCAAAACAAATAGAATTTGGTATTAAAAGTGGTTCAGTATACCTCTTAAACTTAAAATCAATACAAGAAGAAGAATCAATACAAGAAACTAAGATAGAAAATCTTAATCTAAAAACGATAACAAAGGTAGGAGTAGATTTAGAAGAAGTTAATGATTCAGATAAGGCTACTATAGATGCAGATAGTGTTTTTTTAAAATTAGAGAGTATAATTAAAAAAAGACAAATTAATCCTATGTCTTTAGTGCAAGAAAATGAGTATGATTACATTAATCTTCTAACTACTGAAATAGAAAAAGTAGCAAGGTCTTTTGGAAATAAAAATGTATTAATTAGGACTAGTGATTTAATAAATGAAGATGAAAAAAATTCATTGATGGGCTGGAGAGGTATTAGAAGAGCTTTAGATGAAAGCGTTATTTTAAGAGCAGAATTTAATGCTATAAAGAAATTAAATGAATCGGGTTATGAAAAAATTAAGATTGTTTTACCATTTATAACAACTATAAATGAGTTAAGACAAGTAAAAGATTTAATGAAAGAAGTAGGAATTAGTAATGATTTAGGGATAATGTTAGATACTCCTTCTAATTGTGAAATAATTGATGATTTTTGTAAAGAAGGAATAAAATTTATTGTATTTGGAACTGATAATTTAACACAATTAATGTTAGGAGTAGACAAATTTAATGATAGGACTGCTAAATTATTTAATGAAAAACATCCTTCTTTATTAAGAACTATACAAAAGGTTATTAGTGTGTGCAGACAATTTAACATAGAAACTAATTTAGTTGGAAAGATTAGTTCAGATCCAGAAATGATAGACTTTCTTGTAAGTGTTGGATTAAATTCTATAATAGTCAATCTAGAAGAATTAAGTAAAGTGAAAGGACTAATCTCGAGAACAGAAAAAAGGTTAGTTGTTGAATAATTATTTTTCTGGTTTCATAAATGGAAAGAAAATAACATCTCTTATTGTTGGACTATTAGTTAAAACCATAGTTAGTCTATCTATACCAATACCCATTCCACCTGTAGGGGGCATTCCGTACTCTAATGCTTTAATAAAATCTTCATCAATTGGATGATTTTCTTCATCAATTAATCTTTGATTTGATTGTTCTTCTAACAATTTTCTTTGTAATTCTGGATCATTTAATTCAGAATAACCATTGCCCATCTCCCATCCATAAATATATGGTTCTAATCTTTCAATTAGATGGTGGTCTCCTCTTTTAGGTTTACATAAAGGAGTAGATTCTTTAGGATGGTCTGTAATAAAGACAGGTTGAATTAATTTATCTTGAACTAAAGTTTCAAATATCAACTCAATTGCTAATCCTCTACTAAAATCACCTTCATATTCTATATTATTTCCTTTCATATAATTTTTAATTTCTTTATCATCAAATTTATCAATATTAATTTTTAGATATTTTTTAATTGCATTTTTCATGGAAAGTTTTTTCCAAGGTTTTTTCAGATCAATATTTTTGCTTTGATAGACTATTTTAGTAGATTTGTTCACTTTTTTAGCTACAAAATTAACTAAATCTTCAGTTATTTCCATAATATCATTATAGTCTGCATAAGCCCAATAAAATTCTAACATGCTAAATTCGGGATTGTGTGATTTGTCTACTCCTTCATTTCTAAAATTTTTACTTATTGTGTAGACTTTTTCAAATCCACCAATTATTAATCTTTTAAGATATAATTCAGGAGAGATAGATAAAAACATATCCATATTATAAGCATTTATTTTTGTTTTAAATGGACGTGCACTTGCCCCACCATACAATGGTTGTAATAAAGGAGTTTCTACTTCTATAAAACCTTTAGAATTTAGAAATTCTCTTATTGCATTTATTATTTGAGATCTTTTTAAGAATATTTCTTTAACATCTTGATTCATTAACAAATCTAAATATCTTTGTCTATATCTAGTTTCCATATCTTTAAGTCCATGCCATTTTTCTGGAAGAGGTCTTAAAGATTTTGTTAATAATTCTAATTTTTTAACCCAAATAGAAGTTTCCCCTCTTTTTGTTTTAAATACTACCCCATTAATGCCTAAAAAATCCCCAATATCAAATTTTTTAAATAATTTATAATTTTGTTTTCCTATTTCATCTTCTTTAACATAAAATTGGATTCTTCCACTAGAATCTTGTAGATGTCCAAAAGAAACTTTTCCCATAACTCTTAATGACATAATCCTTCCAGCTAGACTAACTTTATCTTTTGTTTTCTCTTCTTTCTTCAACTTCTTAAACTTATCAAGAAGATCTTTAGAATTATCTTTTTTATTAAATTTGTAAGGGTAAGGTTCAATGTTATTTTTTCTTAATTCATCTAATTTTTGTTTTCTTTGAGCAACTAATCTATGTTCTTCTTCCATCTCATTAAAGAATTTATATGTTATATAAATATTTTCTATTTTTTATTCAAACAAGCTTCTATAAATCCTACAAAAAGAGGACTTGGATTTAAAGGTTTAGAAGTAAACTCAGCATGATATTGAGTTCCTAAAAAATAAGGATGGTCTTTTAATTCTAGAATTTGCATTATCTTTTTTTCAGGGGCTACTCCCGAAAAAATCATTCCATTTTTTTCTAATATTTCTATGTACTTTGGATTAACATTGTATCTATGTCTAAATCTTTCTCTAATTTTGTCATTTTTATATAATCTAAAAGCTAAAGTTTCTTTTTTAATATCCATATCAAATCCACCTAGCCTCATTGTCCCACCTAAATCTTTTATTTCTTCTTGTTCTGGTAAGATATAAACAACGGGATCTTCTGTTTGTTTTATTTCTGTAGTATTTGCATCTTTTAAATTACAAACATTTCTTGCAAATTCAATGACAGCCATTTGAAATCCATAACATAATCCTAAGAAAGGGATTTTATTTTCCCTACAATGTTTGATACATTCAATTTTTCCTTCAATACCTCTCTCTCCAAATCCACCTGGAACTATAATTCCATCAATATCTTTTAGTTCTTCTTTTACACTATCTTTGTTTAGATTTGTAGTTTCTATCCATTTTAGATTTATTTTTGCATTTAGATAAGGTGCAGAATGTTCAATTGCATTTAGTATACTCAAATAAGAATCATGAACCCCTGTATATTTTCCAGTAATAGCAATTGTGATATTTTTATTAGAACTACCTATCTTGTTTACTAAATTATTCCATTCATTTGGGTCTATTAAATGTGGTTTTTTATTTTCTAATCCTAAAGTATCTAAAATCATTTTATCTATCCCTTTTTCTTTAAGGAATAGAGGAATATCATATATTGTTTCAACATCATAGAGATTAATCACTCTATTCATAGGGACATTTGAACTTATGCTTATTTTTTCTTTTATACTATCTTTAATTTCTTCTTCACTTCTACAAACAATGATATTTGGTTGTATTCCTCTTTCCATTAAAGTTCTTATTCCTAATTGAGCTGCTTTACTTTTATGTTCTCCTAAAGTTCCAGGTCTTAAGATATAAGTTACATTAACAAAACAAACATTATCTTTATTTTCTTCATATGCTAATTCTCTCATTGCTTCTAAGAAATAAGAATTTTCTAAATCCCCCACAGTTCCACCAACTTCTATAATCACAATATCTGGAGAATGGTTAATGGAACATTTTCTTATGAAATGTTTAATCTCTCCACTTACATGTGGGACAAATTGAACATCTCTTCCTAAATACAATCCAGCTCTCTCTTTATCTATTATATTTTTAAAGATTTTACCAGACGTTAAGTAGTTGTCTTTTGTTAAATTTTGGTTAGTCATTCTTTCATATGATCCTAAATCTAAATCACATTCAGTTCCATCATCTAACACAAATACTTCACCATGCCTAAAAGGGTTTAATGTACCCGCATCATAATTTAAATAACCATCAAATTTTATAGGGTGTACTCTAAACCCATTCCATTTTAATACATTACACAAAGAAGAAGTAAAAGTTCCTTTTCCTACTCCTGATATAACTGATCCAGAAACTATGATGTATTTAGTTCTACCTGAGATATAACCCTCTGGAAAAGATGAAAAGAACTCATCTGGTGTTTTATTTGCTAAATCTTCTTTACGAACCATCCCGTTTTATAGAAAACTAACCATAGTATATAAATAGGATTATAGTGAAGGATAGAAAGATTTAAATATAGAATTTAAGTCATCCTACCTAGGAAAAGAGGCTTCTATATTAATAGATAAGGAGATAAAAAATGACAACACAGCCAATATTTATACTTCCCGAAGGATACCAAAGAACAATGGGAAAAGATGCTCAAAGGAGTAATATACTAGCTGCTAAACAAGTAGCTGAGACAGTTAGAACTACTTTAGGACCTAAAGGAATGGATAAAATGATTGTAGATTCTTTAGGTGATGTTACAGTTACAAATGACGGTGTAACAATTTTAGAAGAGATGAATATAGAAAACCCAGCTGCTAAAATGTTAGTAGAGGTAGCTAAAACTCAAGAGAATCAAGTTGGAGATGGAACTAC
>CAYUGZ010000002.1:0-46443 GCA_964444465.1 Candidatus Woesearchaeota archaeon | reverse complement strand
AACTACTACAGCTGTTGTATTGGCTGGAGAATTATTAAAGAGTGCTGAAGATTTATTAGAAAAAGATATACATCCAACTGTTATAGCTAAAGGTTATAGATTAGCTGCTGATAAAGCTCAAGAAATTCTTGCTTCTATCGCTGAAGATATTTCTGAATCAGATAATGAAATTCTAAAAAGTATTGCTATTACTGCAATGACTGGAAAAGGAGCAGAAGCTTCTAAAGAAAAATTAGCAGATTTAACTGTAGAAGGAATCAAAATGGTTGCAGATAAAGAGAATGATACTTTACATATTGATATTGACAATGTTAAATTAGAAAAAAAAGTTGGGGATGGAACTGAAGATTCTGAATTGATTAAAGGAATCTTATTAGATAAAGAAAGAGTTCATTCAGGAATGCCTAGAGTTATTAAAGGAGCTAAAATTTTGTTATTAGATACAGCAATAGAGATTAAATCAACAGAAACAGATGCTAAAATAGAGATAAATGATCCTTTAAAATTACAAGAATTTATTGATCAAGAAGAAAGAATGTTAAAAGAGATGACAGATAAAATAATAAGTTCTGGAGCTAATGTTGTATTTTGTCAAAAAGGTATTGATGACATCGCTCAACATTATTTAGCTAAATCAAACATTTATGCTTGTAGAAGAGTTAAGAAATCAGATATGGATAAATTAGCAAGAGCAACAGGAGCTAAAGTGATAACAAACTTAAAAGAATTATCTAATGAAGAATTAGGAAGTTCTGGAGTAGTAGAAGAAACAAAAATTGGAGATGAAGAGATGACTATTGTTAAAGAATGTTCAAATCCAAAAGCAGTAACAATTTTAGTTAGAGGTGGAACTGAACATGTAGTTGATGAAGTTGAAAGAGCTATGAAAGATGCTATTGGTGATGTTGCAGCTGCATTAAGAGATGGAAAAGTTGTTGCAGGGGCTGGAGCACCTGAAGTAGAAACAGCTAAACAACTAAGAGATTATGCTAATAGTTTATCAGGAAGAGAACAATTGGCAGTATTGGCGTTTGCAGATTCTATAGAGATAATTCCAAGAACTTTGGCAGAAAATGCTGGATTAGATCCAATTGATATGTTAACAGAATTGAAAAGTCAACATGATAAAAATGTTAAATGGGCTGGAATAGATGTATTTAGTGGAAAGGTTGGAGATGCATGGAACTCAGGAGTTATTGAACCATTAAAAATTAAGACACAAGCAGTTAAATCAGCTTCTGAAGTTGCTGAGTTAATATTAAGAATTGATGATATTATAGCAGGGGTTGGAGATAAAGGTGGAGCAGGAATGCCTCCTGGTGGAATGGGTGGAATGCCACCTGGAATGATGTAACTTTAAGAATAATAAAAATAATATTTAGTTGACAAGATTCAAATATTGATTGATTCTCAAAATTTTATGATAAAAGGTAAGTGGTGGGATATAGAAAAAGTTTCTGATAAGATTGTAGAAGCTAAATATGATAAAATAAAGGATTGGGTGATGGATCCTAAAGGATATTTTCTAATTAAAGTAGATCAAGAAGACAAATTGATAAAAGTAGGATATTGTACCTCTCCAGATAATAAATTAAGAGCTGAAATAAAAGGAAAAACAGCTATAGAGATAGTTAATACATTGATAAAAGAAGAAATGATTTCTAGTTTGCAACATGCAGCTGATATGGGAATAGAACTTTATAAAGCAGAAATTGCATTAAAAAAGAATATTAAGTATACACAAGATTCAGATTTAGAAATATAAATTTATTATGGAATTTTTAAGTAATCTTTAAATATTAGTTAATTAGTATCAATAAATGGAGAATGATACAAAAGTTTTATTTGTAGCTTTTATTTCTTTATTAGTTGTAGGTCTTCTAAGCTTTAGTTATACTGGAAGTTTTATTAAAAAGAATACAAGGGGTTATGAAGATAGAGAATTAACGGAAGTGTTTATTTCTATTGATGGAGAAAATTATGTTCAAGATAGATTAATGAATGTAAAATTGGGTAAATATGTATATTTTAAAGTAAAAACTGGAGATCCTTTTGGTACAAATTCTTTAGTTAAGTTTTTTTGGTATCCTGATGAACTATCTGGAGTAGATAAAGATGAAGTTTTCAAAGGATCAGATTATATCAATGGATGTGGAAAACATTACTGTAGGGGTGGCTCAGAAAGAGAATTTAAATATTTAACATTAGGCTTGGGAAAAGGATTAAATTGCGCTATTTTCTTTGATAGAGGATCCGAAGAAGATGTTCCAATCTGTTTCAATGTTATTTAGTTAATTTGTATGCAATTCTACTATATCTTCATCTTTTAAAATATGATCCAAACCAACTCTTTGAGAATTAAATTTAACAGATTTTCCCCAAATTCTAGCAAATTTAAATTTTTCAATAAAATCTTTATGAACATGTTCAGCCAAATCTCTTACACAAGAATTTTTTTTCAGTGAAACTGGAGGAAATTCTTTTTCTTTTCCAGGTTGTTTTGTATAAACTTTTATCAATCCTAATTTATTCCAAATTCTATCTTTTAGATTGGATTGATTTTTAAAAATTAATTTTGGGGGATCTACATCATATAATTCTAGATCTAAAAGTTTTTTCTCTTTATCATTATTAAACATTAAGACTAAGATATCTGAAGTTCTAGCTATACTAAGAAAAGCCAATCCATTTTTAGTATCCCTAAATCTTTTAGTTATAGAAGGAATTTCTATAACTTGTAATTTAACTCCATGATAATCTAATGTTCCTACTTGTGGAACTTTTGTTGTAAAAGGGTAAAGAGCTATCTCTGGCTTGGCATTCGTTAATTTTTTTAATAAAGTAGATTTTCCAGAATTTGTAGTCCCCACTAAACATACTGTAGCTGATCCTTCTTTTTTTATTGAGAATTTAGCTCTTCCTTTTTTTTGTGAAGCTTCTTTTTCTGCTAATCTTTTAAACTTAGCTATTTTAGAATTTATATCTGCGATTAAAACTTCACTACCTTTATGTTTTGGAGCAGTTTGAAGCATTTCATGTAATGCTTTCAATTTTTCATTTATTGTACTGGCTTCAGAGTACTTCGCTCTTGCTCTTAAAAATTCCGGTTTAGCATTAATTGGCATTTTAAATAACGAATTTATATTCTATAAAAAGTTTTTTAAACTTAATTATCGATGTTTATAGATGGTAGATTTTAGTTTGTTTGATTTAAATGCTCAAAATATAATTATTAAATTAATAACTGCAATAATTATTTTATTGATTGGTTTTGTAGTGGCAAGAATTTTGAGTAATCTAACAAAAAAAATATTACATGAATTAGAAACAAACAGAATTCTTAAAGAACAAGCAGGAGTTAAAATTCAAATAGAAGAATTTTCTAGTTCTATAGTCAAATATATTATCTATTTTATAGCAATAATAATGGCACTTAATCAACTTGGATTGACAACTACTTTGTTATATATCTTATTAACAATAATTTTAGTTATATTAGTTGGATTTATCATATTAGCATTTAAAGATTTTATTCCTAACATAGTTGCTGGTTTTATGATTCACCAAAAAGATAAAATAAAATCAGGAGATAACATTAAAGTTAAAAATATAGAAGGAAAAGTTGTTCATGTCAATTTAGTTGAAACAAGAATCATTACAAAAAAGAAAGACACAGTTTACATTCCTAACTCTATGTTAACCAAAAATGAAGTTGTCATATTAAAAAAATAATATTTTATTCATACCTTAATGAGTCAACAGGCTTTTGTTTTGATGCTTGTATGGCTGGCCACAACCCAGAAGTTATTCCTATAATCATTGAAAAAACTAAAGCAAATAAGATAATATTTAATTGAAACGATATATTGATTGTTATACCTCCTAAAGAAGCCCCTAACTTTATTAGATAAGCAATTGAGATTCCTAAAATAATCCCAATAGATCCTCCAAACAATCCTATAATCGCAGCTTCTGCTAAAAATATACTTAATATTTCAGGATTTCTTGCCCCTATAGCCTTCATTATTCCTATCTCTCTTGTTCTTTCTAAAACTGAAGTGAACATTGAATTAGCTATTCCTATCCCTCCTACAACTAATGAGATAGCAGCTATTCCAATAACAACGATACTTACTACTCCAAGTATATTTGAAAATTGTTCTTGTAAATCAGCTGGTGTTTGAACTTCAATATCTTCAGCATTTCTAAAATCTTCTAAATCTTCTTTAACTTTATCAACTAAAGCATTTATATCTACCCCTTCTTTAACTCTACCATTAATAGCATTAACAGAATCTCCAATATCAAATAAATCTTTTATATCTTCTCCAGTTAATGCAATTAATCTGTTAAAATCTCCACCTTCTTTTTTTAAGATTCCTACAACTCTAAATGATTTATCTTGTATTTTTATTTTAGAATTCACAAATATTTTTTTATCAAATGTTCTTTCTGCTATTCCATTTCCAATTATCACAGTTCCACTAGATGATTCTCCTAAATTTCTCCCTTTCTCAAACTCTAAACTTAATAATTCAATTCTCTCATCTGATAGATCTGCATCCGTTCCTGAAATTAAAGATATTATTTTTTGGTTGTTAAATTCAATCTCAGCAGATTTAGTGTATAGTGGAAGAACTTTATCAAACTCATTAAATTTTCTTAGAAATTCTACATCTCTACTTGATAAAACTTTTGAACCAATTGGTGGTCCACTTAATCCTTTTTGTAAGATAATAATATTATTGGCCCCTAATCTAGAAAATTGTCCAGCTATTGACTCTTCTAATCCTTGAGATAAAGAGATTAATGAGATAATGGCCATTATACCTATCACCATTCCTATAACTGTTAATCCAGATCTAATTTTTCTTCTTATTAGATTCCTTAATGCTAATCTTATTATTTCTTTTACATCCATTATGACCTCAATGCATCTATAGGTTTTTGCTTTGATGCTCTATAAGCGGGAATTATCCCTGAGATAATCCCAATAAAAGCAGCAAAAAACAATCCAAATATTATTATTCCAGGGGTTACAATTATCTTTAACAATCCAAAACCAGCACTAACTACAATTTTTTGTATTAATAATGAGACACTAATGCCTAAAATTAATCCTAGAACTCCACCAACAAATCCTATAATTGCAGCTTCTGCTAAAAATATACTTAATATCTCTGAATTTCTTGCCCCTATAGCTTTCATTATTCCTATCTCTCTTGTTCTTTCTAAAACTGATGTAAACATCGAATTAGCTATTCCTATCCCTCCTACTACTAAAGATATAGCTGCTATTCCTCCTAAAACAATTTGAACTATAGCTAAGACAGTTTGTAATGACTCTAAAAAACTTTCTGGGGTGTCTACACTAAAGTTTTCATCATCTCTTTTGTCTTCTAATCTTTTTTCAATTTTATTAGCTACATCATTTACATTACTTCCATCTGTGGCTTTTACTTCTATAAATGCTAATTCATTACTAAAACTAGGAAACAATTCTATAAAGTCTTCTTCTGGAATTAATATATTATTATCATCTGGTGTGCCTAATCTAGAAGCTACCCCAATTACTTTAAATTTAACATCATTAATTTTTAGATTTCCCCCAATACTAACATCTCCATCAAAAACTTCAAATGCAATATTATGTCCTATAAAAACTGACTTTCTTTCCCCACTATTAAACAACCTACCTTTTTGAGGTGTGAAGAAAAACACATCTTTTAATTTTTCTTTCAATCCATTAGTTTGAATGGAAATTATAAATGGGGAAAAATCTTTTTCCCTTCCAAACTTTATTTCAGCTCCCGTTAATTTGTAACCTATCGTCCAATCTACTCCTGCCACCGAATCAATTGTATCTTGATCTTTTTCTGTTAAAGCAGATTCAAAAGAACCAACAAGTTGTGTTTTCGGAAAAACATAAATTCTATTAGCGCCTATTTGATTAAATTGTTCTATAATTGCATTTTCTAAACCTTGAGAAACTAATAATAAAGTTACAACTGCACCTACACCTATAACTATCCCTATAACAGTTAACCAAGCCCTTAATTTTCTATGTTTTATGTTTATTAAGGCTACATGAAAATAATCAGATATCATAATGAATCAAATAAATTCTTCAACCTTCTCGGAAGTCTCTTTATATTTCTCCAGCTAAATGATCTTATTACTCTAAAAATTCCTTTTAAGAATCTAACAAAAGCAGTTTTTATTGATTTTGGTAAATCTTTAGTTCTTCTCCATTCACTCCACGTTAAATATAATAAAATGATAATAGCTAAATAAACTAAATTAATTAAAGAATTTTTCTTTTCAACTAAATTGTATTTTTTAGCTTCATTTGAAGAATATGTATTTAAAATTAATTCTCTAACTTCGGATTTTTCTTGATTAAAATTATCTTTATATGTTATCAAAGCTTTTATTTTAGGATCATTTTTCTTAACAAATATACTAAATTCAGAAGTTTCAAAATCGTCACTCTCTAAATTACCCATATACTCTTTTGTGTTTGATAATATCTCATATTCATCAGAAGATTTTATCTCTAAAATTAAAAATTTAATATCTGAAGGTCCAATATTTGACAAACCAATAGTCATTTTCCCTTTTTGACCTTTTTTTATAATATCTGTTTCTTTTATATTTACATCAAAATCAATTTTGCTCCCTACTAACAATCCAATAGCCTCATCAATAGCAAATTTATTACCAATTTCATCTCTATAAGTTAGATTTATAGGGATGTTATAAGCTTTAGAAAGTGCATCTCCTAATGGTATTATCTCATAAATTAATGAAGATCTTTGATTTGGAAGTAGTCTATCTAACTTCTTTTCAATAGAAGTTCCTATAGGGACTATTTCACTAGGAAGAGTCAATTTAATTTTGATATCTTCAATTATAGAGTCTTCATTATTTTCTAAAGTTATATTTAATTTAGCTGGAGAACCTTGTGATAAAACTTTAGGGTCTGTTTCTACATAAATATTCAATACAGGATCAACAGATCTTATCTCTATATCTAAATTTTTAGAAAATACATTATCTCCATAAGAACCACCAGGACTTAATAAAAATTCTAATTCATTAACTCCTTCTACTGCATCATCTGCTGCTCTAACATCTTCATATTTTAATAGAATTTCTTGTGAGGGTTGTAATCCTCCAATTATTCTTGTATTTAATCCATCTACAGAAAATGTTTTTGTTTCAACTAATGTTACTTTAACATCATCTGCTAGATCACTTCCAATATTCTTAACTTTGATCCATAAATCAAATTTTTCTCCTGGTTCCACTGGAAAAGGCTCATACTTAAGTTGAGATATTGCTAATAATGGAAATTCTCCAATAGATCCTGTTTTATTTATATTAGCACTATCAAAATCTACAGTTACTGCACTAGTAAATGGAACTAAAAATAATACTATAGTAAATAAAACTAATAACCTCTTTTTCATGCAATCATCTCTCTAGTTATCTTACCTTTTATAGTTTTTATATCTTTTCCATCCTTTAAAATGTAAGTTCTTTGTGAAAATTTGATTAAAGACATATCATGAGTAACCATTATGATTGTTTTCTTAAATTTTTTATTTAAATTCACAAATAAACTCATTATTTCATCCCCAGTTTTAGAATCTAAATTTCCTGTTGGTTCATCTGCTAGTACTACATCTGGATTATTAGCTAAAGCCCTTGCAATAGAAACTCTTTGACGTTCTCCACCACTTAACTCATTAGGTTTGTGATTTACTCTATGCTCTAATTGAACATCTTTTAATAATTTTTCAGCTCTTTTTATTCTTTCAGCTCTTATCATCTCTTGAAAAACCATTGGTAACATAACATTCTCTAATGCTGTTAAACTAGGGATTAAATTAAAAGTTTGAAATACAAAACCAATCTTCTTCCCTCTTAGTTGAGCTAAATCAGATTCTTCTAATCTTGAGATATTTTTCCCATCTAAGTATATCCTTCCTTTTGTTGGAATGTCTAAAGCTCCAATCATATTTAATGCAGTAGATTTACCAGAACCAGACTTACCAAAAACAGTTAAGAACTCTCCTTTGTAAACTTCTAAATTTAAACCTCTTAAAGCTTCTACTTTAACCTCTCCAAGTTCATAAATCTTCCAAACATCTTCTAATTTTATTATTGGTTTCATCAATTATCACTATACTCTAGATTTATAGATATAAAAATATTATTATGTATAGAATTATTCTTTTACTTCTGCTGTTTCTTTATTTCTATGTACTCTAGCGAATCCTGGAGTGACTACAATCCAATCATCACCAAAACCTGCAATATCTCCTTCAATAGCATCACATGTTTTTTTAATTTTGTTAATGGCTCTTTTTAATTCAACAATATCTTTATCTTTTAACATTCTTATGTTGATTAAAGCGATAGTATATCCTTCTCTTAATGCATCTAAAGCAGGTTTGATGTCATCAAATTCTTCAATAGTATAAGGTCTTACTAAGATTCTTGATCTATCCCCTGTATCTTTATCTGTATCTATGTATAAATAATCTTCACTAAATTCATCATCAGAATAAGAAGTATTACGCATAAGTCTGTCTGTCATATCTTTAATTTTTTCTAAAGCTTTCTTCATTGTTGTTTCTCCCAAATGATTATAAATGGCCTTTATATATAAATATTTCTATAGACTACAATTTATTTTCTACTCTCTAATAAACTCATTACATTCCATATTTGTGTTCTAGCATAACTTGGAACATTAGGATCTTCTGCGATTTCATCTAGTTCTTGTAAAGATTTATCTATCTTTATTGCTACATCTAGATTCTCATCTAACAAATTCATTGTATTTTTAATTTTTGATCTTATATTTTTAGGAAGTGTTCCCTCTTGTTCTAGTTGTACTAACAACTCTATTACTTCTTTCATTGTATCCATCTTAATCTCTTTTTACTTTTCTAATTCTTTAACAACTTTTTTTTGTAGCTCTTCAGCTTTATCTTTAATCTTTGTTTCTTGTTTATCTAATGATTTTAATCTCAGTTCAACAATCTCTTTTTTAGATTGTAATTCTTTAACTAAATTTTCTTTCTTATCTTTAATCATAATATTTCCTATAATCTTATAGGAATCTTCTTTTGTAGAATTTAACTCTTTTAATGCATTATCAATTTCTAACAATTGTGTTTGAAAAGTTTGTTTCTGTGCTAAGAAATTTTGTAAATTTTGTTCTATTAATTGTAATTGTGCAATATCTTTTTCTGTTTCTTTAGATACATCCATTTTATACTGGTAATTCAGCTGTTTCTTCTAGGGTTAATTTTTCTGGTGCATTTACACCAAATTTTGGAAGTAGTATCAATGCCATCTCTAATTCTTCTTGGGTAACTCTTCCTTTAAAAACAAACTTAAAATCTGTTGTGGTATCATTTTTACTCCATCCCTCGGGCTGATGGATTACTTCTTCAAAATCTAAACTATCTAAAATTAAAACTAATCTATCTTCATTTCGACCATAAAATCCAGATTCTTCCAGAGCATATCTTCTAGCCCCTCTCCGACTAATTTGCTTTTCAGTCACAATCTTTTTACTAATAATTAAAGGCTGATTAAAATCTCTTGCTCTAGATCCATACCTAAATATAGAGTGGTCATATAAATATAATTCTGACATTTTTTATTCCTTTATACTGCTTTTACTTCAGTAGTTGCTGTTCTAGTCTTGTATAATATCTTAGCCCCACAATAAGGACATCTAATTTTCTTTCTTATATACTCATCTTTTATCATATTTTCACAATGTAAACATTTGTAAGATTTCATTTTCACACCTCATAAGCTCTTCCTGTAAATTTTGAGTCACAAGATCTGCATTCCCAGATTCCAATTGCTAATCTTTTAACTCTTGATTTTAGACAATAAGGACATTTATGCCATTGTCTTTGTTTAATTTCAATATCAAAAACTCTTTGTCTTATCTTTCTTCCATATCTTACACCGAATCTTCCTGCAGACCCTACTTTCTTAGTATTCATTTTATTCTGGGCTTAGGTTGTTTTAAAAATCTTTCTATAAGCTATATCTTGAAAAAATGGGGCTGCCCGGATTTGAACCGGGGTCCTCAGGCCCCAAACCTGAAATGCTAGCCAAGCTACACCACAGCCCCATAATATGCTAAAGAAAAACAAAAACTATTTATAAACATTATTAATGGTAATATTATGAAACTAGTTATCTTATTGAGGAAAGATTTGAAGATGCCTATTGGAAAATCTGGTGCTCAATGTGCTCATGCAGCTGTAGATGTTGTTCTAAAATCTAAGAGAAAAAAAGTAGATGAATGGTTGGAAAAATCTAGTGGAAAGAAAGTTGTATTGGCTGTTAAGGATAATAAAGAGTTAATAAAATTTAATCAACTAGCTAAAAAAGAAGGATTAACTACAGCTTTAATTAAAGATGCTGGAAAAACTTTCTTTAAAAAACCTACAATAACTTGTTTGGGGATAGGTCCTGATAAAGAAGAAAAAATTGATAAGATAACTAAGATTCTTAAGACTGTTAATTAGTACTATTATTTGGTAGTAAATAATAGAAAGATTTATAAGTTAGATTTGCTCTTTTATTATATGACAATTGATTTAGAAGAAAGGACTTATGAAAAGATTATAGAAGATAAAGAATTAGCTATTGAGGGTAGAGCATTTCAAGCATTTGGGGAGATAGTTGATCATTTAGGTGAGAATACTGACTATCCTGAGGGCTCTATTGAAAAAGAATTATATGAAAGATATACTACTGAAAGAATGACAAGATTAGGTACTTTGCCTGATGAAAAAGGAGTTATAGAAAAGAAAACAAAGTATATTGTTCCTGGGATGACTGAACCTCCAAGAGATACAGTGGGTATGATGAAAATGTGGTTAGGAGATTTTTATAGAGCAAATGGAATCAAACCTCCTAAAGGATTTCATAGAAAAAATAGAAACCAATTATTAGGTTTGTATCATGGGACATTAGGAACTTATGGTATAAAAGAAAAAGATATAGTTCAAAGATGATAATAAGAGTTAGTTTTATAAATAGATAATTTCTAATAATGTTGGTGGACGGCCATAGTGATCTGGAACCACCCGATCCCATTCCGAACTCGGCAGTGAAACAGGTCAACGTTTTAGATTGTACTGCTCTTTGAGCGGGAACTCTGGAATGCTGTTCATCACTCTTTTTATCATGATAACGTTTTAGCTATAATCTTCTTATTATTTTTTACCACAGCTAAACGTTGAACATACAATTCTTTTGAAAAAATTTATATATGCTATCTAAATTTAATTGTAATATGAAAAAAATATTTTGGCCTGTACCATCAATAAAGAAAAATATTCCTAAATCAAAATCTAAACGAGGATTTGCTAGGAATAAAGAAGATGGAAGATTTCATTGTGGAACGGATATTTTGGCAAGTTATGGTTCAAAAGTCATATCAATTGAATCTGGAATAGTTAAGAATATTTTTCTTTTTACATATCCTAAATTAGATAAATTCAATAAATATGAAGATACATATGCAATAGCAATTCAACATGAAAATGGTAATTTTGCTTTGTATTGTGAAATACAAAAACCCAAAATAAAAATTGGGCAAAAAATCAAAGCAGGACAAACAATTGCCAAGGTAGGAAGAATTTTTTCAGATAAGCCAAAGCACACTATGCTGCATTTTGAATATCATTCTAGATTGCCAAAAACAACAACAAGATGGTATAAAAGAAAAATGCCAAAAGGTTTGTTAAACTCTACAAAATATCTTAACCAAATCTAATTCTTTTTATATACAATTAAATGTTTATGTTTAGTATCAGAAACCATAGGAATTCCTGCAAGTTCTCCAAATTCTTGAATTTTAGAATCTTGCATATTTGATTTTCTAATAAAAAAAACCTCAATATCATATTTATCATCAATGAACTTCTTATTTCTATAAGATAAATTCATACTATCATCTGGAAAAGGTTTTCCATCTGGCCCTCCATCAAGCCATTTAGGTATTTTAAAATCATCTTCAACAAACACAATAAAATCAAAATCAGAAAATAAACTTCCCCTGAATCCAGGTGGATCCTATTTTCCAAATGAATATTTGATAGATGAACCAATTAAGATGATTTTAATTATTTTATCATTAGGCAATAACTTTGATTTAATTTTATTAATAACTCGATTTCTGAGTGAATCAACCTTCTCTTTTCGAAAAAACTTTTTTTGAGGTCTTTTTTTTAAATATTCATCCATATCATTATTAAATCCTTATGATTTTAATAAATTTTCTAAAGGGGTTGGTGGAAAATTTATCTTACTTTAATTAAATTAATCCTTTTAACTTTGAAGATTTATATTTTTCTGGATTGAATGCATCAATTCTTATAATTTCTGCATTAATCTTTCTTAATTTTAACTCTTTTTTTAATTCTTCATTACTTGGCTTTTGATCATATCCTAAACAAATAACATTTGGATTAACCTCTTCAAGAATATCATAAACATTTCTATTATCATTTCCTAATCTAACCTCATCAGCAATATTAAGATTCTTAACTTCAAGTAATCTTTCTTTTTCATTGTACAAAGGCTTTCTACCTTTAAGTTCTAAAATATTTTGATCAGTTGCCACTCCTACTATCAATTTATCTCCATACTTCTTTGATTCTTTCAAATAATACAAATGTCCAGGATGAATCAAATCAAAACTTCCAAAAGCCATTACTAATTTCATAGATTTAAACAATTCATTAAACTTATTAATTTAATTAATAATTAAAATAAATGAAAATAGGAACTTGTAAGTCAATTAAAGGAAAATTAACAAAAGGTAAATTAATTTTAGGAAGAATTTCTAAAAATCAAAATTATGAGATTCCAATTATGATTGCTGAAGGTAAAAAAGAAGGAAAAACAATTTTTATATGTTCAGGAATACATGGAAATGAGATTAATGGAATTGAAACTGTTAATAGATTTATAAAAAAATTAAACATTAATAGATTAAAAGGAACAATAATCTTTCTTCCTATACTAAATCCATATGGTTTTAATAAAAGGATAAGATACATTCCATTCGATAATAAAGATTTAAACAGATCTTTTAGTTCTAAGAAAAAAACTATATCTAATAAAATCGCTGATAATTTAATGAAAGAGATAGTAAGTAAATGTGATTTAGGAATAGATGTTCATGATGGACAATATAATGTTTTATTGCCTCATCCAAGAGTTCCAAAAAATAAAAAAGAAGAATTTTGTTTTGAACTTGGAAAAGTATTTGGAACAGAAATTATAATGAGAAGAGAAGCTAAACAAGGAATGTTAGCATTAGAATCATTTAGAAAACATAAAGTTCATGTTCTAACTGTGGAGGTTGGAGGAGCTATGAGATTATATGATAAGTATATAGATGAAGCAATTGTAGGAATAAAAAATATTTTAATATACAATGATATGTTAAATGGGATGATAAGAGTTCCATTAAGACAATTCTTTTTAGATGATAGACATGGATACATATCTAAAGTAGAAGGGATATTAGATTTAAAAGTTAGTTTAGGAAATAATGTTAAAAAAGGACAATTATTAGCAACAGTTTACAATCCATTGAAAGATTCTACAAAAGAAGTTAAAGCAGAACACTCTGGATTTGTTTTCTCTACTAGAATGAATGATAAAGTGGATAAAGGAGATAATATTCTATCTATAATGCACTTTGAAGGAAGGAAAAATTTTATTCCATTAGACGCAGAAATAATTAGTTTAGGAGATTTAGAAGAAATAAAAAATATTGTTTTGATACCTCCAAAACTATTATTTAATTTTTTTAGATTTATTAATCCATACACAAGAATGAAGGAGTTTACTAAATTTCTAAGATGAAATTTAATGATAAACTTAAAACAATCGCTAAAGAAAGAATTAATATTTTGTTTGAACAAGCAAATAAATCATTTAAAAAAAATCCTAAATTATCCAATAGATATATTAATTTAGCAAGAAAGATTGCAATGAAATCTAGAATAAGAATTCCTAGAGAATTAAAAAGGAAATTCTGTAAACATTGTTATCATTATCTGAAATCTGGAGTCAATTTAAGAATTAGAACTAAAGATAAGAAAGTTGTATATTATTGTTCAGATTGTAAAAAATACATGAGATTTCCCATTAAAACGAAACATTAATTAAACAAAAAATAAATTAATTAAGATGAAAAAGAGAGGTCAACTTTTATCCACTCCATTTATCTATGTTTTTGCATTGATAATTGGATCATTAATTCTTGTATGGGGTTTTAATTATGTATACAAACTAAAAGATGTAGGAGAAACTGTTGAACTAACTACATTTATCTCAGATTTAAGAAAAAATGTAGATTCTTTTTTTTATTTAGATGAGGGGAGTAGTAAAGAAATAAACATGAGATTACCTTCTAAAATAGATTATATTTGTTTCAAAAAAGAAGGAACCCTTAACAATAATGCTGTTTTAGATGGAAATCCTGGATTTAGATTTATTTTAGAAAATACAAATAAAAATATATTTTTACTTCCAACTAATGCATATAGAACAACAGTATATAACATTGAGAATATAAAACCAAAAACACAAAATCCTTTATGTTTTAAGAATGGGAAAAAAGCTAAGATAACAACTCAAATAGATCATGTTGAGATTAGTCCTGCATAATTTTAATATAAGTTTTTAACCACTCATCTTTAAACCATTTTCTTTCTAATTTTAATAATTCACTATACCCTCTATTTTTCAACTCTTTATTCACAACCCCACCTTGATGAGGATGTTTGAATTGTTGTTGATAAGGACTGTTAAAACCATGCATATAATGGACTAACTCATGTGCAATTGTTAAATTTATTATGTAAGCAGGAACATTTAAATCTTTAAATAAAGAATTTATCACAATTTCAGTATCTTTATTTTTTAATCTTTTAATATGTCCAAATTTATTCTTCCATCTTCCTTTAAATCTAATAACAACATTATTCTTTCTTTCAACTTCAGGAAATAATGAATTCCATACATTATTCATTTTTTCTAGAAGCCATTGATCATCTCTCATAAATTTAATATTGAAAAGAAATATAAAAATTTAACTCTTCTTGAATTGCATTACAGTATCAATCAAATCAATATGTCCCATAAATATTGATCTGCAACAATATCTTTCTACACCTAAATCATCTAGGACTTTTTTCTTCTCTTCTGTTTTAGATCTCTCTTGGAAATCTTCCCATAAATGACCTATAGGTTTACCACATGAAAAACATCTTATTGGAATTATCATTTTATCTATAACTTTTTTGTCTTTTTGCTCTTGCTTTAGAGTTATTTGGTTTTGAAGGTTCAACTTGCCTTACATCAGCAACTACTAAATGTCTATCATAATCTAAAAACGTTTGTCTCAAATCTTTGCTACCTGAAAATTTTACTAAACTACGTGCAACAGCTAATCTTGCAGCTTCACTCTGTGCTTGCCAACCCCCTCCATGAACATTAATGTTAATATTCACTTTATTAGCAACATCTCCTGCTAATTGTAAAGGTTCCATAATTCTTTGTTTAGCTAGTTCTGGTTTGTGTAGTTCTAATAACATTTTATTTATTCTTATGATTCCTTTTCCGGGTTTTAAAGTTGCTCTTGCTATTGCTTTTTTTCTTTGTCCAGACATATGAACTATGTTAGCTGCCATAATCTTTTGCTCCAAGATAACTAGTTAATTGTTTTATTGTTACAAATTTCATTTTTTGAGGAGATAATTTTGCTTTATCTAAAGTTTCTATCTTTTTATCTTTTAAATCTTCTGGTATGCCTACATGACATTTAACTCTTTTAAAAGCTAATCTTCCTTTTTCTTGTTTATATGGAAGCATTCCACGAATAGTTCTTCTCACAAGTCTATCTGGAGTTCTTGGAAAATAAGGACCGTGTAAAGTTTCTCCTCTTTCTCTTCTAGTTTTATATTTATCTAGGATATTCTTTTTAGTTCCAATTATAACTGCTTTCTCAACATTAACTAAATCAATAGATTCCCCAAGTAAAGCTTTTTTAGCTGCAATTGTAGACAATCTTCCTAATATTAGATTTTCAGCATTAATTATCATTTTGCTATTCCTTCTTGTAAAGTTAATTTTATTACTACACCTTCTTTCCTATCAATTCCTTCAGGAGGACGATGTACATTAGTCATGTTATCAACAGTAACATATACAATTGCAGGATACTCATCAAGGAATCCTTTAAACCTATCATCTAATCTCAATTCTCTTTCCGCTTCTTTTGGTTTTAATAATATGCCTCTCTCATTTTTAACTAAATCAAATGAAAAACTATCAATTAAAGATGGTTTTTCTTGTCCCATCTCCATTAATTCTACTTGGTAATTATAAATCATTTTATCCTATAATCCTCACTTTAGATCCTTTTGGATTTTCTTTAATTAATTCTTTAATTGTTATAGCTTTTCCAGTTTTGTTAATTTTTTCTTTTGCTTCTTTTGAAAAATTTAAAGCAGCAATTGTAATTTTTTTAGTTAAGTCTCCTTTAGACAATACTTTTCCTGGAATTAAAGCTGTTTCATTCTCTCTTACAACTTTATTAATTTTAAACACATTAACATTTGAGTGTCTTCTTGTAGACTTTTCTAAATCTTTAGACACTCTTTTCCATAATTTAACATTCTCCTTATTAGCTAAAACCTTTAATTCTTGTATTAACTCAATTAATTGTGAATTTGTTTTTTTCATTTTCAATTGCGGAAGACAGGATTCGAACCTGCGTAGGCACTAAGCCAACACGGCCTTAACGTGTCCCATTTGTCCACTCTGGCACTCCCGCATATAGCAAAAGTGCAAAGTTTAGTTTAAAAATCATTTGATCTTCTTTATTTGAGACTCAAACTCATCTAATTTATCGTCCATAACATCTATTGCTTTATCTAAAATTTCATTATTTTTTAGTTGACCCCATGATTCTAAATGAACAATAAAATCTTTATTACTTCCTTTAACATCAATTATATTCTCCCCTAATAATTCAACACATGCATTACATAGATTACATTTTTCTAGATCATGAACTTTTAATTGTTTATTTTCTGCTCTAAAAACTTTAGTTGGACAAATTTTAACAGCTTCAACTACTCCAGATGCATTTGGTTTTAATATATTAATTTCAGGATATCCTTGATAATAAGATAATCCAGGAGAAAATTTTGTATGTTTTTTTCCTGTTCCTAAAATAGCTGTTGCTTCTAATTTAAGCTCTTGACCTTTACTCAATTTAACTATAACAGTTTTTGGATAAATTGCTTTAACTTTAGGATCTTTTGAAGTAAGATCCCCTCCATAAACTGTACAAGGTCCTTTACAACTTAATGTTAAAATTAATTCAGTTGTAGAAGATTTTTTTGCTTTAGATTCTGATTTTAATGAATATGACTTCAAATCTGTTTTTAATGTAACTAATCCAAATCTATGAGCTAAGATCTCATCATATAAAGCAGAACTATTTTTTATGAATTTAACAGTATCTATTGCTAAAGTTGGAACATTACTTATAATATTTCTTCTTAAAGTATTAATAAATACTGTATCTGTGTTTTTAACTAAAAAACTTGTTTTTTCTTTATTTTTATTTAATAATTTAATATCCATTTTAAACTCTTCTACCCCTTCTTGCATGTGATTTTCTGCAACCACCATGTGGAAGCTTTGTTACATCCTCTATAACTCCAATTCTCAATCCTGCTCTTGATAATGATCTTACTGCAGCTTGTGCTCCTGGTCCAGGTTGTGTTGGACCTTCATGTCCCCCAGGTGCTCTAATTCTTATATGAACTCCATTAACTCCTTTCTCTAATGCCCCTTCTGCTGCTCTTTTTGCAGCACTCATCGCAGCTGTTGGAGATGATTCTAATCTATGTGCTTTAACCATCATCCCACCAGAACCTTTAGAAATTGTTTCTGATCCTGATAAATCTGTTATGTGGATTATAGTATTATTGTAACTAGCATAGATATGGGCAATTCCCCATCTAAGCTTTTGCTGTTGCTTTTGATCCATCTTTCTCCTTAACTTTTTCTTCTGAAACTTTTTCTTCTGAAACTTTTTCTTCTGAAACTTTTTCTGATAATGTTTCTTCTTTTACTTCTTCTTTATCTTCTAAATTAACTCTTTCAGGATGATCTATTTTAGATAAAGAAGATTTTGAAAGAAAATTTAATTTATCTTCTTCATCTTTTTTAACTAAATATGAGGGAACGGTTATTTTTTTGTTGTCTATTACAACATGCCCATGTATTATAAATTGTCTAGCTTGTTCAGCTGATCTAGCTAAATTCTTTCTATAAACAAGAGTTTGTAATCTTCTTTCTAAAACATCTCTTAAATTTAATCCTAAAACATCATCTAAATGGGCTTCTTCATTTAACAATCCAAGTTTAGCTAATTTAACTATTAGTAATTTTTCTTCTTTTCTTGCTTGGTCTGTTGTAGAAGCTATAAGTTTCTTAGCTTGGGATCTAAATCTTCTTAATAATGAATCTAGTTTCCAAATCTCTTTTTTATTTCTTAATCCATATTCATTTAAGATTTGTTTCTCTTCCTCTATCCTAGTAGCTTGCCATGGATGTAACGGGGTACTATACTTTTTTCTATGTTTTTTTGGATCTCCCATTTACTTTCCTTTCTTTCCTCCACCTTTTCCTTTTGCTCTTTTAACTCCTACAGCTCTTCCTTTTCTAAAATGAGCTTTAGTTCTTTGTCCTCTTACTGGTAGATTTAAACCATGTCTTATCCCTTTGTAGCTCTTAATTTCTTTTAATCTTCTTATATCAAAATCTTTTGCTAATTTTAAAGTTGAAGATAATAAATGTTTATCTTCACCTGTATCAAAATCTTTCCTTCTATTGAACATCCATGAAGGAATATTATATTTAGATGGATTTTTTATTATATTATCCAATAATTTAAGTTTATCTTCTTTTAATGTACCTACTTTAATTGTTTTATCAATATTAGCTAAAGTACAAACAACATTAGCAAAACTATAACTAACCCCTTTTATTTTTCTTAAAGCATGATAAACTTGTTTATTTCCATTAAGATCAGCATCTACTAATCTTATTAATTGTTTAAAATCTGCCATCTCAGAAATAACTTGATTTTGTATTTATAAAGCTTATCCTGTGAAGATTTTGTGCTTATCCTCATTATTTATTTCCATTAATATCCTTTTTATTACTGCTTGTTTTGGATCTGGAAGTAATTTTACTCTTTTTCTAATGTCATCAAAACTTTCAAATGGTTTTTCTTTTCTAGATTCAATTATCTCCCACATATGTTTCTTACCAATACCTGGAATTAACTCTAAATAATGTCTTCTAGCATTTATTGGACCACATGATGAGAAAAATTCAACAAATCTTTTCTCATACTCATCAATTAATTTATCTAATATGATCTCTAGTTCAGCTCTAGCTGTCTGAGTTAATTTATCTAAAAAGATTCTTCCAAGAATATGATGAATTTTATCTCTTTTGCCTTCTCCTAAATAAACTTCTTCATTAGGTTGTAAACCAATTCCTTTTTTTGGAACTAATTCTAGTAGAATAAAATGTTGTTTACCTATAGCTTGAGCTATGGCAGTCTTTCTGTGACTCGGGCGAGTGTCCAATGGATACCCATTTGGTAGGTAATCTAAAATGATTGCGTTTTCTTCTTTTGCCATTTTCTCTCATGCTAATTATCATTCTTTTATTACTTTCAAAATCTTTTCTAGATCTTCTTGTTTGATTGTTAAGTTTTCTCCACTAAACAATATTTTTAGACTCTCCATATCTTTTGGGATAACATCTAATAACTTTGTTATGTGTCTCTCTCTTAATCTTGGAATACCAAGATCTTGAATCTTCTTTTTTAATCCTTCTTGTTTTTTGCTATCTTTTGTTAAAAATAAATCTAAATATTCTTTTACTTTTTTTGCTCTAAAGTTTAATTCTTTATCCCTTTTTTCAATTTCATCCAATTTCTTCTTCATATCTAACATTGAAATTGGGGTTTCATTAACAACTTGAATATCTGCCATTTATACACTCCTCAAATGAATTGGATGAACTATTATCATCTTAGGTTTTGAACCATCTTTTATCTCAACTTTATAGCACTTTCCTTGTTTTTTTATAACTTTTCCAACTTTGTTATGGAATCTTGGAAAGTACATTCCTTTTTGGATAGCTGGTTCTGCTTTAAGATAGACTTTATCTCCTTCTTTAAATCCTCGAAGATAGTCTTTAATCCTAACAAAACCTCTAAGGGCTTTATTCTTCCTTAATTTATGTCTGGATTTTCTTCTAAATCCACCTGCTCGTTGAGTCATATATAAAATTACTAATAGTTAATTTATAAACCTTTTTATATTGATGATAAATCATTCAAGACACTATTTAACGCCATAAACAAATTATTGTTTATAGATTCAGAATTATGTGTTTTTTCTCCTATAACCAATTCAGCTCTTAATTCATAATCATTAGGATTGTTTAAAGATATTGTTAATCCTTTGTACTCTTGATTGTTATCCATTATTTTTCTTGTGTAATTGCCAACTATTTTCTTAACTATTATTAAAGAACTAGAGTCTATTGAGTCAAAACCCTCTAATTTTATGTTTCCACCTAACTCAACCATTATAATTTAAAGAATTTATTAAAATAAAAAGGTTCTCTATAAAGATTTAGACATATAAAATCCATCTCTCTTATATTTTAGTTTAGAAAAGTATTCTTTAACCCCAATTCCAGAGATAATCAACATTTTGTTAACATCAAACTCTTCTTTAGCAATCTTTTCAGCTTCTAACAATAATTTTTTTCCCAAACCTTTATGTTGAACTAATCCTTTTTTACCTAGAGGAATAGCTTGTCCATATATATGTAACTCTCTTATTCCAGAAGATCTAGATGTTATCTCTTTTCTAAATGGTTTGTAAGGAATTCTTAATCTTGTAAATCCAAGTAGAACATCATTTTTTGTATCTTCCATAGAAATAAAAATTTCAGTTCCATTAGAAGCTTTATAATCCTCCCTTAGAATTTTAATATTATCAAAATCAATTTGTTTATTTTTTGGTTCTCTACATCTTATACATTTACATTTTATTCCTTTTTTTCCCATCAGATCATGTAAGTATTGTCTAAAATTAGTTATGTTAACCCCATCTATAGTAACTTTAGTTGGGATGTCTCTTTGAATTCTCATTACCCTACAATATTTCGGAATAAATTTTTTCCCTTCTAAAATAATTTCAGCTGCTTGTTCAGTTTTTATTGGAGTGAACAATCCTTTTTTATATTGTTCATGTAAAGGGGTTCCAGGCATAACCATGCAAGGATATATTTTAAGTGCATCAGGTTGATAATCTTGATTAGAAAATATTTCTTTAAAATTATTAATGTCTTCTTTTTTTGTAGATTTAGGAAGACCTTGCATCATATGATAACATGTTTTTAATAAAGAATCTTTTAGTAATTGAGTAGCCTTAATAGAATCTTCTACTGTATGCCCTCTATTTGTTAATTTTAAAATTTTATTATTTAAAGTTTGGATTCCTAATTCAACTCTTGTCGTTCCCAATCTTAATAATTGATTGATATGATTAACATTACAAACATCTGGTTTGGTTTCAATATTCAAAACACAACATCTTATCTTAGTAGTCTCATTTCTTAATTGTTCTTCTCCTAATGTAGAAGATTTTTTCAATTTTAATAATTTAGTTTGAATTCTTTCAATTCTTTCTTTACTATAAATATTTGAAGGAAGCTCAAAAAATTCTTTAAAAGATTTAAAATTAAATTTATTTTCTTTAAAAAACATTAAACTAAAATCATTCATCGCTTTTAATGCATCTTTAATAAATTCATCTTGATATTCTTTGGGATAAGAAGGAAAAGTTCCACCCATAATTATTAACTCAACTTTTTCAGGAGTTTGATTCAATAAAGAAAATTGTTCTAATCTATTAAAAACTTGTAAATAAGCATCAAATTTATTTCTTATTGCCCTCATTGAAGCAGGTTCGTTCCCAGTATAGCTTTTAGGGACATCTCCAAAATAAGAATTTACACCTCCAGGACAAAAAGTACAAGTTCCATGGTCACAATCTCTTGGATAAGTCATAATTGCGATGGGTGCAACTCCTGATATTGTTCTTGTAGGTTTTGTTTTAATAAAATCGATAGCATTATCTGAACTTAATAAAACTTGAATTAAAGAAGGGAGATGTTTTGGCTTGTGAATTTTAGCTAAATTATCCCTTAACTTTATAACTCCCTCTACATTATCTATTTTTTTACTTTTAATTTCCTTTGTTAATAATTGTAAAAAGGTCATGTAAAATTAAGAAAAAATGGATTTATAAATTAATTTATTTAACAAAGAAACAAACTTCTACGTCTTCTCTAAACTCTCTATCATAAACTCTAGCACAATATTCTCCATCCCATGAATGAGATATTTTATATTTTTTAGTGATTACTCTATTTGGTCTACATGAATAACCTGAACAACCTAAGAAAGTTTTTGCTCTTCTTCTAGAGTTTACACCAACTTGTTCATAAAATGAAGCCTCATCTTTTGTTCCTGCACTTCCTGTTTCAATTGTTATATAAATAAAATCACCTGCATCTACTGTAAGACTAAATTCATCTAAAACATCAGGATTTGAAGATAAGTACATTCTAGATAAAACTTTTTCTCTATTTCTAGCTGCAAATCCTGTTAAATCTCCAAAAACAAATCCTAGAAATCCTAAAACAACTACAACTACAATAGCTAATGCGAGTACTCTATTATCGTTATCCATTAAAGTTTATAATCATTAATTAATATTTAAAGGTTCTTATTATGAAAAATTTTATATATCTACTTTAACCTATTATGAATATGCGTTTAAAAAAAAGTGAGTTAAACAAGTTATTAGGAAAGAATGATGTTGCTCCTTTATGGAAAAGAGTTGTAGCTTATATAATCGATATTTTGATAATAAATTCAATTGTTGTATTACCATTTAGAGATTCTTTAAATGAAATCTATAAAGAAGGTGCATTGTTTAATGTTAATTTTAATGATATAAAATCAGTTTTATTAATGAGTGTAATAATAGCAATTTTGAGTTTGATTTATTGGGTTATATTAGAGTATAAGATACAACAGACTATTGGAAAACATATAATGAATATCCATGTTATATCAATGACTAAAAAAATGGATTTTTCTCAGGTTATTATTAGGAATGTAACAAAGATTTCATTACCTTTATTAATCTTAGATGTGTTGTACATGCTAAATAATAAAAGCCAGAGGTATACTGAAAGATTATCAAACACAAAAGTTATAGAACAATGAACAAATTTTGGTTCTTCATAATTATTGTATTATCATTATGGTTATTAAGTTTTTTAATTTCCAGTGTATTTAAAGTAGAAGATTTTGGAGATAAAATTGCGATCATTCCAATTAAAGGAGTGATAACAACAGATGGATTTGAAGATATCTTAAGGAGTGGAGGTGTATCTTCAACTAGTATTGTTAAATCTATACAAAAAGCTAATTCAGATTCTAGTGTTAAAGGAATTATACTAGAGATAAATAGTCCTGGGGGAACAGTTGTTGCTTCAAAAGAGATAGCTAATGAAGTTAAAAAATCAAACAAGCCAGTTGTATCATTAATAAGAGAAGTAGGGGCTTCAGGTGCATATTGGATAGCTAGTAGTTCTGATAATATAGTGGCAGATCCTTTATCAATTACTGGTTCTATAGGGGTAATAGGATCATATTTAGAATTTTCTGAATTGATGGAGGAATATGGAGTTGGTTATGAAAGGTTAGTTGCCGGAGATCTTAAAGATACTGGAAGTCCATTTAAAAAATTAAGTGAAGAAGAAAAATCATTATTACAAGATAAGTTGGATATTATCCATGAAGTATTTATTGAAGAGGTAGCTAAAAATAGAGATTTAGATAAAAAAGAAGTAAAAGAAATTGCAAATGGTTTTTTTTATTTAGGAAAAGAAGCTAAAGAGCTAGGATTAGTAGATGAATTAGGAGATAAAGAATTAGCAATAAACATAACAAAAAAATTAGCTAATGTAGAAGATATAAATATTGTTAGGTATGAAGAAAAAAGAGGGTTAAGTGATCTACTATCTAAGATAAGTGCTTATTCTTTTTATTTTATTGGAAGAGGAATAGGAAAAGAATTGTTTAGTTTAAGGGATGATTTTGGATTCATTGTTTAGAGTAAGATATTTAAATATTAAGATAATGATTATTGAATGATGGATGAAAGATTTTCTATAAAAGAAGCCATTCAATTTGGATGGGATACAATGAAGAACAATCTTTTCTTTTTTGTAATACTTCTAATAGTTGTAATAGGAGTTTCTATTCTTTTAGATATTGTTAGTGAACTTTTGATTCTTGTTCCTGCCGCATTATTCATTTCAGAAGATATTTTATTAATAATAGTTGGTGTTATATTAAGTATAATAATTATTTCTATAACTACATTTGTACGTACATTAATTACTATGGGTGTAACTAAAATATCTTTGAAATTTAGTAATAATGAAGAAGGAGAATATGAAGATTTGATCTCATGTTATCCTTTGTTTTTTAAATATTTACTTAGTTCAATTGTTTATATGTTGATTGTGATGGGGGGATTTATTCTATTGATCATTCCAGGGATTATATGGGCTATTCAATTTCAATTTTATAATTACTTTATAATTGATAAAGGACTAGGACCAATTGAAGCATTAAAAAGTAGTTCTAGAATCACAAAAGGAGTTAAATGGAAATTATTAGGATTTCTTATAGTAATATTACTTATTAATTTAGTTGGAGCACTTGCTTTATTAATTGGATTATTTGCTACTATCCCTACTACAATGGTTGCTGTAGCCTTTGTTTATCGTAAACTATCAATACAAACAAAACCTATTAAAACATCTAGAAAAAGATAAATAAGATTTATTTTATTAATTCTTTCCAATTGTTTTTATAATACTCAAATTTTTTATCAAATTCTTCTTTAGGTGTTAATTCTATATTCAAACTATTTAATTTTTCTTTAAGTTTATTTAATACTAAATCTTTCTCTTGTTCAGATGATTTCTCTTCTAATTCTAAGATATAACCATAACCTCTTGTATAGTCTA
Source organism: Candidatus Woesearchaeota archaeon (assembly GCA_964444465.1). GTDB lineage: Archaea > Nanobdellota > Nanobdellia > SCGC-AAA011-G17 > JACPNG01 > JACPNE01. Next base: position 21,153 of record CAYUGZ010000002.1, on the reverse strand, counting down.
ACATCACATTAATATCTTGCCATTTAAATGAATATCTTTTTCTAAACCATTTTATTTCTATATTATATCCTAAAACTAAAAATAATCTTTCTATAATCTCAAAATCTTCTTTATCAAATTTAATTTCTATTTCTTCTCTTGATTCATCATGAATCTTTCCTTTTTTTAACCATATTTTAGAAAAGAAATTATTTTTTTGTATCCTTAAATCTTCTTTAGAATCAAAATAATAAGTTACTTGATCATCTTTATTAACGAATTTAGAATTTTGCTTAAAAAAATCAATAAGTTCTTCATATTTTTCTTTAGTAATAAAACTTCTGAGTTCAACTTCTATGTTTTTCATCATATTAGACAAGGAGGATTATATAAAAATATATATCTAGTAAAACCAAATAATTAAAAAAGAAGCTTATTCCATTATTTGTATGAGCCTATTTGATGATATGTTAAAAGATTCAGAATCTTTGTTTCTAAATCCAGAACAGTTAGATTTTGACTTTCAACCAAAATTAATCCCATATAGAGAGTCAGAACAAAAATATATTGCTTCTTGCATAAAACCTTTATTTCAAAATAGAAATGGTAAAAATTTATTGATATTTGGAAAGCCAGGAGTGGGAAAAACAGTTTGTTTAAAACATGTTCTTAATGAACTAGAAGAATATGATGAAGTTTCTACAATTTACTTAAATTGTTGGAAAAAAGACACTGCCCATAAGATGGCATTAAGTATTTGTGAACAAATTAATTACAAATGGACTCATAATAAAACAACAGATGAGTTGTTTAAAGAAATAACTAGTATCTTAAATAAAAAAACTGCTGTTTTTGTTTTAGATGAATCTGATAAACTAACAGAGATGAATGGTGTATATTATTTATTAGAAGATATCTACAAAAAAACTATTTTCTTTATAACAAATAATAAAGATTGGTTAGTTAATGTAGACTCAAGATTAAAATCTAGATTAACATTAGAAGAATTAGAGTTTAAGTATTATAACTTAGAACAAACTAGAGGAATACTAAAAAAAAGGATAGAATATGCATTTGTAAAAGATATTTGGGAGGATAATGCATTTAATTTGATAACTAACAAAACATTTGAGTTAAAAGATGTTAGAGCAGGATTATTTTTATTAAGAGAAACAGGTAATATCGCAGAAGATAACTCTTCTAAAAAAATTGATTTAAATCATTCAGAAAATGCAATTAAAAGATTAAATAATTATAAAATAAAAAATTCAGAAGATTTTGAAGATGATATTAATAAAGTGTTAGAGTTAATCAAATTAAATTCAGGAAAAACAATAACTGAAATATATGAAGTATATAAAAAAGATAATAATCTATCTTATAGAACATTCAAAAGAAAAGTAAGTAAATTAATTGAAAATGATGTGATAACTGCAGAAGATACTATTTCAGACAAAGGAGGGAAAACATTTATTTTAAATTATGGTTCTATTAAAAAATTAGATGAATTTTAATTCTTTTAGAAAATAGAAAACTATAAAAATAGAAAATCAAAAATAAATTTTGATCAACATGGAAGATAAAAAGAATAAATATATTGTACAGTATGATAGAATTGGATGTATAGGTGCAGCTGCATGTGTTGCTGCATTACAAGAAGCTTGGGAGATGGATGAAGAAGGAAAAGCTATCTTAAAAGGTGAGAATGTAAAAACTAAAGACAATGAGATTTTTGAGTTAGAGATAATAGAAGAAGAGTTAGAAGGGCATATGGAAGCAGCAAAAGCTTGTCCTGTTGTTGTGATACATATTATCAATAAAGAAACTGGTGAAAAATTAATTTAATACTTCTTTTAAAATATATTTTATAGTATATAAATAACGGACAGAAGACAATAATACGCGTGAGATTTATAAGCATCTTTTTCTTAATCATATTATAAAAGTTTTGAGGTGAATATTTATGAGATTTAGTCTATTTAGTAAGAACTATATGGGTTGGGAAGAATACAATAATAAGATTTCTATGATAAATTGGTTTGGGTTTATGACTAATCTAAGCATTGAGAATCATAAGAATACTATAGCTAAAATGAGAAGAGGTGATAAGTATGAACTTTGAAAATAAATTTATTGAAAATCTATTCAGTGAACAATTAAGGGGTTTACGAATAGATGAAGAAACAATAAAAAAAAGGAGGAGTGGTAAAAATGGATATATACGAAATTGAAGAACTAGAAGAACAATTAGAAGGAGATATGATAGATGAGATAGAAGAAGGGTTTATGTTAGGTTATGTTGGAGCATAGTTCTTTTTCTTTATAATTTTCTTTTTTTATGTACTTTTTATCAACTTCTAATAAACGTTAATTTTTAAAAGACATTAATGTTTAAGAGATTTATGAAAATTTTAGCTTTCGCTGATTTACATGGTGATATTAGAACTCTAAATAAAATAATTAAAAAATCAAAATCAGTTGATGTTGTAGTTTGTGCAGGCGATCTATCTAATTTTAGTATGGATTTAGAGATTGTATTAAACAAATTGAAAAAAATTGAAAAACCCTTGTTAATCATAAATGGAAATCATGAATTAGATTATGAATTGAAAAAATTATGTAAAAAATATAAATTTATTTTTATTCATAAAACCCAATATGATATAGAAGACTATTCTTTTGTAGGATTTGGTGGAGGGGGTTTCTCACAAATAGATAAAGAATTTGAAAATTGGGCTAAAAAATTTAAAAAAAGAAAAGGTAAAAAAATTGTTTTAGTAACTCATGCTCCTATATTCAACACTAAATTAGATTTTCTAAAAGGATTAGGTCATGTAGGTAATAAATCCATGAGAAAATTTGTTGATAAAATAAAACCAATCTTAGTTATATGTGGACATTTACATGAAAATTTTAATGTAACTGATGAAATTAAAAAAACCAAATTAATAAATCCTGGTAAAGAGGGTAAGATACTAACTATCTAAGAATCTTTCTTGTATATTTTCTTTCATCAATAAAACAACTCTTGAAGTAGGTTCTTCATCAATTAATTTATAATCACAATGTTTGATTATGTCTTTTGCAAATTGTTTAACTTCATCATGTGAAGGAACATTTTCTAAAGTCAATTTTTCTCCAGAAGGCCCTAGTAAAGTGAATCCTTTTATCTCTAAAAATTTAGGATTAGCTTTTTCAATTAATTTTGCATAATCTTTTTCATTACACATATTACGATGTTTTACAGATGTAATCCTTAATACAGTTCTTGTTTTGTCTTTTATTCTATGAATTATATCTAATGTTCTATTAAATCTCTCCCAAAAATCTTTTAACATTGGTTTATCTAAATTATAATAAATTTCTTTTGTTGGTGCATCTAAAGAAAGATAAATTTGTGTAGGTAAAGAATCTTCTTTCTCTAATTTTTCTAAAGAATCAGGATATTGTCCATTAGTAACTAAAAAAGAAGTAATCTTTTTTTCATGTAATTTTTTTATTAATTCTCCTAACTTAGGATACATAGTTGGTTCTCCTGTTAAAGAAATAGCAAAATGTTTAATTTTTTTTGATTCCTCTAATCTTTTTTTATTTACATTAGGGTGGCCACCTAATCCAGTTATAGTTTTTAGTTGTTCTTTAATTGTATTCTCAATTATATCTTTAGGGTCATCAATTGAATCCATCTTTATATTATTCGAAGTTGGTATGTCTCTCCAACAAAAATCACATAGATTACTACAAAACATATTTGTAGTCATTTGTGCACATTGGTGACTTTGGATGTTGTAAAACTTATGTTTGTAACAAAATTTTTTTCCGGATAAACTACTCTTTGTCCAATGACATATTTTTGTGCTGGAATGTTTTCCTGTAAATTTGTAGCCTTGTTTTTCTAAATTTTTTCTTGCTAAATCTGATATCATATAAAATCAGAATAAATAAGATTTTTAAGTTTTTTGAAAGAAGTAGAAATAGAAAAATAAAAGATTAGAGAAGACTTATCTTCTCTTTCTCTTTGTTGCTGTCTTTCTTTTAGTAGTAGTTTTTCTTTTTGTTGCTGTCTTTCTTTTAGCAACTTTTTTCCTTTTTACAGCCATTAAAATCACCTCTCCGTTTTTTTTATGTAATTTTTTTCTTAAAATAACTAAGTTATTTTAACTATAAAAAGGTTTCTATTTAACAAAAAATTTTTGAAAATTCATAAAAATTAATTTTTCAATTTCGTCTTTTTCTAATTTTTTTATCTCAGAGATTTTTTTTATTGTATGAACTATATTTGAAGGTTCATTTCGTTTATTTTTTATTGGTGAAAGATAAGGTGAATCTGTTTCTGTTAAAATTTGAGAAATTGGTGTTTTATCGACGATATTTTGGAATTGTGTGGAGTAGATTATACTTGTTGGAATTGATAACGTCCATCCATTATTTTGTATTCTACTAACTAATTTCATACTCCCAGTAAAAGAATGCATAATTATTTTTTTTATTTTAGATGATTCTAACATCTCAATGCAATCTAATTCTGCTTTTCTAGAATGAACAACAATTGGGAGTTTTATTTTTTCAGTTAAATCAATTATTTTTTGAAAAATAATTTTTTGTTCTTTATTTTTATTTTTTATATGGTGATAATCTAATCCTACTTCACCAATACTAATAATTCTATTTTTATTTTTGTTAATAAATTCTAGATTTTTTTCTATTTCTTCCTCACTTAATTTTAATCCTTCTAATGGATACAATCCTAATGAAGATTTTAATATAGGAAAAAATTTTGATAAATCTAAAATCTCTTTATTTGTATCATGATTAATTCCTGCATTTACTATAGAAACAAAATTATTTTTTTCTGCTCTTTCTACAACTTTAGGTAAATCTTTGTCAAAATATTCCCTGAATATATGTGCATGAACATCAACTAGCATCATAAAATTTTAATAATATATTTTAATATTGAAGGTAAGAAATTAACTAATAACAATAAAATACATAATATATTTATTCCAGTCCATGTCTTCTTCAATCTTCCTTCATCTTTAACAAAAAAAGATAGAGCTACATATAACATCTTTGCTCCATCTGTAATGATAATAGGAAATAAATTAATTAATCCAACAAAAAAGTTAAGCAAAAACATCCAGTAGATCAAAAGGTTAAACCAAAGGAAAGTACTAATTGGAAATTTTCCAACTTTATCAATTATTGATTTTTTATAGTCTTTACTTTCTGGACCTATGTTCAATCCTAAATAGCCTCTATCTTTATCTTTAGGATGTTGAGCTGCTATTAAAGTATAGATACTATGATTAGTTCTTATTGACACCTCATCTTTAGGTTTAATTTTTTTAATTTCATCTAAAAATTCATTAACATTTTTTATAGTAATACCATTTAGCTCTATTATATTTTCACCTAAACTAACACCTGTATCATAAAAAGGATATTCTTCATCTAAATTTGTTATTATAACACCTTCAGATTCTACTAAAGATCCAGCAAATGGATTAAGAAAGAAAAACATAACAACAAAAATCAATCCTGCCAATAATAAATTAGAGAATGGCCCTGCTGCAAACATGCTTAATTGTGCTTTTTTCGATTTTTTTCCTAATTCTTTTTCATCTGGTTCAACAAAAGCTGCTGGAAATAGAGGAAGTATTATTCCTAAAACTGCAAACCCAGATGATTTAACTCTAACTCTATGTAATCTAGCTAGAAGCCCATGACTAAATTCATGAACTATTGCTAAAACAAAAATTGATATGATCCAATGAAAAAATGATAATCTTATACCTTGAAATTCAATTCCTGGAAGTAATAACTTTGCTCCTTGTTCAGCTTTTAGTGGATCTGATAAAATGTTAAGTGAAGATAATAGTATAGTATAAAAAACAAAAATCATCCCTATAAACCCAATAACAACTGAAGAGATTCCAATAAAATTTAAAAGTCTAGGATATTTTTTTGAATATTTATCCATTGCATTTAATCCTAATCTTGTTCTATACATCACTATATAGAATAAAGGAAAAAGAAACTTTTCCATTTTTACTCTATGTCTATTAAAATACATCACTACAACTAGAATTAATCCAAAAATAATTAATAAAATTTGATCTATGTTTAAACCCATTTATTTACCTTTTTTTATTGGTCTAAAATTTTTTGACTTACATCTCCTGCATGAAATCTTTCCAAGCATGATCTTTTGAATATTAGATCTAATTTTAGTTTTACATTTTTTGCATACAAAAACATTTTGATGTAATCTTGCAATTGCTTCTGGAAATTTTGCCATTTTATTTCACCTGTTTCATAACTTTATCATCTACAATGATCCAATATAATATTTCAGACCCTTCTTTTACTTCGGATTTTAGTTCGTCTGGGATGTCTAAATCAAATGTCTCATATGATTCCATGTCCATTACATTTGCTTTATCTCCACTTATAGATAAAACTTGAGCTGATTTCTTTTCTATAATTGGAACTTCAACACTATCTGAACTTGGCATTATCTTTATAACTTTTTTCCCATCAATTAAGGAAGTAGCTTCAATTCTAGCTTTAGAAGATCCATGCTTTCCTGTTTTAGCTAGATCAATATTTCTAACAACATAAGCAACCCCATCAAATATAACATATCTTCCTACTTTTAATGAACCTGCTGATTCTCTTTTTGTATCTGCCATTAAAAGTTAAAAGAATAAGTTGTTTTATAAAAGTTTCTAGCACATCAGAAAAGCTTTTAAAGTAAATTTTTAAGTATAATAAAATGGGAGCATATCAAGAAATAAGAAAAATTTGGAAACAACCTAAGAAAAACTTAGGAGATTTGTGGAAACAAAGATTGATTCAATGGAGAAGAGAGAATTCTGTAACAAAAATTGATTATCCAACTAGATTAGATAGAGCTAGAAATTTAGGATATAAAGCTAAAAAAGGTTATTTTATGGTTAGAGTTAAATTGTTAAGGGGTGGAAGGATGAGACCTCAATTCAAAAGTGGAAGATCTCCAAAAAAGACTAGGAGAAAGAAAATAGTTAAAAAAAGTTATCAATGGATTGCTGAAGAAAGAGCAAATAAAAAACATCCAAATTGTGAAGTTCTAGATTCATATTATGTTGCTAAAGATGGTAGGTATTATTGGTATGAGATTATTTTGTTAGATAAAGAAATTGTTAAACTTTATCCAAAAATGGGTTGGGTTGGAGATGCTAGAGGAAGAGTTTATAGAGGGTTAACAAGTGCTGCTAAAAAATCTAGAGGTTTAACTGGAAAAGGATTTGGTTATGAAAAGATTAGACCTAGCTTAAGAGCAAATAAAAGATTAGGTAAATAAATTGTTATGAGAAAAATAAATCATATTTTTATCATCTTATTTTTAACAATATTATTTTTATTCTCAGTTTATTTCATCAAATTCTTAAGAGAAAATGTATTTTTCTTTTTAATTAGTTTATTAATAATCAATCTAATAATCTACTTTTTTGTAAATCTTCCTAATAAAAAATATGATATCTCTCTAATCTTATTTTTGTTGATAAGTATTATAGCTTCAAGATTAATATTTAATAATTTAGACCAATCAACATTAATTCTAAGAACTTCTTCTATCTTATCATTTTTTATTTTACATCTAATCTTATTGATAGGTCCATGGTCAAAATTTTCAGATAGTATAATAAAAATTTATCATTTCAGAAGACATCTTGGTGTTACTGTATTCTTTCTTGGAACATTACATGTAGTTATTATTCTTCCAAGATATTTTTCTTATTCCATCAAAGGAGCATTATCATCTATTTTCATTTTTTATGGATTAACTTCATTTTTCTTACTTTTTTGGTTAGCTATTACTTCATGGGATCATTTACAAAAGAAAGTTAAAGATATGACATGGAAAGCAATTCATTTAATCTTACTTTTAATTTATATTTCGATTTCTTATTATATGTACACTATACAAAAAACATTTAATGAATCAACATTAAACTATCATTTGATTGTAATTGGAATTTTCATTTTGATATGGATAATAATTGCACCTTATAGCTTCATTAAAAAAATTATGAGTACAAATATATTTGGTTGGAAACAACTTCATGTTTTAATATGGATTGTTTATTCCTCATTGTTATTGCATGTGTATTTTGGACCATTAAGTACTACAAATAACTTAGTTAAAACTATATTCTGGGTAAGCATTATAACAATAATTAGTTCTCATGTAGTTGGTTGGGTCAAAAGATTTTATGAAGATAAAGGAATAAATGATAAAATAAATTCAATAAACAAAACTATAAACATTAATAATAAAGACTATGTTGGTGTTGATCATATTAATAATTTTAAAGAAGGAGAAGGAAAGAAATTTTATGTTAATAAAAAACAAATAGCTGTTTTTAAATATAAAAATAATTTCATTGCTATCTCAAATATTTGTGCACATCAAAAAGGTCCATTGTACAAAGGAAAAATTAATTCAGGTTATGTTGAATGTCCTTGGCACCAATGGCAATACAACATAAAAGATGGTTGTGGTCCTCCAGGATTTAGTGATTGTGTTCCTTATTATGATGCCAAAGTTGTTAAAGATATTTTATTTATCTCAAAAGATCACTCTAAAAACAAGTAATTTTTACTCTATTAAGTAGTTAACAACTTTTATATAATATTTTTCCATTATAATTAAAATAATTTTAAAAAAAGGAGGGCAAAATATGGATAAAGTAGGTTCATGGGCATTTATTGTTGGTTTAGTTGTAGCAATAATATTCGGAATCCCAAGTATCTCTGCTCAAAGCTGGGTAGCTCCTGTCTTAGTTATCTTAGGATTGATAATAGGTTTCTTAAACATAACTGAGAAAGAAGTTAGTTCTTTTTTAATTGCAGCTATTGCATTAGTGGTAGCGGGTAATGCTAACTTAAGTCAAGTACCAGCCATAGGAGGTTTCTTATCAGGAATCTTAGGAAACTTTGTTGTTTTGATGGCACCAGCTGCAGTAGTAGTAGCAGTAAAAGCTATTTGGGAATTAGCTAAAGCACAATAATTTCTTTTTTTTATTTTTTTTATAATTTATTAATTATAGATACTTTGCCATATCTCTTAGAATTTCATAACCTGCATTTAATTGCATCTCTAAATTAACTGAGACATTATTATTTTTTTGTTCTTTAGTTCTAGGATCAGTTATTGCTCTACCTATCACTAAAATACTTGAACCATCTCTAATCGCATTTCCTGGAGTAAACACTCTTTTTTGATCAGAACCAACTGCATCATTTAACCCTTTAATTCCAGGTGTTGCATAAATAAAATCTTTACTTAAATGTGCTTTAATGTAATCTAACTCTGCAGTAGAACAAACAACTCCATCCAATCCAGCTAATCCTGCATTGTAAGCTAACCATCTTACTTGAGACTCAACACTTCCTTCAATTCTTAATTCCTTATTCATTATTTCTTTATCTATACTAGTTAAAATAGTAACCCCTAAAATCTTAGGAACAATAACCCCATATTTTTCAGCAGCTTCTTTTGACCCTTCAACTGCAGCTTCCATCATTTCTATTCCTCCAGCAGCATGAACATTAAACATATAGACTCCTAATTGAGTGGCTGCATCTGCTGATCTTTTAACAGTCTGAGGAATATCATGATATTTTAAATCTAAGAATACATTAGAGCCATGCATTTGAACTAATTCAACTGCTTTAGGACCAAATCTAGTATATGACTCTTTACCTACTTTAAACAACCCAACAACAGGACTAAGTCCTTCAACTCTTTCTTTAAATTGGTCGAATGTATCTAAACCATCTAAAGGTAGACAAACTTTTTTTCTAGCTATTTCTTCTTTTTCTGTAAGTTTTAACATCATTATTTATTCCAATTATTTGGATCTTTCTGCCATTTTAGAAGTATATCTCTCTCTCTTGTTCATCTATATAATTAGAACTTAATGCTACATCTACTAATGTTGTAAAATTAGTTAATGTATGCAATCTACAATCTGCTTCTTCAAAAGAATCTATTGATTTTTGAAGTTCATAAGTAAATATCGCATAACAATCGTTAACAATTCCTCCTGCTTCTCTAATTGCTTTTACTACAGCTATAGAACTTCCACCAGTACTTATCAAATCTTCAGTAACTAATGTTATTTGATCTTGTTCTAATATCCCTTCTACTAAATTTTTTAATCCATGTTCTTTTTGTGCTTTCTTTACATAAACATTTGGCTTTCTTAACCTATCTCCAACATATGAAGACCAAGGAATTCCTGCACTTTCAGTACCAGCTACAACATCAAAACTTGATTCCCCAATCAGATCAATAAAACCTTCTACAATCCTATCTCTCTCATCTGGAAGAGAAATTAACCTTCTATTATTACAGTAGATAGGACTTAGAATCCCAGAAGTATAAGTATAAGGGTCTAGTGGACTTAAAGTAACTACTTTAGTCTCCAATAAAATCTCTGCTGTTCTTTCACCTGACATAGCACAATCTAATTAAGCATATTTATAAATTTTTATTTACAATTAAAGTTATAATGAAATTTATAGTTAAAACAATTGAAGGTTTGGAAAAAGTAACAGTAGATGAAATAAAAGAAAAATTAAAAGTTAGTTCTAAAAAGTTAAGTAAAGGTTTTGTTTATTTTGAATGTAATGAATTAAAAGAATTAAAAAGTGTTAGTCTAATTTGTGAGTTTATATCTAAATTTAAATTCAAAAATAAAAATGATTTGATGAATAAAACAAAAAAAATAAAATTCAATATAAAAAATGATTTTGTTGTAAGGTGTGATAGAGAAGGAGATCATAAATTTAGTTCTTTAGAATTAGAAAAAGAAATTGGAGAGGTAATTTATGAACAAGGAAATAAAGTAAATCTAAAGAGTAAAAATATAATTTATGTTTATATTATTGAAGATTATTGTTTTATTGGAAGACTAATAAATAAAGATCTATGCAAAAGAGAGTATAAATTAAGAATAAGTCAAAATACAATTAATGGATGTTTAGCTTATTCTTTACTAAAACTAGCAGATTATAAAAAAAATGAGATTTTAGTTGACCCTTTATGTAAAGATGGAGTAATATTAATAGAAGCTGGGTTGATTGGAGGGAAAAAACTGTTTGGATTTGAGGATAATTTGTACCATATAGAAAATTCAAATGTTAATTCTAAGTTAGCTAAAGTAAAAATAAATTTGATAGAAGAAGATTTGGATTTTTTAGGTAAAAAATTTAAAAAGAAAAGTGTAGATAAGATAATAACTTCTATCTTTGTTTATACAAAAAACAAAAAAAAATCTATTGAAAAAATAAAGGAATTAATTCATTATTCTAAACCCATTTTAAAAAAAAGTTTAGTTTTATTAAGCAATATCAATTTAGATAAGTACAAAGAAAAATTAATTCTAAAAAACAAAGTAAAAATAAAAATTGGAGAAAATAAATTCATAATTCATATTTTTGGGATTTAGCTTCTGTACAGTGAAAAATCAAGGACTTTAGCAAAAGCTTTATAAACTCTTTATTCTCTTATTTTCAAAAACAACGGAGGAATACAAAATGTCAGATATGTTAGTTGTAAGAAGTAAAATAAAAAGTTGTTCAGAAGGTTGTAATGTCGGATCAGATTTTGCAGACGCTCTTAGTAAAAAAGTAGAAGAATTAATCAAAGATGCTGCAAGAAGAGCAAAGGCAAACAACAGAAACACATTGAAAGAAAGAGATCTTTAATCTCTTTTTTTCTATTAATATTTATAAAGAATAATTATTTCTAGATTTTATGAGTAAAGCTAAAGGTACTAGGGCTGAAAGGGAATTATTACATATGTTTCATGAGAAAGAGTTCTCTGTTTTAAGAGTAGCAGGATCTGGATCGTCAACAATTCCCTCTTGTGATTTGTTAGTTGGTAAAAATGGAAAATCTTTAGCTGTTGAATGTAAATTTATTAAAGATAAAATATATTTTAGAGATGAACAAATTGAAGAATTAAAAGAATTTTCAAAAACATTTGGGGCTGATTTAATTTTTGCTATAAAAGTTATGAGTAAAGGATGGTTTTTTTTAGAATTAGAAAATTTAGGAAAAAGCTCTAAAGGAACATACCTAATAAGTTACGATGTGGCTAAAGAAAGAGGATTAAATTTTGATGAATTCATCTCAAATTTTGAAAAATAAAGTTAACGTATACTTTTGTATCCATTTTCTACACCATTCTTAGAAAAAACAATTTGCCATAATCTTGTTTCATTTGATCTGAATGATCCGGCACAACTTAATAGATAATAATTCCACATCCTATAAAATCTTTCATCATAATTATTTTTAATTTTATTCCAATTTTTAATAAAATTATTATGCCACGCCATCAAAGTTTTGTCATAATACTGTCCAAAATTATGCCAATCTTCCATCACAAGTAAATTTTCAGAGGATTTAGTAATTTGATTGATAGAAGGAATCATTGAATTTGGAAATATGTATTTAGAAATCCAAGGATCACTCATAGAAACACTTGAATTACCACCAATAGTATGTAATAAAAATAATCCATTTGGTTTTAAACATCTTCTTATAACTTGCATATACTTCTTATAATTCTTAACCCCCACATGTTCGAACATCCCCACAGAGACTATATGGTCAAATTTTTCATCTAATGATCTATAATCTTGTAATCTTATTTCTACTTGAAGATTTTTACAAAGTTTTTTTGCTAGTTTTACTTGTTCTTTAGAAACAGTTATACCAACAACTTTCACTTTATATTTCTCTGCAGCATATTTAGCGAAACTCCCCCATCCACATCCAAGGTCTAAAATCTTTTGTTTTGGTTTTAGATTTAATTTTTTACATATTAAATCAAGTTTAGCCTCTTGAGCTTTATCTAAATTCTTAGCATTTTTCCAATAAGCACAACTATAGACTAATCTTTTATCTAACATTAATTTATATAAATCATTTCCTAGATCATAATGTTTCTTTCCAATCTCATATCTTTTTATTTTAGAAAGATTGATTAGTTTAGATTTAAGAAAAGGAATAATTAATTTTTTCCAACCTGTTATCTTTTTATTTAATCTAGCTTTTAAAATTCTATAAAAAAATTGGTCTAATGCTTTACAATCCCACCAACCATCCATATAAGATTCCCCTAAAGATAAAGAGCCACCAACTAAAACTTTCCTGTAAAAATCTTCATTATGAACTTGAATATCATAAGGTTTGTTTCCATTAATTTTAATATTAGCATTATCTAGAATCTTTTGAAATTTTTCTTTCATTTTGTTTTAAAGATAGTATTCAATTTTATAAAATTATTTAAATATTTGTGATAGTTAGATATCATGTTTAAGTACATAATCTTATTTTTCTTTTTGTTTATTAAATTAACTTCTGCTAGTGTTATAATAAATGAAATAATGTACAATCCTTCTAGTTCTGACAACAATAATGAATATGTAGAATTAATTTTAGATTCTTTTGTAAATTTAACTGGATATAAAATACAAGATTTAAAATCTGAAGATATTTTAATAGAATTAAAAAGTGTAAATAATAACTTTGCTTTAATTGTTGAAGAAGATTTTGATTTTTCAGACATAGAAGCTTCTGTTTATAGTGTTGGAGCAACAATTGGAAATAATTTGAATAATGATAATGATGTTATAATAATAAAAGATCAAAATGATACCATCTTAGATACAATAAGTTATAATGAAAATTGGGGTGCTTCTGGAAATGGGAAATCTTTATGTAGAATCCCAGATACAACTGGATTGTGGCAAGAATGTAGTAAAACTATAGGTGTTAATAATCTAATAATAACAAATTTCTCTAAAATTGAGATAAGTGAATTTTTACCAGATCCAATAGGAGATGATAATGATAATTTGCCTGAGGGAGAATGGATTGAACTTTATAATGATCATGATGAAGATAAAGATCTAAGTGGATTAGAGTTAATAGACAGTTCTAACAAAAAAATAATCATTTCAGATACTAATGTTGAAGATAATACTATCATAAAAACTAAAGATTATCTAACAATCTATATGAATGGTTTTTCTGGATTGTTGAATAATGATGGATTAGAAGTAATAAGTTTGTTCAATTCAAATGTTTTAATTGATGAAGTAAGTTATAGTGATAGTAGAGAGGGATTGAGTTGGTCTAAAATAGATGATCTTTGGCAAACAACAGAAACAACTCCAGGAAAAGAAAATAAAGACAACTCAACTATTGAAGAGGTTATAGATTCTAATATTAAAATAGATAAAGTATATGATCTTGGAAGTAATAAAAAAGCAGAATGGGGTTCTAGTATAAGAGTTAAATTAACTTTGTATAAAGGGGAAACTAATAAAAAAACAATTAGTTTTTACATTGAAAAGAAAGATGAGAGAATAACTAAGATCTCTAAAACTAATGTTGAAGATAAATTTAAAAGTTATACAATGACTATCCCAATTCAATTAATATTAAATTGTGATAAAAAATATGAAGATGGAGAGTATAAGATTGTTGTAAAAGGTTTGGATGTTAAAGATACTGAAGATATAAAAGTATCTGGTGAAAGTAAAGATTGTAAAAAGATTGTAGGGATTATTAAAGAAGAGATTCCTAAAAAAGAAAGTATTAAAAACGAAAATGTTAAAGAAGAAACACAACAAAATTTAAATAAATTAACTGGTGAAACAATTTATGAAAACACAAGCAAAGAAGCTTCAAGATTGGGAGTGTTTTTATTCATTGGATTGTTAATAATATTAACATTGGTGTTATTAAATGAACGAAAAGATATTAGAAGATGAAAAAGATTTTTATATCATATAGATTCATGGGAGAAGATCCTAAAGAATTAAAGAAAATAATTCCTCAAATTCATGAAGCTATAAAGGAAGCAGGACATGAATATTATTCTACAATTTTTGATTCTGAACAATTTATTAATGAAAAATGGAGTGGAAAACAAATTATGAAAAAAGCATTTAGAAAAATTGATAATTCTGATTTGATTCTTTTCTTTGTCAGATCTTCTGAAATAAGTCAGGGGATGTTAGTTGAATTAGGTTATTCTCTAGCTAAAAAGAAAAAAATCATGCTAGCTATACAAAAGAGCATTTATGATAGTATCTTTAGAAGACATATAGATAAAGTCATTGAATTTGAAGATTTAAAAGATTTAAAACAAAAATTAAGTAGATTAAATATATAGATTTAATTGAGCTACATTAGGAAAAAAGTAAGTTATAAAAAGGATAAGGAGTAAGTCTCATCTATGAACGAAAAGATATTAGCTAAAGTTGTAGTGGAAGTAGTTGGATCTCCAAAAGAACATGTAGAGATGACTATAAGAAAGTATATAGAGAGAATAGAAGAAAATTTTAAGATTATTAATCATGTTCTTTATGATGCTGAGCAATTAAAAGAAGAAAAATTTAAAGGAATGTTTTCTAGTTTTGTTGATTTAGAGATGGAATTTAATGAATCTAAGGAGATAGTTGGTTTTTGTTTTGATTACATGCCTAGTTCTATTGATATTATCAAACCAGAGAAGTTTAGTTTAGAATCTAAAGAGATGATGGATATGATAAATGATTTGATAGCTAAACTTCATAATTTAGATATGAATGTTAAAAATTTAAATGCTCAAAATGTGTTATTAAAAAGAGAGATTAATAGATTAACTAATAAAACATAAGATTTAAATACTTATTTTCTTAAATATTATTATGAAAACAAAAAGTGATTGTCTTTGGCAATAGAAATAACTTTTTCTTAGATTTATCTATAAATTCTCGGTGGCACTAAAATTGGTGTTTTGGGAGGAATAGGACCAGAAGCAACTGGAGAGTTTTATAATAAGTTAATTATAAAATTACAAAAAAAAGGATTAATTAAAAGTAATGAAGACTTTCCCCAAATAATCATTAATAGTATTCCTGCTCCTGAACTAATCTATGATGATATTTCGGATGAAGAATTAACCCCTTATATAAAAGGATTAAAAGAATTAGATAAATTTGGGGTTGATTTTATAGTAATTGTTTGTAATACAATACATTTGTTCTATGATAGGTTACAAAGAGAGATTAAAACTCCAATTCTCGATTTAAAACAAGAGTTAAATAAATCATTAATCAAAAAAGAAATAAAATCAGCTTTTGTTATAGGCACAAAAAATACTATAAAACAAGGATTGTATAGATTTGAAGGAATTAATATTGTAGAACCAAATGAAAAAGAAATTGAAATATTAACAGATTCAATTTTTAATTTTAATAAAGGAATAAATAAAAGTCTTCAAGTAAACAAAGTAAAAAAAATTTGTGAAAAATATTTAGATAAAAAAGCTGAAACTATAATTTTAGGTTGTACAGAATTTGGGGTGATGCTTGATAATGAAAATTTATCTAAAATTAATACAATCGATGTTTTAGTTGAAATAATTATTAATAAACTCGTCTGCTGGAAGTTTAGTTAATTCTTCCCAATTTAGATCAAGATTAGACTCTAAAAAATTTTTAACTAGATAATATCCAATTGTATATCCAGTAGAATTTTTATATTGATCATTGCCAAAGAGTATGCCATCTATAAGGGAACTATCTCTACTATCTAGTTTATTTTTCAGGTTTTTTAATAATTCTTTTATTTCTTCTTCACTTAACACATTTGTATATGATGCTTGTTTAATTCCTAAAATTTTTTCTTTAAAATGTTCTGCTAATCCTTCTGTAACAAAACATTCTTTTAATGTTATCTTCTCATTTAATTCTTCTTCTGTATAAATCTCTCTCCTCTTAATATGATGATATTCATGACAAATTGTTTCTTGTATAGATTGAGAGCTTGCATTAGGATTAATGTAAAGCCAAATGGTATCATTATAAGCAACATATCCACAACTGCCCCCTAAACTATCAACTATAAATTCATCAAATGTTGGAAGAACTATTACAGATATTTTACCTTTTCCAGAGAGAATTTCATTAGATTTTTCAAAAGATTCAGAAATATTTTCCATTATTTTATTTTTATTCAATTCTAAATTCGATTTTGAAGTATCACCTATCCAAAAAGAAAGTGTTTGTTTTAGATCTTCATTAGCACACTCAAATCTATCTAACAATTCTTTAGGAAATTCAAATAGATCATTTTCTTTATTTATTTTTGGAAAATAAATTAAAAGTTCCCAATCTTTAATATTTATTTTATTCATCGTCTAATAAACTTATATTTTTATATCAATTTCATACCATAACATTTCTAAATCATCAGTTATCTTCTCTTTTTTTGTTAATACAAATCCTTCTTCTTTAAAAAATTCATTATTCTCCATGAATTCAAATGTGTCAGTCTTTATATGATCTATACTTATTTTCTTACATTCATCAATAAATCTATTAAGTAAAAGTTTCTTAGTTTCGATCTTATCTCCTGCTATATAATGTATCATTGTATTATTAGATTCTTCTTTATATCCTACAATAAAACCTATAAGTTTATCATTATTTATAGCTAAGAAAGATATTAAATTTGGATTATTTAACTCCATAGAGATACTATCCTCTTTGGCATGTTCTCTAAATTTAGAAATTAAATCTACTGGAAATTTATCATTAGGGTTTTCTAATTCTTTAAGCATCAATTTTGAGATTTCTTTTATATATTTTTTATCTGCAGATGTGTATGACCCTTACAATGCACTTGATGCAATCAAACAAAAAAATCTTATTCCAATAATCTCTCCAAGAAACGAAAACCCTTTTATATTAACATCAAGATTTGTAAAATTATGCGCTCGTTTCAATATAGATTTCATCAATAACAAAAAATTGTACATTTTCGCCAAAAGTTTGGCGAGACTTATTAAAAAATGGAATACTACAGACCCATTTCATGGGAAATATGCTAAAGGACATGCATATTTTGGAATGCTTCAAGCTATTTTAAGATCAAAAGAAAGAAAAGTATTTATTGAAAGACTTCAAAAATCTGGAATCCTTAATGCAATGTTTCCTGAGATTAGTAAAAAACTTAAGACCTCAAATAATATTATTAAAGGAATAGAAACTGCAAAAAGCCCAGAAGATGTAATTAGAATTCTAAGGCATCTTCTTAAAGATG
Organism: Candidatus Woesearchaeota archaeon; assembly: GCA_964444465.1. Lineage (GTDB taxonomy): Archaea > Nanobdellota > Nanobdellia > SCGC-AAA011-G17 > JACPNG01 > JACPNE01. Next base: position 3,014 of record CAYUGZ010000002.1, on the reverse strand, counting down.
ATAGAAAAGAACTTCAACATTTTAACAAACGACTAATATCTCTCTCAAATCGTTTGAAAAAAAGATTTATTGTTGATAAAAAGGGAAAAGTTTTAAAAAAATCATTAGTTAATAATAATCTATCTTAGGGAAAAACTGAACATAAAAATATCATTAAAGAATAGGTCAATATGGAAGAAAAAGCAAAAATTAAGTTTATGAATACTTTGGGTAGGAAGATTGAAATTTTTGTTCCAATAGATGAAAGTAAAATTAAAATGTATACTTGTGGCCCTACTGTTTATAGTGAAGCACATATAGGCAATATGAGAGCTTATATCTTCTCAGATATTGTAAGAAGAGTTTTAGAATATGGAAAATACAAAGTAAAACAAGTAATGAATATAACTGATGTAGGACATTTGACGAGTGATGCAGATGAAGGAGAAGATAAATTACAAAAAGCTGCAATAGAACAGAAAACAACTGCGTGGGATATATCTAAAAAATATACTAAGCAATTTTTAGATGACACTTCTAAATTAAATATACATCCAGTTCACGTTTTATGTAAAGCTACAGACCACATTCCTGAACAGATAAGTCTCATTAAAAAATTAGAAAAAAAAGGATTTACTTACCTAACTTCAGATGGAGTTTATTATGATACTTCTAAATTTCCGAGATATGGAGACCTAGCAAAATTAGATGTTGAAGGATTGCAAGCGGGAAAAAGAATAAAAATTGGGGAGAAACGAAATAAAACTGATTTTGCACTTTGGAAGTTCTCAAAGTCAGGGGAAAAAAGAGACATGGAATGGAATTCTCCTTGGGGGAAAGGTTTTCCAGGATGGCATATAGAATGTTCTGCAATGTCAATGAAATATTTAGGAGAGACATTTGATATTCATACAGGGGGAATAGATCATATACCTATTCATCATACTAATGAAATAGCTCAATCAGAAGGAGCAACAGGGAGTGGAAAATTTGTAAATTATTGGTTACACCATGATTTTTTGATATCAAAAAAGGAAAAAATCTCAAAATCTACAGGAGGATTACTTACTTTAACAGAATTAGAACAAAAAGGATTTATGGCAGTAGCTTATAGATATTTTGTTTTGACAGCTCATTATAGAAAACCTCTTGATTTTAGTTTAAAAAATTTAAAAAATGCTCAAAATTCTTATGATAGATTAAAAAATATATCTAGTGAAATAAGAGATGATGGAAAAACTAACATCAGTTATTTAAAAAAATTTAAAAGATCTATTAATGATGATTTAAACACACCTAAAGCATTGGCTGTGCTTTGGGGTTTGTTGAGGGATGAAAAAGCTAAAGGAAAATATCAAACTATTAAGGAAATGGACAGAGTACTAGGACTTGATATTCTTAAAAAAGAAGAAATGAAAATTCCGAGAAAAGTTCAACGAATGGTGAAAGAAAGAGAAAAAGCAAGAAAAAATAAGGATTGGAAAAAAGCTGATGATGTAAGGGATCAAATTTTAGATTCTGGATTTATTATAGAAGATACCTTAGATGGGCAAAGATTAAAAAAGAGATAAAACAATAAAGTTATAGATTTATACTAAACATTTTCACAATAAAAAGAGAAGATATTATCTATTTATAGAAGTAAAAAAAAGCAATACGAAGAAAGGTAGAATGGATAAATCAATTATCTTTTTGAAAGGCATTACTTGTAGAGTTTACTAAAAATAAATTTTTGAGCCTAATCATTTGTAAACTCAAAAAGTAACTACCCCTCCATAGTAAAGTTTATAAACAATAAATCTAGATTTATAGAGGTTAAAATGAAAGATAACAATATTGAGAGTAGATCATTAAGTGGTTTTGGAAGAAGAGCTAGACCTATAATTTTAGCTGGATTATTACTTTTGTATGGTTGTGGTGGAATGCAACCTAAACCAACTTATTTTCCTAAAGAAGGAGATCCTAATACACTTACTTATGTTGAAAATGGAAAGAGAAAGACAGTTTGCAATTTGAATGGAAAATGGAGAGGGATACATAATAGTGGCGAAAGGAATGTTTTTATATCAAAATAAAAAAATTTATAAACTATGGTAAACTATAGTCTACTATGGTAACTACTATCCAAATAAGTAAAGAATTACACAACGAATTAAATAAAAGAAAACTTTTCAATAAAGAGACATATGAGGAGATTATATGGGATTTAATAGAAGATACAATGGAATTGTCTGAAGAAACTAAAAGAGGGATAAAACAAGCTGAAAAAGAATTTAAAGAAGGGAAGTTTTATACTCATAAACAAGTAAAAAAAGAATTAGGATTATAGATGTATTCTATTCTTTATTCTGAAAGAGCAGTAAGACAATTAAAAAAACTACCAAAAGAGATAAGAAAAAGGATTATCTCTTCTCTTGAGAGATGTAGAATAAGACCATATAACCATATTAAAAGATTAATTGGTATTTCTTATTTCAGTTTACGTGTTGGAGATTATAGACTGATTATAGATATTAAAGATAATGAATTAAAAATCTTCGTTATTGAAGTTGAACATAGGAAAAAAGTTTATAAAAAAATTTAATTTATTGATTATTTTATACATTGTCCTTCTATAAATGTAACTCCTTCTTCACATTTATAACATCTAGAGTTGTAACAAATAGATTCATTAGAACAACCACATTCTTCACATTTGGCTATTAATTGTCCTTCTTCACAATAGTATCCGGTTAAAGAAGAACATTCATTAAATGGAGTTTGATCAGGACATCTTTGTAATGGTTTTTTCAAATATTCTTGTATATCAAAACAATCAACCTTCCAAAATTTAGATGTTTTTGGGGCTGATCCTTCACAACTATTACAAGTTGGGTCCCACAACTCAAAATCTTCTTCAGCAATTTTAACACCAACAGCTAAATGATCTATTCCATAACCTTGGGTGTCTACAAAACATAGATTAACATCTTCTATTCCTGCATTTATGAATAAAGAAGCTAATAAAACACTCATGTCTGTACACTCCCCTGTCC
>CAYUGZ010000001.1:42254-71564 GCA_964444465.1 Candidatus Woesearchaeota archaeon | reverse complement strand
TTCCAAATGAAGTAAATCCTATAACTAATTTATTAATATTATATCTATATCTAAAGAATAATACCCCAAAAATGAAATAAGAAAATAATAATTCTCTTATAAAAAATCTAGCTATACTACCTAATCCTAAAAGTTGTAATGGTGTAGATCCTAATAAAACCCAAATTATAACTGAAATGTAATCTATTACTGCATCTGAAATCCATCCATAAGCAAAAAATCTCAATCTTATAAATTTAAACCAAAAAAATGTAAATATTAAACCTATAACTATTTCTTCTAACACTCCTAAAAATGGAAAGGTGTTATAGATCTTAACTGTTTCAAAACTAACTATAAAGTCAACAGAATTTGTTTTAAGAAATGTAGTATAATACAACACTTGTCTAAGTAAATTAGGAATTAAGATAATAAGAAAAAATTTGAATATATCTATTTTATTATACTTAACTAAAGTCATACCTAAAAGATTTTTTATGTCAAAATTCATTTTTTCTTAAATAAACTAGATAGTTTCTCCATAGATGATTGGATATTTGAATCTAAAGTGTCATATGATTTTGATTTTCTTTTTGTTCCTAACACAATTTTAAGTGGAGTTTTCTCTTTTTTTTGTGATTTTCTTTTCTTTTTATACCTAAATGAATTTATTAAAGATATTGCCACTAAAATAATTAACACTCCGATTAATCCATAAAGTAAAAAAACAAAATTAAAATCTCCTTTTTGTTCTATAGTTAGACATTCATTATCACACAAATAACTTTTACATTCATAATCAAACAAACAAGAATCTCCACTATTTTTTGCTGATTCTATCTTTCTATCTGAACTACAATAAATCTGTTCTCCATATTCAGAGGTTAATCTTTGCATTCCAACTTTAACACATTTATCATTATATTCACAACCTTCACATTGAGCAGATACGAATGGGATTAATAATAACAAAATTATTAATATCTTCATTTCTTTCCCCTATTTATTTTGTATAGTAAACTAACTGTTTCTTCTGCCCCATTACATTTTATCTTATTTTTATTTATTCTTCTTTGAAGTTCTTTTAAATTATGTAAAAATTTATCTAAAGAATATTTAACATCATCTCCAATCATCACATAATCTTTAACTAACTCTGCATTTAACTGTTGTTCTACATGATTTTTTATGGGAAATACTAAAATTGGTTTCTTCATAAATAAAGACTCAGATAAAGTTAGATTCCCAGCTAAAGTTATAACACCTTTAGAAACATTAAGATAATCTAGAAAATCATTTTTAAAGATATAATGAGATTTTGTTATTTTTTTAGTTCCACCAAAAACAATAAAGTTTTCTTTATATTTTTTATTTAACTTCATTATTTCCTTAGCTAAGTCTATTCCATAATCTGAACCACCTAACATAATTAATATGGGAGGGTTTTTCAAATTTAATTTCTTCATAATATTTTTTTTCTTTTTGTATTCCCTAACAATAGGACAAACATAAGAAATATTAGAAAAACTTTTTCTTTTTTTAAAAGAAGGAATGATTACTTTTGCTGAATTTTTATAGATATTTTCGATAAACTTAGATTGAATATCTAATCTTTTAGATTTATTTTTATATTTTTTGTAAGCTTTAGGATCATAACCAAAAATAGAAACACATTTTTTCTTTAAAGATTTGGCAATAAAGAGAGACATAGGTTCAAAATCAGATACAATTAAATCTGGATCAAATGATTTTATTGTTTCTTTATATTTTCTCCAAGTTAACACCCAAGAAAAAGGCAAGTAATAATTTTTTATAAGAAATCTATGAGTCTTAAACTCTAACCCATAATCTGGAAATTTATAACCTTCTACCTCTAAAACTTTAAATTTATCTTTAAAATATTTATATGAATTATCATATCCTAAGATTAAAACATCATTTAATTTATTTTTTTTTAGAAATTCATTTATGATAGTTTCAACTCTTATAGAATCCCCATATCCAAATCCAGTTACAACAAATAAAAGTTTCATCTTCTTTTTTTTCATTAAATATTATAAGAATTAAAGATTTTTATATGTGTTCATTATAATTAAATAGAATTTACTTCAATTTATAAAATTTTTCTGCATATTTACAATTATTTTTATTTCCATGTAATCTGGCCCTAAACATGATTGGTAATAATTGAATATAGATAGATAACCATTGACTCTTAAAATGTTTTAATAGATTTATTTTTTCTTTAAAAGTATCAGTTATATCAACATATATAACTGGTTTGTTCTCATTAATAACATTCCAAACCTCAAATGCATACACATCTCCCTTATATTTCATTTCTTCGATTGATTCAATAACTAAACTATTAACTGCTCTGTGATCTGGATGTGGATCTAAAGAACATAAAGTATAAATTTTACTTGGTTTATTTTTTTTAATAATCTCAATTATTTTTTTCTTTGTTTTTTCTGAATCTTCTTTAAATTTACCTTCTTTCAATCCTAAAAAAATGGTTTTTCTTCCTAAAATTTTATCTATAACATTAGTTTCTTTTTCTCTTTTTTTTGCAACAATTTTTTCTTTTAGATGAGGGTGACTTTTTTCACCGTATGAAAAAACAGTATGAACTATATTTTTATCTTCTTTTATATACTTTAATATAGTTCCACCACACCCTATCTCTGTATCATCTGAATGTGCACAAAATACTAATATATTCTCTTTAGCCATTTTAAATTAATATGCACCGGCCGGGATTCGAACCCGGATCATCGGCTTGGAAGGCCGAGATTCTAGCCATTAAACTACCGATGCATAACAAGAAAACCCAAAAACTGCTTATATATTTTTCTATGTATTAGAACCAACTATCTGCTTTTTTAAAACCATCATTTATTTGATCATTAGTCCAACCTTTTTGTAGTAATATTTTCTTTATGTTAATATCCTCCATCCTAGACTTTCTACATCTTCTAATATATTTTTTAATTACTTTAACATTCGGTCCTTTAACTGGAGCTTCTATTTTTATTAGAACCCATTTTTGTTCCCATTCTATATCTTCAAAAGCGTATCTTATTTGAGATTTGTTCCATTTTTTTTGTAGTAATGTTTTAGATATATTTTTCTTCTCTATATTTTTATTTAATGAATTTTTAATGAATTTCTTAATATTTTCTAGATCATTTTTATTCTTAAATGGGTTTTTTCCTTTAGTCAATTTTCTAAAATCTAATTTACCCCTATAAAAATTAAAATATACTACACCAATAAGTAATATAATAATTGCAAATATTAGCCATAACCAAGGAAATCCATTACCTCCACAATCTATTGGGCAACTTATCTCATCTTCAAAAGGAATAGAACAAATTTCATCCCCACAAGTATGTGTTTCTTCTTGAGGTGTTTGGGTAATTATTGTTTCTATGTCTAATGGTACAATAATTGTCTTTAAACTTAATGCTTTTTCAATAAACTTTCCATCTATCACATAACTAAATTCAATATTATTATTTTTGATTAGGTTTGAATATTTTTTTCTTAATAATGGATCTCTTTCTACAACCTCAAAATCATCAATAAAATTTAGATTATCTACATCATTTGTTATACTTTTAGGGATCTTTTCATAAATGTATACATTCTCCAAATTTTCTTTTGGTTTAATTATTTTTTTCACTAAAGTTTTTGAAATCTCAGTTCCAGAATTTAAAGTTGTTTTTATTATTGTAACCTCTACATTCACATCAATTTTATTTTGTAGTTCATAAACAGATGTTTGATCATTAGTATCAACAATATTACTTAAATCATTTGGAGAAATGATTAATATATCTTTTAATATTTCAGTCTCTTTAATTGATTTAGGAAGAGTATTTTTAAAAGAATTTATTTTATTTCTAAGTTTTTCAGTTTCATTTTCTACTCTATCTAAAGAAACATTTGATAACAAATTTAATTCACTTTCATATCTACTTAATTGCAACAAAGATTGAGCTATATCATAATCGAAATACTTCAAAAATTTATTATTTTTTGTTATATTCAAATCATTTCTAATGCTATTTATTTCATCATTTAGATTAGATGAATCAAACTCGAACAAATTAATATTTTTACTTTTAGTTATATCATCTCCTAAAGTGACCTCTAAAATTTCTGATCTATTTTGTAAAGTAAAGTTAAATGGTTTAAGTGAAAGACCCATTGAAACATTTGAGATATCTTTTCTATTTAATTCATATATCACTCCAGGGATGGTTGTCAAATCATAAAATAAATTGTATTCTACCCCACCTATATCAACTAACAAGTCAGTTAGTACTATTTTTCCTTTAGAATTAGAACTTACAGAGATAGGAATTATACAAAAATTGCCATCAGGAATCCTACAAGAACTAGTCTCTTGTTCAATAGAATTTTTAAAAAGATTTGTAGAAACATTAACTTCAGATAACTTTATTGGCGTAGTAAAAACAACATTATAATTAGCACCTCTAACTTTTATAAAATAATCAAAAAAAGTTTGTTGTTCACAACTAGTCGAATCTACACCACATTTAAATGAATTAATTGAATTACTAAAATCAATTGCAATTCTATAAGCCCCTTCAGAATTTTCATTAAGTAAACAAACTAAAAATTCCCCTTCTATTGCTTCTGAAAATTTTAAACTACAACTATTAAAAGAGAAAGAAACTCCTGGCTCAGGTAAATCACATTTATTTGCACCACCTAAAATTTGATCAGAAAGTGAATCATAAGATAGAATAGATGCTGTTATATTTCCTCCAGTACTTACTTCATCAAAAAGCCTATAATTGGCACTTATCTCAAAATCTCTTGAGGAAGGTAAGTCTATCAAACTACAATGATAAGTGTTAGAATCATTTAGTATGGTAGTAGCTGGAGTAACACTTAAATCTAAAGTATTTGATTTTACAAATTCACTTTTTAGACCAGTCTTTTCTCCTAGATATCTCCAGTCTACTTCATTATTATCCCCTACATCAAAAGTTAATGAAGAAGGATAACCACCATCAACAACCTCACTAAATATATCCATATCAATAGAATTAATTGAAACTCCAAATGGTAATCTAAATCCTATTAATTTTTTACCTAATTGGCTATAAGTTAATATTTTAGAATCACTAGGATTTATTGCTTTAGTTTCATCATCAGTATTAGCATAAGTCTTTCCTAATTGGAAAAAAACAGCTCCAATATCCTTATTGTATCTAAAACTTCCAAATTTTATGGTAAGATTAGTATCTAATTTAATAGGCCCATTAAAATTAATGGTTAAATTTCCATCTATGATCTCATTAGTTTTGTAAGAATCTCTATTAAGTCCTATACTCAAATCAGGATTTATATGTTGTAGAGTAGCAAAACTAGTAAAAGTATGATTCATAGACATAAAAAACCCAAAAGCTAATAAAAAAACTAATAGAACAACCTCTAGTCTATGATTGTTTACATTACCTCTTTTCACAAAAATTTAGAGTAAAATGTATATTTAAGTTTTATGTCTAATCTACTTTAACCTCTAAAATAGCATAATTATCTATCTTAGTTCCTTTAAAGAAAACTCTTACATTAGTTATTTTAATATTATCAAATGTTTTAGTCCTACCCTCTAATAATCTTTGTTTAAGATCTTTATCAATATCAAGTAGAATAAGATTCTCTTTCTCTTTAAGAATTTCTCTTATTATTATTTTTTTTCCAGCTATAGTTAAAACTTCTCCTGTTTTTACTAAATAACTATTTGATTCTAATTCAAATTTTTTTACATTTATGCTTATACTAACTTCATCACCTGCCCCAATAATTGTATCAATAAAAAGGCTTATATCTCCAACAATATCTTGTGTTTTTGTTCCAAATATTGTTGTTATTTTTCCACCAACATCAAATATTGCATTTAAATTTTCACCTATATCTAAACTAATTAATTTTATTTCTACATCATTAAATTTAACAGTATCTCCAACAGACAATTGATAAGTTGTTTCATCTACTACACCTACATCTAATTCAGGTTCTTTAACTTCTTCTTCAACTTCTATTTCTTGCTCTTCAACAATAGGTTCAGGTTCTTTAATCTCTTCTTCTAAAACTAAAGTTTCTTGAACTTTTACTTCATCTTTATCACAAATAGAATTATTACCTTCATCTAAACAACATTCACCTTCTTTATATTCGAAATAAGGAGATTTACAAAAACTCGATTCTTTTATTACTGTTTCTTTAACACAAGCACTAATAAATAATAAACTTAGAAGAAATAAAACAATTGTTAGTCTTTTCATAATTTTTATGAAATAATGTATTATATAAATATTTCTTGTCATTCCTAAATAAAAAAGGTTATAAATAGTTAATAAACAATTAAACATAATGAGTCTAAAAGAGTTTTATTTTAAAAATTTAAAGAAATTGATCTTTATTCCGATCATCTTAATTATTTTAAGTTTGTTTATAGTCTCTAATTTATATTTTAAAACAGGAGATTTTGTGTATAAAGATGTTACATTACAAGGAGGAATTAGTGCTACTCTCCAAACAACTAAAGAATTTCCAAACTTAGAAAAACAAATAGAGCAACAAACAAATAAAGATGTTATTATTAGACAATCTACTCAATTTGGAACTAATAAACAAGTAGGATTGATTATAGAAAGTTCGGATCTAACTAATGATGAACTAAAACCAATTTTAGAAAGTATAACTAACATAAAGATAACAAATGAAAATTATTCTATAGAAGAAACTGGTTCAACATTAGGACAAGCATTCTATAAACAAATGATTTCAGCTATTCTTATTGCTTTTATTTTGATGAGTATTGTAGTATTTGCAATATATAGGGCATTAATTCCATCTATAGCAGTTATATTGGCTGCATTTGCTGATATGATAGTAACAATTGCAGTAGTAGATCTAATAGGATTAAGAATCTCAACAGCAGGAATTGCCGCAATATTATTATTAATGGGTTATTCTATAGACACAGATGTTCTTCTAACTACAAGAATGATAAAAAGAAGAGAAGAAAGTGTAGAAAATAGGATTTTAAATTCTATTAAAACAGGACTAACAATGACTTTTACAACAATAGCTGCTTTAACAGCAGGTTATTTTATTACAAATTCTTTTGTTATAAAAGAAATGTTTCTAATCTTAATAATTGGACTAATGATTGATGTAATAATGACTTATTTACTTAATACAAATTTATTATTAAAACATGTAAGAAAAAAAGAATATGGCTAAAAAAATTTTTAATTTAAGGATTTGGATATTAGTAATGGCTTTAGTAATCTCATTAATAGCTATAAATCCAAATCCTGGAGCTTCTGGAATTGTAATAAGTGAAGTAGAATCAGGAAGTTTAGAATATCACCAAGGTCTTAGTGAAGGAGAAAAGATAGAGTCTATTAACAACATTCCTATAAACACATTAGCAGATTATCAAAATATTATATCAGAGTATCTTACTACAACAAAAGAGATAACACTTGAAACAAATGTTTCTATATATGAATATAATGTAACAGAAGACATTGGATTTATTCATGATAATCTTACTATCTTATCTATACAAAAGCCAGACATTAATAGAGGAGAAAAAATATTAAGTATAAACAACAAAAAAATTAAAACAACAGAAGATTTCAATGAAATAATAAATGATTTATTCCCAAAACAAAGTATTAATATAAAAACTTCTAAAACTTTATATTCTTACTCTACAAATAATCAACCAAAAATATCTGTTTCTAAAGCACAATCAACTAATATAAAAAAAGGATTAGAATTAGAAGGAGGAACAAGGGCATTAATAAAACCAATATCTGATAAACAAATATCAGATTCTGACATCCAAAATTTAATTGAAGTTATGGAAAACAGATTAAATGTTTTTGGATTATCAGATATAAAAATAAGATCTGCTAATGTAGGTGATGAAAAATTAGTTTTAATTGAAATTTCAGGAACAAATAGTGAAGAAGTAAAAAAGATAATATCTAAACAAGGGAAATTTGAAGCAAAAATTGGAGAAGAGATAGTTTTTGTTGGAGGTAATAAAGACATCCCATTTGTTTGTAGGGATGATGGAACTTGTGCCACAGTAAGTTATTGTAATCAATTTAATCAACAACATCAATGTGCATTTCAATTTGCTATAACATTAAGTCAAGAAGCATCTAAAAGGCATGCAGAAGTCACTAAAGATTTAAGTATTATAACAGATGATACTGGGGGACATTTAGAAAAAGAATTGGATTTATATTTAGATGATATATTAGTAACTAGTTTACAAATCTCTCCAGATCTAAGGGGTGTTGAGACTAATCAAATTTCTATTAGTGGTCCAGGTTATGGATCAACTGAAAGTCTAGCAGTAGAGGACACTTCAAAAAGAATGAATGAACTTCAAACAGTTCTAATAACAGGATCATTACCATTCAAAATAGAAATTGCTAAATTAGATAATATCTCTCCAATACTTGGAAATAATTTTATAAAAAATGCATTTTTGGTTGGATTTGTTGCATTATTAGCTGTTATTAGTGTTGTTTATTTTAAGTATAGAAGAATTAAAATTTTGATTCCTATGTTAATAACTAGTTTAAGTGAATTATTAATAATATTAGGAATAGCTTCTTTAATTAAATGGAATCTTGATGTAGTTGCAATTGCGGGAATAATAGCTGCAATTGGAACAGGGGTTGATCATCAGATAATCATAGCAGATGAGATTATATCCGGAGAATCCCAAAATCTAAATTGGTCTGAAAGGATCAAAAGAGCATTTTTTATTATAATGGGTGCATATGCAACAACTATTGCAACAATGCTTCCATTATGGAATGCTGGTGCAGGATTAGTAAGAGGATTTGCAGTTATAACTATAATAGGAACTTCAATCGGGGTTTTTATAACAAGACCTGCTTTTGCAGCTATAGCTGAAAAATTGTTTAATAAATAATTTGAACATAACCTTTTTATAGTAGAGTAATATATATTTTAAAGAGGTGATTTAATGGCTCTTGAACAACAAATAGTTTTAATTTTATATATTCTTTTAGGTGCAGTGGCTGGAATGATATATGCATTAAGAAGAATATTTATCCTAGAAAGAAGAATACTTGATATGGATCAAAAATTAGTTACAGCTTTAAAGAAAAAGCGTTAATTTATTTTTTGATGCCAATTCCAAGCATGTTCTATCATCTCATTAATATTAAATTGTTCTTTCCACCCTACTTCTTCTTTAAATCTTTTAGGATCTGCAACTAACATTGAAGGATCTCCCTCTCTTCTTTTATCTACAACAACATTAATCTCTTTTTTTGTAATCTGTTTGCACAAATCTATTACTTCTTTAACACTATAACCTTGTCCTGTTCCAACATTATAAGATTTAGTTTTCATATTTTTTTCTAAATAATTTAAAGCATCTAAATGGGCTTTAGCTATATCAACAACATGGACAAAGTCTCTAATACATGTCCCATCTTTAGTATCATAGTCATCTCCAAATATTTTTATGTTCTCTCTTTTATCTAAAGCCACATCTAGTATAATTGGAATTAAATGTGTTTCATTTTGGTGTTTTTCGCCTATACTATTATCTAAAGAAGCCCCTCCAACATTAAAGTATCTTAAAGATATAGATTTTAAATTATAAGCAGTATCATAATATCTTAATACTCTCTCAAAAACCATTTTTGATTCTCCATAAGAATTGATAGGATTTAATGTATGCTTTTCAACTATTGGAATTTCTTTAGGGGAACCATAAACTGCACATGAAGAAGAGAAAATAATTTTATTTATATTATTTTTGACCATAGAATCTAATAAATTAAGTCCATTAACTAAATTATTTTCAAAATATTTACTTGGATTTTCAACAGATTCTCCTACAAGAGCATAATTAGCAAAGTGCATAACAATATCTATGTTATTTTCTTTAAATAAAGAATCAAGTTTTTCCGTATCTGATAAACCCCCTTGTATAAACAAAGCTTTTTCATCTATAAATTCTTTGTTTCCCAATTCTAAACTATCATAGACTATAACTTCATGATCTTTTACTAATTCTTTAACTGCATGACTCCCTATATACCCTGCCCCACCAGTAACTAAAACTTTCATTTAATCAAAACTATTTTTTGAAGTAGCCCCTAAAATCTCTTCCCAATCTTTTTCTTTTCTTAAATCTAAATTTGATCTCCATAATTCTTCAAGGAGATGAAATGGTGCACCTATCTCTCTTGAAAGAAATGTTAATGCTCGAAGATCTTTAGGAAAACATTTTCCTCCAAATCCATAATCCCCATCTGGACCTGGAACTTCTGTATTAGTTCCTATCCTTTTATCTCTCAAAATCTCTTTTCTTAAAATTGAATAATCAATATCTTGCATTTCACATATCTTACAGATAATATTAGCAATTACTATTTGTCCAGTCAGAGTAACATTTGCTGCATATTTAATCATTTCAGCTGTTTTTCTATTAACAAAAGCATAATTAGCTTCAGGAAAGATTGGTTCATAAATTTCTCTTAATATCCTCTCTCCATCACTATCTCCTACTCCTAAAACTATTCTATCTGTATTCTCCATATCTTCTATTGCAGTTTTTTCACGTAAAAATTCAGGATTAACTGCAAATCTAAAAGGATATTTTTTATCAAGTTTATCTGTTGATCCTGAAACAGTAGTAGATTTGATAACAATAAGGATATTATTAGTATCTATCTTTGATTCCTCAACTTTATCTTGAAGAGATCGAATAGCATCATGTATTGGAGAGTAATCAATCTCCCCACTTTTTTTCATAGGAGTAGGAACACAAATAAAAATAGCTTTTGCTTCCTTAGCAATTATTTCTAAATGTTTAGATGTATTGTAAGGTGATTTAAATTTATCATAAGGAAGTACTTCATGAACTTTTTCAAATACATGTTTGGTTGCTCCACCTACAAATCCCATCCCAATAATCCCGATTTTCATTGAAATAAAAATTGCAAATTACAATTTTTAAATTTATATGGGATAAAAGAAGTATTACAAAAGAATTATTCTCCTTCAAAATCTACCATTTTATAGATTGAATGGCCATTTAGTCTCTCTCTTCCTTTTAAATCTGGTAGCTCAATAACACATCCAAATTCAACTACTTTAGCTCCTCTTTTCTCTATTAATTCTATTGAAGCTTTTGCTGTTCCCCCAGTTGCTAATAAATCATCTATTAATATAACTCTCTCTCCTTCCTTTAAAGCATCTAGATGTATCTCTAATTTATCTACCCCATATTCTAATTCATATTCAATAGAATCTACATCAGAAGGAAGTTTTCCAGGTTTTCTAATTGGAATAAATCCTTTGTTTAATTTATGAGCTATAGCTCCACCTAAAATAAAACCTCTACTCTCAATTCCAACAATATAATCAAATTTCTCATTTTCATATCTTTTCACAAATTGGTCTATAACATAATTAAATCCAATAGGATCTTTTAGTAAAGTTGTTACATCTCTAAACATAATTCCTTCTTTCGGAAAATTTGGAATTGTTCTTATCATAGATTTTATATTCATATCAACTTTTCCTATACTTCTCAGTTTCAAGATTATATATTCTCATTACTGCTAATAACACACCCAATAAAACAGGACCTAAAATCAATCCTATGAATCCAAATAACTTTAATCCACCTAATACCCCCAATAACACAAATATGGGGTGTATTCTTGTTCTATTACTTATTAATTTAGGTCTTAATAAATTATCTATTAAACTTATTATTAATACACCATAAATTATTAATCCAACTCCATTAAAATAATCTCCACTAAACAATTTAATCAATGCAGCTGGAAGCCAAACTAAAGATGCTCCAAAATAAGGAAACATAGAGGCCACAGTCATAACTAATCCCCAAATTATAGGATTCTCAACTCCAAATATAAACAACCCTATAGCTCCAATTATCCCTTGTACTATTGAGGTTACAATAATCCCATAAATTGTTGCCTGCATAAACTCATTAAATTTATTGATTATATTTTCACTATGATTTTTTTTCAATGGTAAATTTTCTTTAAACTTATCAACTAAACTCTCTCCTTCTTTAAACAAATAATACATTGTAAAAAGTATAATGAATAGACTAATTGTTTTTTGAGGGATAGTTAAAGCAATATCAGATAAAGATGTTAAAAAAAAGTTTAATCCCCTATTGACTATTTCTTTAAAGTATAAATTTAAATCAATATTTTCTCCCACCACTCCTGATAACAAATCAGACAATTCTTTTATATCTGCATTCTTAAAATTGTGATATAATGTAACTGATTCATTTATCAATAAATTTGTGATGAATGATAAAAAGATTAAAGTTAAAATTGTTATTATAGATATTAAAACAAAAGATCTTAATGATTTATTTTTGATAATTTTTTCAGATTTTTCATATAATGGATATAGAATATAAGTCAACACAAAAGCAGTTAATATTGCAGTTATGAATGGTTGTATTAACACAAAAGAAAATATGATTATTAACAATACTACAATAAAAAGAAATAATTTATTGTAATCTAAACTTAGATTATTCATAATAATCTTTTAAGAATATAAAATATTTAAGCTTAACTATTCTCAATTATAAAATTAGCAGCATCTAACAAATCTTTAGTTATATAATTTGCTAATACCTCTTTATCTTTCATTCCTAAGAGTATAGTTCTACATCCTGCATTTCTACCAGCTTCAACATCAGATAATTTATCTCCAATCATCCAACTTTGTTTTAGATTTATATTATGCTCTTTAGCTCCTTTTAAAATATTTCCAGGACTTGGTTTTCTACAATCACAATTTTCTCCAGATTTATGTGGGCAAAAGTAAATTCCTGTAAACTCTATCTCTTCCTCTTTTAATTTAGAAACTAAATACTCTGTAAATTTATAATAATCTTCTTTTGTAAATACACTTCTACCAATTCCTGATTGGTTTGTTATGATTATTAGCTTGTATTCTTTATCAATAAACAATTTTAATGCTTCAATGACATTTGGTTTTAATTCAAAGTCTTCTATTTTATAAACATCTATCTTATCTACATTTATTGTATCATCTCTATCAAGAAAAATTGCTTTATTCATTTTTTATTTTCTCAACTAAATTTGAAGTAGACAACTCTTCTTTTAATTTTATGATATGTATCTTTCCACCATACTTTTTCACTAATGAAGATTCTATACAGTCTTCACCATATTCCGATCCATTAACATGCACATTAGGTTTGATAGATTCAACAAATTTCAAACAATCTACTTCATTAAAGATTGTAACAAAGTCTACACATTCAAATCCTGTTAATAATTCTGTTCTATTTTTTTCATTATTATAAGGTCTTTTACTCCAATCTTTATTATTCATTAATTTTTTCCATTCTCTAACTGAATTATCAGAATTAACACCAATTATTAATATATCTCCTTGTTGCTTAGCTTCTTCTAAAATATGTAAATGTCCTAAATGCAATATATCAAAACTTCCATTTATTGTAACTATAATCTTTCCTTTAAATTTTAATTCATCTACTAATTTAGAAATTTCTTCTCTAGATTTAATTTTATCTATCATTTTTCATTGCTTTTTCAATTTCGATAGTGGTAGCTGTAGAAGTACCAAATTTATTTACAACTATTCCTGCAGCATAATTAGCTAATGTAATTGACTCTTCCATATTCGCACCAGATGATAAAGCTAAAGTTAAAGTAGCTATTACTGTATCTCCCGCTCCAGAAACATCATAAACCTCTCTAGCTTTAGTTGGGAAATGTTTAACCTCATCACTAAATAAAGTCATTCCTCTTGGCCCTCTTGTGATTAATAAATCAGAATTAAACTTATCTCTCAATTTATTTCCAACTTTATCAATATTATCTTCTTCTTTACCAAAAACCTCTGCCATTTGACTTGCTTCCTCATAATTTGGAGTGATTAAATTAACTCCTTTATACAACTCTTTATTCTCTGGTTTGGGATCTACAACTAAATATTTTTGATTATCCTTACATAACTTAATTAATTCATCCATCACTTTTTTGTTAATTAATCCTTTTCCATAATCTGAAACTATTACAGAATCAATTTCGGGAATTATTTGTGTTATTTTTCTAATAACTTCTTCTTCAATCTCTTTATTTATTGTATCTTTAACATCATAATCTATTCTTAATAACTGTTGATTATTAGCAACTACTCTTTCTTTCAATATAGTCCTTCTATTCTCATCTTTAATTAACAAATCTGTTTTAATTCTTCTAGAATTTAATTTATTTAATAATATTTCAGCATGAGCATCTTCTCCTATCACCCCAATTATAGAAACTTTAACGCCTAAACTTGCTAGATTATTAGCCGCATTAGCTGCTCCACCAGGAACATAATTTTCCCATCCTACATCTACTAATGGAATAGGTGCTTCAGGAGAAACCCTAGAAACATTTCCAAATACATATTTATCTAAAATTATATCTCCAACTACTAAAACTTTTTTTTCTTTAAATTTATTCATAATCTTAATCAAATTTTCTTTCATAATCTTAATTCATCTAAATTTATTTTTTCACTCTCTGTTTTTCTGTAAGTATCTTCATCTTGATGTTGTGTTGAAAATTCGAACATTTCAGAATCTTCTAATCCAGTAAATCTATGCCAATCTCCTGGAGTTAAATGTTGTATCTCTCCTTTCTGCATTATCCATTTTTTATCTTCTAATTCCATTAATACTCTTCCAGATTGAATGTAAAATGTTTCTTCCTTAATTTTATGTTTGTGCATACTTCCTCTAAATCCTTTTTTTAATATTAATTTTTTACCGCAATACTTTTCATTGTTGATAATCCAATGTTCTTCACCCCATATTTTAGGAACTATTTTCATTATACATCAAAGATAAAATATGGAACTTTTAAGCTTTATTATACAAAAACCCAATAATAGGCACATTTAAATACCATTTTTTTATTAGCTAAAGAATGGATAAAATAGTAATTGGAGTCATAGAAAAAGTAAAAATTAAAGGTAAAACTACAATAGAGATACTGGCTAAAATAGATACTGGAGCACAACATAACTCAATTAGTATGAAACTAGCATCAGAACTTGAACTAGGCCCAGTGATAAAGACAGCCATAATAAAAAATGTGCATGGAAAAGCAGTTCGTCCAGTAGTAAAAGCAACTATCGAAATAAAAGGAAAAGTAATAGAATCTGAATTTAATTTATCAAATAGAGAAAATATGAAATATCCTCTATTAATTGGAATGAGTGTGTTAAAAAATGGATTTTTGATAGATCCTTCTAAAGATAACTCAAAAAATGAAATTAGCAATAATAAGTCTTAAAGGAGAAAGTAGTTCTAAGATAGCAGATGAAGCTAAAGAACTGTTTAAAGTAGTTGATAGATTAGACATTAGAAAAATAGAAGTTCATGCTACCTCAAAAGGATTAAATGTGTTGTATGAGGGTAATCCTATAGAAAAATATGACTGTATTTATGTTAGAGGTTCCCATAGATATTTGTTATTACAAAGAACATTAACAGAAGCTCTAAATAAAGAAGTTTATATGCCTATCCAGCCAAGTGCTTTTACTATTGGACATGATAAATTTTTAACATTAGCAGAATTACAAAAAAATAAAGTTCCAATTCCCACTACATATTTAGCCGCAACTGTAGAAGGTGCAAAAAAGATATTATCAAAAGTGAATTTTCCAATTATTATGAAATTATCTTCAGGGACGCAAGGGAAAGGAGTTATGTCTGCTGATTCTTTACAATCTGCTAATTCAATATTAGATACATTAGAAGTATTCAAACAGCCATACATCATTGAAGAATACATAGAAACAAATGCAACAGATATTAGAATAATTGTAGCAGGAGACAAAATAATTGGAGCAATGAAAAGAAAAGCTACTTCTGAAGAGATGAGGGCTAATATCCATATGGGGGCTATTGGATCTAATTTCATTCCTAGTCTAGAAATGGAAGAGATATCTCTTAAAGCTGCAAAAGCAATAAAATCAGATATATGTGCTATTGATATATTAGAAGGATTAAAACCAATGGTAATAGAAGTAAATTTATCCCCTGGATTAGAAGGGATAACAAAAGCAACTGGAAAAAATATTCCGAAATCAATAGCTGAATTTTTATATGAAAAAACTAAAAAATTTAAATCTTCTAAAACAACTAAAGACTATAATGATGTATTAAAAGAGATAGATAATGGAAAAGAAATTATAACTAACTTAAACATAAAAACTGGCAAGATAAGACTTCCCGAAATAATAACTAAAACAACTGGATTTAAAGATGATGATGAAGTCACAATTAGTATAGATAAAGGTAAACTTATTGTGAAAAAAATCAATGATTAATCTTATATATTTTTCTCTTATGTATTCTAGACATGATAAAGTACATATTAATGATAATATTGATGAGCTCTTTAGTTAGTGCTACCACTGAAACCATTAATTTAGATATTGGTGAAAGTTTTGTAATAAGAGATAAAAACGTCACTTTAGTTAACATTAATGAAGACGATGAAAAAGTGATAGTTTGTGTAAATAACGAAAAAGCTATAGTTGAAGATAATGAAGGTGAAAAGTTAGTCAATGGAGTTTATGTAGAGGTTAAAAGTGTAGATAGGAATGATGCTAGACTAGAAATAGAAAGAGACTGTGAGGACAATGATTGTGAATGTGAGAGTGATTGTAATAATAATTTATGTTTTGCTCAAAAAGAAGAAATAATACAAGAAACTCAAAAAGTTGAAGAGATTAAAACCATAGAAAACAATGTTAATGAAAATGAAGAGATATTAGTAATAAAAAACACTCAACCTCAATCTAATAATGGATTATTAATTTTAGGAATAGTTTTTCTTTTGGTTATTATTACTTTTATAATTATAAAAAGAAAAAAATAATTATTTTTTTTCTAACTTTCTTTTATATGTTTCTGCATGTTCTTCACTACAAAATCTATAAAGCTCATCCTTAAGTTCTTCTTCAACAAAATCATCTGCTAAAGGTTTCAAACATAAAGAACATTTAGCTAATCTATCTCCTGCTTCATAACCTTGCATAAATCCTTGTTCTACTTCATCTATCTCATCATCTTCAATAGACTCTTCTCTTCCTTCCTCAGAATACACATCTACGTCTTGTTTATCTTCGTTTTCAACTGTTTCTTCAACAAATTCTTCCTCTTCCATCAAAAATAAATTATCAAAATATTTAAAAAGATTTTTATTCTTAATAGATTATATGAATATTGCAATATTGTTTAGTGGTGGAAAGGATTCAATTAATGCAGTCCAATTAGCAAAACAGAAAGGTTGGAACATTAAATATTTATTATCTGTTAAACCAAGTAGAACAGACTGTTACTTATTTCATTTTGCTACAGTAGAGCATACAAAAGAAATTGCTAAAATTTTAGGTTATAGTCATATCTTAGTTGATTGTGATGTAGCCGATCCTCAAAAAGAAGCGGATATTGTTAAAGAAGTTGTAACTAAAAATCCAGTAGACGCTGTTGTTTTAGGAGGTATAGGATTACAAGAAACTCAACTAAAAGTTATTAGAGATACTCTATTTCCATTAGGTATTGAAGTATTTGCTTCCCATAAAGATGACGACCATGAATCTTTAATGAGAAAATTAATAAAAGACAATTATGAAGTTGTGATAACTCAAGTAGCTTCAGATGGAATGAGTAAATGGCTTGGTGAAAAATTAACTAAAGAAAACTTTGAAGAACTAAAAAAAGATTCTATTAAATATGGATTTCATGTTGGATTTGAAGGAGGATATGCAGACACATTTGTTGTTGATGGTCCTATGTTCAAAAAAAGATTTGAAGTTTTAGACACTGAAAAAGTTATGGATACAGAGAATAGTGGATATGTTATTATAAAAGATTACATAATTAAAGATAAAAAAAGTAGAATAACTCCAATTTCTAAATAATTAATCCTCAACAATTAATAAACTAGGATCTTCTAAATATTTTTTAAGTTCATTCATAAATCTGGAGGTTGTTGCTCCATCAAATATTCTATGATCAAACGTAACAGAGATTGGTAGGATTTTTCTTATTTCTATCTTTCCATCTATCACTCTAGGAAGATCTTTTGCTCTCCCTAATCCTAAAATAGCTGCCTCAGGATAATTAACAATTGGTGTGCCATAATTCCCACCAATACTTCCATAATTTGTTATTGTAAATGTACTTCCTTTTAGATCTCCTAAATCAACTTTTCTCTCTTTTGTTTTATCAGCTAATTCTTTTATTTCTTTAGCCAAATCTAAAATTCCTTTTTGATCAACCCCTTTTACTACAGGAACGATCAAACCATTTTCTGTATCAACTGCAATTCCAAAATTATAATATTTTTTTATTATAATCTCTTCTCCTTGGATTGAAGAGTTAACTATAGGGTAAGATTTTAATGCATGTATTAATGATTTTATTATATAAGGCAAGAAAGTTAGTTTAATTCCTTTTTTCTCTGCAACTTCTTTTTGTACTTTTCTTATATCATTTAGTTCAGTGATGTCTACTTCATCCATAGAAGTAACATGGGCAGCTTCATTAACAGCCTTCATCATGTTATCTGCAATAGTTTTTCTTATTCCTTTTAATGGAATTCTATCTACATATCCATATAAATCATATTTTTTTGTGACTTTAATTTCTTTTTTTTCTTCAATCTCTACTGGAACTTCCCCTTTAGATGCTTTTTTTACATCTTCTTCTAAAATTCTTCTATTTTCACCTGTTCCTTCTAAAGTAGAAATATCAACATTTAATTCTTTAGCTAATTTTCTTATAGCAGGAGTTGCTAAAATTTTCTTTTTTTCTTTTGATTCATTCTTTGTTTCTTTAACAATAAATTCTTCATCTGATTCTTCTAAATTTCCAACAACAGAAGTAGTTTTTCTTTTTTCTTCTTTTACTTCTTTCTTTTCTTCTTTAGTTTCTTTAACTTCTTCTCTTTCTTCACCGATTACAGCCAATATCTCTCCAACTTTAACAGTTTCTCCTTCTTTAAAATTCAATTTTAAAATCTTACCAGACTTAGGACTTGGGATATCAACAACAGCTTTATCAGTCTCAATCTTAGCTATTGGATCATGTTCTTTAACTATCTCTCCTTCTTTAACTACCCATTCTACTAATTCACCTTCACTTATTCCTTCTCCAACATCTGGAAACTTAAACTCGTATGCCACCATAATCTACCTCTTTTTTATTAAATACCTCAGAAAATCTATCAACTAATCTATCTTTAACTTGTTGTAAATATAATTCTCTACCTAAAATTGTTTGCATACTTATAGGTGAAGTTTCACTTACTGGAAATCCACAAGGATCTATCAATTCAGTATAAGGAATATCGTGAGAATTATTAACATTTAATGCAAATCCATGATGTGTATAGATCCATTCGCCTCTAGTTTCAGTTCCTATACCCTTAGTACAAAGAACTTTGTACTTACCATCTTGTTTAAACCATGTTGCCCTATAAGGTTTATCTGTTGTTGGGTTCATAGTATCTACTCTTGTGATTGGAATATCAAAATCTTCAGCTGTTTTTATCATAACTTCTTCAAAAGAAACCATAAGTTTGCGTATGCCCGGCTGTCTCCATTTCATTATTGTGTATCCAACTATTTGACCAGGACCCAAAAAAGCTGCACCTCCTCCCCTCTCTGTTCTTTCATGAAAAGCAATATTGTATTTTTTTAATTCACTTGTGTCTACTTTCAGTTTATTCCAATTAGAATTACTAATTCCAAAAGTGATTGTAGGGGGATGTTCCACTAAAATTAAGGTATCTGATGTTTCTTCATCTATCCTTCTTTGAAGTTCTTTTTTTTGTATTTCCCATGCTTCTTCATAAGATACATTTCCTAAATCTATCACTTCTAATCTATTTTCCAAATTCATTCCCTCACACCTAATGCTATACAATAAAAACTTTTTTAAGTATAAAAATGTTATCTTAAACATGCCTGATTTTAAAAGACATTATGTAACCACAATGATAACTATAGTTTTTGTATTAGGTTTTTTTTGGTTCTTACAAAATCCAAGGAGTTTAGAAGCAGATAGTGGATTAGAAACCATTACTGGAATGGATATTTCTGAAATTTTAATTAATAGTATACTTTCTTCTAAAGAAGATAATAATAAAATTATGAAAAATGCTGAAATAATAGTATTTGATTATCTAATCAATAATGATATAGATGGGGATGTCCAAAGATCATTTAAGGAAAATGAATTGTTTAAAGTAGAAGTAGATATATTTAATTCTGAATTTGATGTTGTATTTGATTTAGATAGTGGTGGAAATATAAAATGTTTTCAAAGATTTAGTGATAAAAAATGTTATGATGATTTTAATGATCTCAACATAAAATTTTTAGCTATGTTTTAAATTTATTCTAATTTTATTTTGATTAAACACATTTATATAATATAAAATATTAGATATTATATCGATAAAATCAGTTCTAACACAAGAAATTAAGAAAATGGAAACGCAATCCCCTGAATCAATAAGAGCTCATCTAGATGATATCATCCAACTTTTCAAAAATGGAGAAAATTTTTCTGAAGGTGATATTGAACATGCTTATGGTGAAATTGAAAGGCTCCCTAGTGAAGAACGTGAAGAGTATATTGAAAAAGTTGATGCTGCATTTTATAAAAAAGATTTACAACCTATCTAAAAACTCATAACTTTATCTATAGCTTTTTTTATTCTATCACTATTTGGCATGTAGTATTTTTCTAATTTAGGAAGAGGAACTACAATATCATATCCAGTTACTCTTTGAATAGGTGCTTCTAAACTCAATAATTCTTTTTCGTTTATTAACGCTATTATCTCAGACGCTAAACCTAAAGTCTTAGGGGCTTCATGTACAATAACACATCTTCCTGTCCTAGAAACAGAATTTAAAATAGTTTTAGTGTCTAATGGTTTTAATGTTCTTAAATCAATAACTTCTATATTATATTTGGATCCTTCAATTGATTTTAGTGTTTCTCTAACCCATGAACCATAAGTTATGATTGTTAAATCTTCTCCTTGTTTTATTATATTTGCTTTTCCTAATGGGATTGTATACTCTTTTTCTGGAACTTCTTCTTTAAATGCTCTATAAATTTTCTTAGGTTCAAAAAAGATAACTGGATCTGGATCTCTTATTGCACTTATTAACAATCCTTTAGCATCATAAGGTCTAGAAGGAATAACAACTTTTAGTCCAGGAGTGTGTACAAAATAAGTTTCAGGAGAATCTGAATGATGTTCTAATGCTTTAATACCTCCACCAAAAGGACTTCTTATTACAAGTGGAACATTAAACATTCCTCTTGATCTATTTCTAATTCTAGAAGCATGACTTATTATTTGATCTAAAGCTGGCATTAAAAATCCTTCAAATTGAATTTCTGGAATAGGTTTTAATCCATTCAATGCTAGCCCTATAGATGATCCAACAATTCCTGATTCAGCTAAAGGGGTATCAAAAACTCTATCTTTATATTTTTGGAACAATCCTTCTGTAACCCTAAAAACCCCTCCATCTATTCCCACATCTTCCCCTAATAGAACAATAGATTTATCTTTCTCCATCTCTTGGCTTAACGCCATATTTATTGCTTGAACTAAATTAGCTTTCATTTTTCATCTTTTTGTTCTTTTAGATTATCAGTTAATTCTGAATACATATAATTGAATATCTCTTCTCTTTTCGGATCTTCTAAAGATTCCATTTTTTCGACAGCTTTGTCTATCTCTTCATTAAATTTTTTATCTAATTCATCTTCATAATCTTGAGCCCACAATTTTTTACTAGACATATAATTTCTTAATCTATCAATAGGATCTTTTTTCTTCCATAAATTAACTTCTCTATCTGATCTATATTTTTTAGCATCATCTGAAGTTGTATGATCTCCTCTTCTATAAGTTAAAGCTTCAATTAAAGTTGGTTTGCCTTTCCTTGCTCTTTCTAAAGCTTCTTTTGTTGCTTTATACATTGCAAAAACATCATTACCATCAACTCTTATCCCATACATCCCATAAGCAATTGCTTTTTGTGCTATTGTTTCAGCCTTAGTTTGTTTGTTAACAGGAAGAGAGATAGCATATTGATTATTTTGACAGATGAAAACTAAAGGAACTTCAAATACAGAAGCAAAATTCATAGCTTCATGAAAATCTCCTTCTGATGTTGCCCCATCTCCAAAATAAGTTATAACAACATTTGATTCTTTTTTTATTTTACAAGCCCAAGCATAACCCATTGCATGTAACATGTGTGAACCAACAGGAATAGAAACCGTAAAAATGTTAGCATCTTTAGTAAATTTCATGCCTCTTTCATCACCTTTCCAATAAGCTAAAAATTGTTCTATTGGAATGTTTCTTGATAGATAAACCCCTTGTTCTCTAAAACTTGGAAAAACAAAATCTTCTTTTCCTAAAGCAAAAGCACTCCCAATATGTGCTGCTTCTTGTCCTAAACAGGAAGCATAAGTCCCCATTCTTCCTTCTCTTTGTAATTTTAGAACTTTATCATCAAATATTCTTGTTAATTTCATTAACTCAAACATTTTTTTAATCTCTTCACCACTTAATTTAGGCATTAATTTAGAATCAACTTTTCCTTTCTCATCTAATACACTTAGAAATTCTACATTAAATTGATGTATAACTTCTTTAGGCATTTTATTTAGAAGCCCATTTCTTTAGTTCTTCATAGCTAACAGAACCACATATCCATTTTTTAGTTTCTTCATTAAAGAAAAAAGGAACACCGCCACACTTTCCATTATCTAATGCTTCCATTTTTTGTTTATTTGTTTCACTATGCCACACTTCCAGTACTTTTACTTTAACTTTTGTCTCTTTTTCTAACTTCTTAATTAATGGATCCATCTCATGACAGTGTGGACACTCTTTACCTGTAAACATAATTAAAGCCATATTTATCACCTCTTATCTTTTCTAATAATATAATTTGATTGTTTTTAAATTTAATGCTTAATATTAACAAAACATATATAAATAAAGATACACAATTAATTATAATGGTATTGGAGTCATTGATAGGTCCTGTCAAAGCAGAGAAAAAATTTTGGGAACTTTTCTTTTTTGGTGTTTTATATTCATCTATTGCGGTTATCTTAGCATTATGGATCTTCAAAGATCAATCTAGTTTAATTGTTGTTTTTTTAACAGTTTTAGCTACAGTTCCTTTAATGTATAAAACAATTAAATTTGAAGAAAAAAAAGATTTGCGAATAAAAGATGAAGTTAGTTTATTAAAAGCACATAGTAGAGCATTAGCATTTTTTATGTTTTTATTTATGGGAATAACAATTGCATTTTCTTTATGGTACACATTCCTTCCAGAAGAATTAGTTAATACATTATTTTCTACCCAAGTTAAAACAATAGAATCAATAAACGCTCAAATCTTAAGAACTGAAATATCTGCAAGTGCAACAATCTATCAAGATTTTTATATGCAAATATTATCAAATAATTTTAAAGTTTTATTATTTAGTATATTCTTTTCTTTCTTTTATGGAGCAGGAGCAATTTTTATTTTAACATGGAACGCTTCAGTTATTGCAAGTGCTATTGGAATATTCATTAGAAAAAATCTAAGTGAGCTAGCTACTAGTTTTGGTTTAGCAAATGTTGCTAGTTACTTCCAATTATTTTCAATTGGGACTTTAAGATACATGACTCACGGTACATTTGAGATATTAGCTTATTTTATAGGTGGATTAGCAGGAGGCTTAATCTCTGTAGCAATAATAAAACATAATATTGAAAGTAAAGAATTTAGGCATGTTTTAATTGATTCTATAGATCTAACGTTATTAGCAGTAGCAATACTAGTTATAGCCGCTTTTGTTGAGGTGTATATCACTCCAACTTTATTCTAAAGGTAAAATTTTTAAACACAATATGTTAAATATTATCAATGAAATCTTCAATAATAAGAAAAGAAAGAATTGCATTTTATAAAAATAAAAAAATTTTAACTGGATTTATTGGATTGTTTATCATAGGAACTATGGTTTTTAGTATATTTGGTTATAGTAATACACAACATAGTAGATCAGGGGAATCTAATTTTTATGATTATAATGGTCATAAATTCATACAAACACAACAAGGATGGTTAACATATATAGAAGAAAATCCTGTTTCATTTTACTTTGGACCTAGAGAACTAGAATATTTTAATCCAGAAATTGATTTTAAAAGAAATAATCTAAATTATTTAGACAAAATTTATTTAAGTTTACATCCAAATGAAAGTTTACATCCTGCTGCACAAGAATTTACTAGATTTATTAATTTTGGAACTAATTATGTTACCTCTTGTTCAGAAGATGGACAAGGGTGTGAAAATCTTCCAATTAGAACATGTGAAAATGCAACTGATAATATAGGGGTAATAGAATTTAAATTTTCAAATGAAACAAAGATAACAACTAAAAATACTTGTATAAAAGTTGAAGGGTCACAACAATCTATAGTAATGTTAACAAATAAGATTGCTTTAACTGAATTAGGAATAATACAATGAAAAAAGTATTAATATTATTAATTTTCAGTTTATTTTTAATATCAAGTTGTACATTCTTTGATTCTGCTCCAGGAACATATAAATATGGAGAGTATGAAGTAACTAGGGTTAGACATGGAGGTTATGAAGGATATCTAACAACAGTTTACATTAATGATAATACTAATCCAACTCAAATAAACACAAGACACGATCCTCAAAGCTTAGAAAATATAAAAATTGAAGGAGATGTTAGAGACTCATTATTAACTAAAAAAGAATTGTTTTTACATATTGAAGATAAAAATTTAACTGGATTAACAACAGTAGCAGGATTGGAATTTAATAATTTAATAGAAAGATTTTATAGCATCCCAGTAAAATATGAAGAAAATAAGTATAATTGTGATTATGATCTGAATGAAAGTATAGGAATTGTTAAATTACAATTGGGAGATGTAAATAAAGTATTTGTTAAAGATAGTTGTGTAGTTTTACAAGGGCAAACTGAAAAAGATTTAGTCAAAGTAGCTGATAGAGTAATCTTCTTCTTATTAGGAATAATGAAAGAATAATATTTAATAATGATTTATCCTCATTATAATTATGAAAGATCCAATATCTAAAGAACTATATGATTTGTTAGCCTGTCCAATATGTAAATCTAATATTGTATATAATAAAAATAAAACATCTTTAATATGTAAAAAATGTAATAAAGAATATCTAATAAAGGAAGGAATTCCATTATTACTACCCTAAATTTTCTCTCTACTCCAATTAATAAAAAAGTTTTTATAATAAGTAGTCTTAAAGAGAATATAATTTTAAAACTAAAAAAAGGATGTTAAATTAATCTTTTTACATCCATAAAAATCTTGCTATTAATGATAATACAAGAATTGAGATTATAGTTAGAGGTATTCCTGCTTTTAGCATATCTTTTATTGATATTTTTCCTGTTGAATATGCAATTGCATTAGGTGGTGTTCCTACAGGTAATAAAAAGTCTAAAGAAACTACCATTCCAGATACCATTGCTAGTGTTTTTGGTGAAAAGCTTAGAATCGCTGCTAAAGGTATTATTACTGGAATCAAAATTGCTGCTGTTGCTGTATTCGATGCTAATGCTCCTAGAGCAATTGAGAATGTAGCTACACCTGCTATAATAACAAAAATAGGATAACCTTTAAGTAAAGATCCTAAATTATTAGCAAAAAACTCTGATAGTCCAGAAGAGAATATTGCACTTCCTAATAAAATTCCCCCTCCTAATAAAATTAAAATCTGATAATTTATTTTATTCAAATCTTCTATTTTCAATAGTTTAATTAAAAATAAAAAAGTTGCTGACATTAAAGCTATTAATGAACTAGATAATCCATGAAGTGAAGTTGTAAGCCAAAGCAACACAGTTAATAAAAATACAATTGAAAAGAGCTTTTGTTCTTTAGTTAATCTCCCAATATTAATTGGTTTGTCTATTTTTAAAGATGGAAATGGAAACAACTTTAATAATAATAACCAAGCTAAGGGGATTATTAATAAAACTACTGGGACTGCTGATTTGATCCATTCAAGAAAAGTAACGTGAATATTTGAAATTTGTAACAAATTTGATACAGTTATTGCATTTGGTGGTGTCCCTATAATTGTTCCTATCCCTCCAATATTTGCACTATATGCAATGCCTAAAACTATTGCTTTACTAAAATTACTCATTTTTCCTTTAAACTTATGCATTATACCAAGTGCTATTGGAATCATAATTACTGTAGATGCAGTATTGGAAATCCACATTGATAAGAAAGCTGTCAAGAACATTAATGCTAACAAAGCATATTTATTATTTTTTATTTTATTTAGAATTTGTTTTGCAATTCTTTTGTCTAATGAGACATCTTGCATTGCTCTAGCAATTAGAAAACCTCCAAAAATTAAAACAAGGACAGGATCTGCAAATCTTATTACTGTTTCTTTGAATGTAAAAATTCCAAAAATTGCAATTAATATCGTTATTACTAAAGATGTTAAGAATAATGGAATTGTTTCAGTGATCCATAATAAAGCAGCTAGAATTAAAATTGAAAAAACTATCGAAGCTTGTTGCGAGATGGGAAGAGGAATGAAATAAGATAATATACTTATTAAAGTAATGATTATTAATTTATTCCAATGAAATTCTTTCTTTATATTAAACACCTCTTATTTTATTTCTACTAAGATAAATTATCTTGTAATCATTGTTTCATGTATAAAAAATTTAAGAAAATGTTGTTTATATGTTTTTTCACGTAGTTTATGTAACAACTTTTATAAAGTAAAATAAAAATTTTAATTATAGTTGCCGAGATCGCATAATCTGGTATTGCACTGGCCTTGAGAGCCAGGCCCTTCCGGGCATCTGGGTTCGAATCCCAGTCTCGGCGTTTGAACAAAGTTCCTTTTTGTTGGGCGCAAGATTTTATCTAGGCGTTCGGAACTTTGTTCCATATCTCTGTCTCGGCGAGATAACATTGT
Source organism: Candidatus Woesearchaeota archaeon (assembly GCA_964444465.1). Classification (GTDB taxonomy): domain Archaea; phylum Nanobdellota; class Nanobdellia; order SCGC-AAA011-G17; family JACPNG01; genus JACPNE01. The sequence goes on along the minus strand of CAYUGZ010000001.1, from coordinate 44,339 downwards.
TCTATTTGGTAGGCGTATAATTAAAAGCTAAAAAAGGAGTTGATATATATGCCAGAACAAGATATACATAACTATGAAGGAAAATATAAATGGGCTAGAGGTCATTTTCTTAGTCTAAATATTTCTAAAAAGAATAAAGAACTAGTATTAGAATTTGAGAAGAAGTGTAGTATTGTAGAAAATTTAGCTATTCCTACAAGACTAAAATACTTTGATGTGTTAGGAAATATAATAACAAAATATGGAGGTATTTGAAATGAGATATGAAAAATTAAAAAATACTAGAAAAGAAGTAGGTTATTTGGCAGAAGATGTAGCATATCATCTCCCTAATCATGGGATTCCTTTAGTTGCTGGAGCAGCATTATTTATGGGGATGATGATGACTGTAGGTTATGTTGGATCAAAAAAGAATGTAACAAAACATTGTGAAGGAGTAATAGAAAGAAAAGTACAAACAGGAGAAATTAAAACACTTGATGGATGTGTTCAAAATACTTTAAGAAAAAATTTAGATAGAAATTTAAAAGGAGAATAAAATGGAAAAATCAAATTTAATTCAAAAGTTGTCTAATAAGATAACTAAAATAGATGAAGCATCAAAAAGGACAGCAGGATTTTACCCAATGGGAATTAGTGGTACCATAAAAACATTAGGTTCAATTGGCTTATTAGTAGGAGGACTTACTATTATAGGTGGTACAGTTGGTGTAGGAGGAAGCTATCTATATTCTGCATATAAAACTGGGACATTTAATTTTAGTAGGCAAAATGAAATTCTTAGAGAAAGAAGAATACAAATAGATAGAAATAAAACAATTGAAAGATATTTTCAAAATACTGATAAAGATTGGGTGGAATAAATATATAAGAATAAATAAAAAGAATTGATAAGAATCAAATAATAATAATTCTCTCAATAATAACGTCTTTTACAGGCCTATCTGCACCATCTACTTGAGTTTTTCCAATATCCTCTAATATACTATCTCCTTTGATAATTTGACCAAAAATAGCATGTTTATCATCTAACCATGGAGTTGGAATTAAAGTAATGAAAAATTGACTACTTCCAGTATTTGGTCCTTTATTAGCCATTGATAACAATCCTTTCTTATTATGTCTTAGTTCATTAGTAAATTCATCTTTTATCACATATCCAGGACCACCAGTACCCCATCTATCTTTTTGACTAATATCTTTACTTAAAGGATCACCCATTTGGATCATAAAATCTTTTATAACCCTATGAAATCTTTGTCCATTATAGAAATCTTGTTCTATTAATTTTTTAAAATTTTCAACAGTTTTAGGAGTTAATTCATCAAACAACTCAAATTCCATCTCTCCTAGATTAGTTTCAATCTTTACTTTAGTATTGCTCATTTTATTATTACAACCACCAATTAATATTAAAGTTATAAAAAATAATATGAATATAACTTTTTTCATTTTACAACATCAAAATAAGTTATATAAAAAGTTATTTATTATTAAGAATTTATTTCAATTTGTTAGACTAGTGGAACATAATCTAATCTCTTCTCTCCTAAAAGATAGGGAAATAACTCTCTCGCAAAATCAATTCCATAAGTAGGATGTCCAAAATCTCTATCTAATAAATCTAATAATCTCTCAGGAGAGTTAGGTAAACCTTCCTTAAAAATTCTTTTTGATAAAGCTAAACATCCATCATTAAAGTATTGGGTGCACACATGCCTTTGTTTTATTCCTAACCATATAACTCTTGTAACGTCATCCAAAAATATTTCTCTAACAGGGGATTCTGCAGTTTTAGGATCAAACTTTAAATTAACGGGACTTGAAATTAAACTCATATTCCTACCAAAAAAATCTTCTTGTTTTTCTTTTTATGTATCTTCTATTCCAAGATAAAAGAAATAAAACAACAAGGCCAATTATTGTTAATATGTAATTATTTGCTAATTTGTTTATTATATTAGGCCTTCCAGTTGTTAATCCTGTTATCTCTTCTAATCCTTTCTCTCCTTCTTCCTCAGCAATCTCAACTTCTTCTATTGCCTCTTCTTCTATTGCCTCTTCTTTCATTGTTTCTTCAGCCTC
>CAYUGZ010000001.1:0-42154 GCA_964444465.1 Candidatus Woesearchaeota archaeon | reverse complement strand
CTTCTTCTATTGCCTCTTCTTCTATTGCCTCTTCTTTCATTGTTTCTTCAGCCTCTTCTTCAACAGTCTCTTCTACAATTACCTCTTCTTGGATTTCTTCTACTTCTATTGGTTCTTCTATTACCTCTTCTTTAGTTTCTTCTATTTCAATCTCTTCTTCATCAACTTCTATTTTAGGCTCTTCAACAATTTTTTCTTCTAAAACCAATTCTTCTTCTATTATATCTTCTTTAACTTCTTCTTGAATTTCTTCATCAACTTCTGCTAAATATCTTCCAAAAATCTCTCCAGAGAATAATCTAGACAAAAAGCTTAGAATAGGATTTTCATCCTTTTCTTCCATATTCTCTCTTTTTGTTCTTCCAAATAATAAAACTTTATTTATCTTATCTTCCTCTTTTTTATGTTCTAAAGTAAATGTAATTTCTTTATTCTCTATCTTATTCAAACTTATAACCATATCATCAAGATTGTCCCTATCAAAATCTAATCTGACAATGTTTTTAAATCCTAAATTGAGATATTGTGGGGTCTCAGCACCTTGTATAAATACTGTTAATTTAATAAAATTACTATCTGATCTTACCTCTCTAATCATAACTTTATGTTCTTTTTCTATTAATTCATAATCTATCTCTCCTTCTTTATATTTATCTAGATCATACTCTCTAAATGGAATTACAAATCTAACAACATCCCTCTCATTAATTGTGGTTTTTATTATATCTTCTTTAGAAAAATCTAGATCATGAATCTTTCCTGCAAAAGCTAAGTTTATACTTAATAGGATAAAAAGAGATATATATAACAATCTTACACTATTCATAAATGATAATTAAGATAGATTACTTATAAACATTTAGAAATTATAAAATATATAAATCAATATAAAAAAAGAAAAAGAATTATTTCTTTTGCATGAAATAATAAACTATTAACAACACTACTACTAACAATATTACTATTATTGTTATTGTTGTTCCGTAGCCTTTAGCTTCTGTTGGTGTTGGTGCTACTTCATCTACTGGTTCAGGAGTTGTTGTTCCTGCTTCTTCAGCAGCTGCAGCTATCTCCTCTTCTGCTACAATTTCTGCTCCTTCTTCTACTTTCACAATAGTCAAGTCTACTACACCATTATCAATGCTCTTTAACGTAACTTCTAAATCATCTAATCCATCACCATTGATATCTACTCCTAATGTCTCACCTACATTCATCTCAAATGTTTGAGGATCTGAAGATATGGTTATTGTTGCAGAGGTATCAGATACTGAATCTACTTTTAATGTGTGTGTTGTTGCACCATCAAAACTAAATGTTCTTGTACTTCCTTCTGCTACTTGCATTGCTGCTTCTGTTGTTGTAGCTTCTGAAAAGTCTACATCAAAACTTACTGTTGCAGCAGATCCACCGCCTCCGCCTCCACTAGAACCGGAAGAGCCTGTAGTGAATAATGCTGTGAATGAGGATGATGTTGAAATTGCATTTCCTACATTATCTGTTAATGTACAATCAACATCATAACTTCCTGCTTCATTTGTATCATCTCCTGTAAATGTTACTTCAGTATTAGCTACAGTAGTTGATTGAACAGCTGTATTTCCACTAGGCTTTGTTATTGTTGTAACATAAGTGTCTACACCACTTTCTGTATCAGTTCCTTTACAAGTATATTTAATTGAAGCTCTTACATCTATTGATGTATCAACTGGGTCTACCAATTCTACCCCTGGTACACCGCCATCTATTACATATGAAAATGGTCCTGCGATTACAGAATAGTTTGTAGTTCCACTCCTTCTTCTTGTAGCATTAGCTATCCATGCAAATGTTACATTAGTTGATAGATTAGTTCCTGCACCAAAATTTATTCCAGTCACAAAAACTCCTGGATTTGTATTATTATCAAATCCTGTACCTAAAGCTGAAATATTATTTAATGTAGCATGTTTTATTATATATGAAGATGCCTCAAATGCATTTGTACCTAATACTAATGTATTTGATAGATTGTATACAAATAATACATCTGTTGTGTTTGTACCTCCACCACTATATTCTATACTAAATGTATGATTTCCTGTAGCCAAATAATCACTATTTCCGTCTAATGCAGCATTTCCAGTTAATGTATTTGTATTATCTGTTACATTAGGATTATAGAATGTTGGCAATCCATCCCCTCTTCCTTGAGTTAAGAAAGTAAATGGAGTTCCACCAGTATAATTAATTTCCCTACTATTACCAAATGTATCATTGACTACTATTAATAAAGTTGCTACAGAATTACCATTCACTCCAGTACATGTATTGTCTATTGTTCCAGTAAATGCTAATGTTTCTGTAGAGATCTCTACCCCAGTAGTGCCAGCCCCTTGTACTCCCTTAAATGAATAATTAGTTGTACCACTTGGAACAAAAAAATCAGTTACAGGATTTGTTGAGGATACATTAATATTATTATTAGTTGAACAATTGTAGTATAATAACACAGTATCTATCGCATGTTCTTGTAGAGTCATAGTAACTGTTAAGTTTGATCCATTACTCAATAAACTATCACGACTTATATTCAAATTACCTGTCCCATTTAATAATGTTGTATTACCATCACTTATGTTTAAGTCTAATAATCTTGGGATTATACCATCTATAGTTAAATTAAGATTAGTAGTATTAACAGAACCAAACTCAGTATCGTTTGCTGTTGATAAGATTAGATTAGCTGTATACTCACCAGTAGTATTTGCACTAACATTAAATGTTACTATTATTGTTGTGTTTTCTCCTCCACCTAAAGCATCTCCAGGAGTTGTTCCAACAACCTCACTTGTATTACATGTAATCTGTGTAGAAGATACATTATAACATCCCCAATTTGTAGTTGCTCCACCAGGGAAAAAAGTTACATTACCCATTGGGATAGTTGCATTTGGAATATTATCTCCAGATTCAAGTTCTGCAACACCTTCTGCACTTACAAAATATAAGAACGTATAATTAGCAGCTGGTAAAGTTATATTAAAAGCAGTTACATTATCGCCAGTAGCATCTGCATTAACTACGATAGTAACATTAATTGTTTCTTCTTCTCCACCTTTTGTTCCATTATCATTACCTTCAGATCCACCATATGCTATGATAGCACTATTAGTATAATCTAAAGATGCAACAGAAATAAATGCACTATAAATAAAAAAACTTATTGTAAATAAAATTAATGTTAAAAATAATATTTTAAAATCTGAAAATCCACCTTTTTGATCCATTAGAATCGTCCTCCTTTTACTTTTCTAAAAAATTCACCTTTCTTTTTGAACATATTTAAGTTTTTAAGACAGACTTCCTATATAAATATTTCTATACAAATTGTTTATTTTAAAGTGATGAATTTTTTTATTTTAGAGTGATAAACAAAGTTTATTTATAAACACTACAACTTAGAATTTTTTATCTCTTCCTTACAATAGCATTCCCATTCTTTTATTTTAGGAATTACATTAATTAATAATTGTTTAACTTTTCCAGCATTGTTCTTCATTGTTTCTAAAATTATTTCAATAGTTACTTTCTCCTCGCTTTGATGCCAACAATCATAATCTGTAGACATGGCAATTGGTTGGTAACAGATTCCAGCTTCTCTCGCTAAAACTGCTTCAGGAATTGAAGTCATATTAATAACATCACAATTCCATGATCTAAACAGATTAGATTCTGCTCTTGTACTAAATCTAGGTCCTTCAATTGTAACCATTGTTCCTTTTTCATGATGGTCATAATTTAATTCTTTAGAGGTTTCAATTAATAAATTTTTTAATTGATTACAAAAAGGTTCTGCCATTGAGATATGACAAACCTCAACACCCTCATAAAAAGTTTGAGTTCTCTTAGTTGTTCTATCTATAAATTGATCAATAAAAACTAAATCACCAGGTTTTATTTCTTCTCTTAGAGAACCACAAGCAGTTGGCGCGATTATATGAGTGACACCTTGTTCTTTCATAGCATATATATTAGCCCTAAAATTAACATTACTTGGATAAATCCTATGGGAATCTCCATGTCGGGGGATAATAACAACATCTACTCCTTGAACTTTTCCTGTAGTAACTAAATCAGAAGTTGATCCATAAGGGGTGTGAACTTTTATTTTCTTAGAATCTTGGATTATCTCAGGGTTATCAATTCCTGACCCACCAATAATTCCTATTTTAACCATTTTTTTGAAACTCTAATAAAATTTAAATAACTTTCTATAAACAACATTAAATGAGATTATTACTCTCTTTTATAGGGATGATTGGATTAGTATTATTATCTATATTTTTATTGACCTACTATGAGGATTACTATCCAAGTATAAAAGACCTTAATGAAAACCCAGAAAGATATGATCAACTATTAACAGAACAATATGGTAGAATAAAAGAGTTTAGAGAAGAAGGTTTTATCCTTTTATCAGGAAATGAAGAAATTTTAGTTAAAACTAAAGAAATAAGAAAACCAATTCAAGGATCACTCTCTATTCTTGGCATATTTCATAAAGAAGGATTTATTGAATTAAGTGATGTTCATTATTTTGATTATAACAACTCAAAATATGTAGTGTCTGTAATTGGGCTTATAATATTTCTTTTTATCTTCTTTAAAGAATGGAAAATAACCTCAAGGGGTTTTAAACATGCCTGATTGGATTAGCCATATATTAATTGCATTAATTATTGTAGAGTTGTTTAATATAAAGCCTAGAAGTTTAGTTGTTCTTGGCTCTATACTTCCTGACTTCTTTTTTAAATCTTCTATTCTTGGAGCTTTTTTTACAATTCCTATAAGCGAGATTTATTGGGGATTATTACCATTACACCTTCCAATAGGTACTTTTCTTTTTACTTTAGTTATAGCCTCATTATTTAGATTTAATTATCCCCTAACAATTTTATTAATAACAATTGGATGGACTACACATTATGCATCTGATGCATTATTTAAAAATTTTATAATTAATCCACAAGCAATGTTATTATTTCCCTTTTCTTGGAGACCATTTGGTTTTAATATACTATGGAGTAATGAGTACTATATAATTTTGATAATAACAATATTAGTTTATACTACAATAAAACTCTTCAAAGTTCGTTTAACGAAAGCTATTTAAGTTTATATTAAGGGTTTTCTATCATGAAAATATTAGGGATAAATGATTCACATGATGCAGGTGTAACTTTAATAAACAATAATAAGATAGTTGCATCAATAAATGAAGAAAGATTGAATAGAATAAAACTTTGTTATGGATTTCCTGAAAAATCAATTAAAGAAGTTTTAAAAATTTCTAATTTAAATCCTAAAGATGTTGATTATATTAGTATAGCGACTAAATATGCAAAATTTATTCAAAAACCAATTCCACATAGTGATATGGTTTTATTATTAATAGAAGATAGATCTAAGATAGGAGACTTAAGTTCTTATTTAGGATTTTTTTTCAAAACTAAATTATGGAATAACATACAAAAAATAATTTTAGAAAAAAAAACTAAAGAAAGACAAGAAAAATTAAAAAAAACACTTAGAGATTTAGGATTCAAATGTCCAATCAAATTTGTTGAACATCATTTATGTCACGCGGCAAGTGCACACTTTACTTCTGGATTAGATAAAACATTGATTATAACATCAGACGCTGCTGGAGATGGAGTATCAACAAGTGTATCTCTAGGAAATAAGAGTAGAATAACTAGATTATATGAAGCTAGCTCATATAATTCAATAGCCAAATTTTATAGTTATGTAACTGATTTACTAGGATTCAAAATGGGAAAACATGAGGGTAAAACAACAGGATTAGCAGCCTATGGTAAGCCTAATTACATTAATGTGTTTAAAAAAATGATAATTTCAAAGAATGGAAAATTATTAAACATCTCAAACTCGAGGCATAAACAAAGTATTAAAAAAATTCTTAAAAAAATTGGAAATAATTTTAATAAAGAAGATCTAGCATGCAGTATTCAAATACATCTCGAGAATGAATTTGTAAAATTTGTTGATCATTGGATTAAAAAAACTAATGTAAAAAATATTGTCTTAGCTGGTGGATTATTTGCTAACGTAAAATTAAATCAGAAAATTCATGAACTCGATAATGTTAATTCTATCTATATACACCCACATATGGGGGATGGAGGATTAAGTATGGGTGCAGCTTTATTCTTACAAAATAGGTTCACTTATTACAATAAAAAATTAGATACAATCTATTTTGGCCCTAAATATAATAATAATGAAATAAAAAAAGTTTTAGATGAACATAAAATAAAATATAAAATTTTTAAAAATATTGAACAAATTACAGCTAGACTATTAGCTAAAGGTGAAGTTATCGCTAGATTTGATGGTGCTATGGAATATGGTCCTAGAGCTTTAGGAAATAGAAGTATTCTATACCAAACAACAGATCCAAGTGTAAATGATTGGTTAAATAAAAAATTAAAAAGAACAGAGTTTATGCCATTTGCTCCAGTAACACTAAAAGAAGATATATCTAAAAACTATGAGAATGTAGAAGGGGCAGAGTATGCTGCTAAATTTATGACCATCACATTTAATTGTAGTAAAAACATGAAAAAAGATTGTCCTGCAGTTGTTCATTTGGATAATACTGCTCGTCCACAGATAATATCTAAAAATGAAAATATTAGTTACTATAAAATTTTAGAAGAATACAAAAAATTAACTAAATCCTCAACAATAATAAACACTAGTTTTAATATTCATGAGGAACCAATTGTATGTACTCCAGAAGATGCAATAACCTCATTTAAACAAGGACATCTAGATTATCTTGCTATTGGAAATTTCTTAATTAAAAATCAATAATCTTTCATTAATCTATAACTGAATATAGGGCCAATTATAAATATAACAATTACTGTTATAATTCTGTCTAAAATACTTGCATATAATCCACCTACAAATCCAACACCAACAACTTCTGCTGAAAATGCAACAACAGCTTCTACTACTCCCAATCCCGCTGGAGTTAAGCTTAGAAAAACTGAGATTATGGATAAAACAGATATAAGTAATATAAAAACAAATGGAATATCAAATGAAAATGCCTTAAAAACAAAAAATAATTTTAATGATCTTATTAACCAAAGTCCCAAATCCAATAATAAAATTTTAAATAAAAAATCATAGTTTTTTCTCATTACATTCCATTCTTCTAAAATCTTTATGATCCTATTAAGAAATTTATTTCTAGTTTGTCTAAATATAGGAAAAATAATAATAGTTAATAATGAAGAAAAAGTTAATAAAACTAAAGATAAAAATAGAATATTATTAAAAAAATTATAGAACTGATAAATTATCAAGCTAAGAATCACACCTAATAAACCATATATAAAAAATCTAAGTACATAAGAAGCAGCAATTGTTGTCAAAAAAGATGTATAAGAAAAATTGTGTATCTTTTTCATATAAAAAGCTCTAGCTGCAACTCCTCCTCTAAAAGGAGTCATATGATTCCCCATAGTAGTAATAGAAGACAAACCAAACCATTCATTTATACTCAAGTTTATACCATAATAATCTCCGAATAACTTTATCCTTAAACCATTAATAAATAGTGTAGAGATAGTTAAGATAATTAAAGGGACAATATAAACAAAAGAAATTGTTGGAATTTTAGAAAATTCATTTATATTATTTCTTATAAAAATGATTGAGAATATCAAGATTATGCTTAATATGATAAAAGATAAAATCTTTCTCATAACAATAACTTGATTACCCTATTATTAAATTTTTTTATGAAGTAATCTCACTTAATTATTTATTAATGATCTCTTTCTTTAACACATCCACTACTTCTTTTCTCATCATATAATCAGGAATTTCTTGTTTATTCTTAATTTTTTCTCTAACTATAGTTCCACTGATCTCTTCGTGATCTTGATCTTCATGACCGCAATTTTTTTCAGTTACTGTATGTCCACATTTTTTACAATATCTAGGTTCATTTATCATTATTGGCTGAACATCTAAATCAGGAAATTTTTTGAATATCTCCTGAGATTCATATTTTCCATAAACATTACCAAAACCAGCATGATCTCTGCCAACTATAAAATGACTGCAACCAAAATTTTTTCTTATCACTGCTTGTAGAATCATCTCTCTTGGACCTGCACTTCTTGCTAAAAAAGGAAAAGAGGTAAACAACACTCTTTCTTTAGGATAATAATTATTTATTAATGCTAGATAACCACTTCTTATTATTTCAGAATTAAATTTAACATAACCTTGGTTACTTAACAAGTCTAGAGTATGAATAAATAATCCATCTGTTATTTCTAATGCAATCCTATGAAGATGTTCATGAGCCCTATGAGGCACATTAGTAGTTGAAAAAATAGAGATATTTTTCCATCCCCTCCTCTCAAACTCTTCTCTAGTTTCTAAAGGTGTTAATGAATGATTATTAAAAAAATAATTTAATCTACCAAAAGTATTGATCTCACCTGTTATTATATGATTATATATGCTATCTATATGGGCAACCCCTGGATGCTTTAAATCTGTTGTTCTGAATATCTCTTGAATAAATTTTGATTTATCAAACTCTGACTTTCCATCTACTTTAATGATTCCAACTGGCTTTTTTTCATATGTTAAGATTATCTCTTCTCCAATGCTAACATTATCATAATCATTTTGATTAACATGGAATAAAGGAGGGATAGAAAATATTGTTCCATCTTTCAATCTCCAATTATCTAAAATAGAATTTATTTCTTCAATAGAAGGAAATCCAGATAATGGACTAAAGACACCATTAGAGATTGACTCTACATCTAAAAGAACATCTTTTGTTATTTCTATTCTCTTAAGATTTTTATTGATGATCTTATCTATCTCATCTTTATCTTCTATTATTCTATTTATTAATTTTCCACCATTAGGCTCTATCATTTCATCTCCAAATCTAATCAAAACTATCTAAATAATCTCTTCTAATAGATCCAAGAACAGGATGTATTATATAATAATCGACTCCTTTTGAAAGATCTTGTTTTTCAGTTTTTAAAGTTCCCGTCTCTGCTAATTGTCTTATTGTCTCTACCATAACCATAGATCTAGAATAAGGATCATAAGTTCTAGCATCATCTATCTCTCTGCCAGGTAGAGGAAATTCTTTAGTAGTAATCACCTCTCCTTGATCAATCTGTGGTTCCATGATAAATGAAGTACAATGCCATCCATCTCCTGCTAATACTGAATAAAAATGACATGTACTTCCTCTATATTGTGGTAATTTTCCAGGATGTGTGTGTATCAATTTTTTACCTGCTTCTAAAGATTGTTTTAGGATTCCCCTACCAGAAAAAATAAAAAATTCTTCAGATCTTCTTTCAAGCTCCCTAACAACATTAGGAGAATCGCATGAATCTTCATACATTAATTTGTAAGGAATGTTATTTTTATCTAAAGTTTCAATCTCCGAAATGTTTGGATCAAAAAGTAATTTTTTCCTTTCAAGAGGAGCCTCATCTAGATTCCCATCATATTTAGGATCTTTTAAAAATAAGACAAAATTTGGATGCAATCCTGAATTTACTAATGCTTGAAGATACGCTTTTGATCTATTTCCTTCTTGTAGTAACATGCCTAATTTATCAAGTGTGATTTTTGTTGATGGTTTTGATTCTTCATACCCTAAATTTCTATTAGGAACATAAACTAAATCTCTTTCTAAAATTTTTTCTCTAAATTTTTCTGTTTGTTCTACCTCTAATTCTAAAGAAGCTAAAGTTATAGCTTGTTCTAATGAAGTTAATCCTTCTCTTCTTGAAATGATAAGGTCATTTTGTTTTAAAGAAGTGCTCAATGATTGTAAATAACCTTCTCCTCCTGCCACAGCATACATTCCTAAAGTCAAAGCTAACAATGCATGTCCTTCTAAACCTAAATCTTCTCTTGAAGTATTTCTAAACCTTTTGTTGTATCTTCTAGTTAATTTTCTTATATCTGCTTTTTTAAGAATCCTCCAAAAATGGTTAAGTGTTGTCTCATCTAATTGTTCATTGTTGTCTAATCTATGATATACCTCTCTTATCACATCTATAGATTCAAACTCTTGTAATTCTTTTAGAATGATTGAGGGGTTAGTAGGAACACTAAAAGAAGATTCTTTAATTGATTCTCTTAAAGATCTTATAACTCCTTTCCTTTTATTTAAATAAACATCAAAAAAATTTGGTTGGAACTCTACAAAACCATAGGGCTTCCTATTTGATTGATGTTCTTCTGTATCAAAAGGGTAAATTTCTGATTTCATTTTAATCTAATTTATAGAATCTATCTAAGCTTCCTTCTTCAGCCCATTTAATTGCTTGCTCATAATCTTTAACGGTATCAAATTCGAACCAACCTCTATCTACTTTTATTGCTTTAACATCTAATCCTTCATCTATTAAAGATTGAATAAAATCTGTCATGTATGCTTTTTTAAACGACTTTGATGCATACCAAGGTTTTTCCCAAAAGTCTCTTTTAGCTAGATCATATACTTCCTCCATTTTAGGCAATATACTTTTAGAAAATTTGATTAATCCAACATATCTTGCATGCATTTCCTCAGGTTTTGGGTCTGAGATTCCTAAAGATATAATATTATCATTCTCTCCAATAACCATACTTTCAGAATCTTCTAAATAACTCCCATAACGAGCAATCCAATAATCTTTCCAATTAGGATCAACAGTAACTCCTACCACTGATTTAGATTCTATTACTCTTCTTAAGACTCTCTCCTCAAGAAGTAAGTCTCCATAAGACATTATTATATCGTCATCAAACTCTTTTCTAGCTTGAAAGAAATCAACAAGCATATTGGTTGATGGTCCAGACCCTTCAACATATTTAACATCTTTGAAATTTATTTTATGTCCAAAATGTTCTCTTATGATTGTAATGTCTGTTATCCCTAATTTTCTATAAAGATCAATCTGTCTCTGCAATAAAGGTTTTCCCATAAAATTAAGCATAGATTTAGGTAAATCCTTTGTATAATCTCCAAGTCTTGTTCCTAATCCTGCTGCTAAAATTATAGCTTTCATCTTTTAATCAACCCTTTGTGATTTATATTCTTATTTAAGTTCTTAATAAAATAGCCAGTTCTTCTAATCTAGAAGGATCTAGTCTCTCATTCTCTGAAATACCCTCATCAAATTTTGCCATTAACTGTCTTATATTACCCCTACTAGGTATGATATGATAATGAAAATGATCCCTAACTGAGGAATGGTCTGTATCTGTTAATGTAACAATAATTGGGTGTTTATCATGATATGAACTAACTAATCTATCTTTTAATGTAGTTAACATCTCTTTCATCTCATTAAGTTCTTCAAGAGATACCTCTTCAAATTTTTTATGAGATTTAGGCAAGATCATAGCATGGCCTTCAACCAATGGTGCTATAGGTATCATAGAATAAACATTATTGGTAGAATAAACTACTCTACTTCCTTCTACTTCATTATAACATAAAGGACAATCACTCATAAACCTCTAAAAAATATTCTATTTATAAACCTTATCTTTGTTTACTACTCTCCCAAAACAACTTTTTATCAATAAAAGATTGAATCAAATTTTTATCAAATTCCTTATCAGAATTAGCTCTTTCTGGATGCCACAACACACCAGCGATAGGATATCTTTTGTGATAAACTCCTTCTACAATTCCATCTTCTGATTCTGCAAATATCTTTAGTTCTTTAGATAAATTCTCCTTAGTAAACCCTTGATTATGAAAAGAGTTTACTTCTAATTCTTTTTTATTGAAAAAAGTGGATGCTCTTTCATCATTGATTATGATTTTATGTGTAACATTAACATGTTCTACTTTACTTCTCAACTCTTCTTTGATACTTTGCATCAAACTTCCACCAAAAAAAACATTCAAAAATTGTGTCCCCCTACATTCAGTCAGAACTGGTAAATTTTTCTCGATAGCAACATTAAGAAGTTTTTTTTCTATTTCATCTCTATTCATAGACAAATTTATTTCATATTTAGGTTTTTGGTTATATAATTCAGGATTAACATCTCCACCCCCTGTTAAGATAACACCTTCTATTGGAAGATTCTCAAAATACCAAGCAATATTTGTTGTTGTATTAGGAATTGGAATTAACTTTAATCCAAAACTTTCATAATATTTAACATAATCATTCTCAAGATTATCTCTAATCTTATCGTCTTTTTTTACTTCTCTTTGAGATATGGCAACTAACATTTTAAAATCCTTTAATCTTCCCTGATTCACAATCCAATAAAACTGAAGATGAATTTTTTATTTCATTAAATATCTGCTCCCCACAACCAATGGCTGCTGGAAGTTCAAACTCAGAACAACGAATAGACATATGTGAAGCAACACCCCCATATTTTGTAATTAAACCTGCTGGGTTTCTTGTAAAAATCCAATCATATCCTGGATCTCCATTCTCTAATACCACTATCTTATTAGTTAAATCTGGAATAGATCCACTAATCTCTTTTAAATTTATAATCTCTGCTTGTACTTTTTTATGTGTAATAAAATTTGGTTTAGCGTTATAATATGAGATAATATCAAAATCTTTCTCTGAAAATAAAGTTGGGGGAAGAATGATTCCTTTGTTTAATTGTCTATTTTCACTATTTAAATTAATTATTTTATCCCATCTTTCCTTAATCTGTTCGTCATTTAAATTTTCTACATCAGTTATAGTAAAAATATCAAGTTGTGAAATTTCTTCTCTAGAAAATCCTAATCTCTCTCCAGCTTTTGCAATAATTTCTATAGAATCGCTTAAACTCTTAGTAAACTCATATTTAGATAACTCTCTAATTTCTAGAGTAGACTTAATAAAATTGAATAAAAACTCAGAATCAAAATTAAACCCTTCTCTTTTTAATATATCAGAGATCAATTTAAGTTTATCTTTATCTAATGAATAAATTAATTTTTTCTCAGATGTTCTGGGTAAGTTTTGTGTAACTTTTAATAAATCAGGATTTGATTCATATCTATTACATGTTATATCATAAGTTCCCGGTCTAAGATGACCATACTTAATTAAAAATTTATTTTTATCTAAGTCTCCTTTTTTTAATAAAATAAAATCATTGTTAATCTCAGTTGCAACAGTGTTTATAGAACCAAGAAATTTTTGATAATCACTTTCATTTATAATTTTTTTATTAACAAGACTCTTCAATAAAATTTTACCTATAAATGCTAATCTTGCTAATCTAGAAAACTGTAATGTTCCATATGACTTACAATTATCTAAAACCATCTTAACTTTATTTAATGATACTTCTAAATCATCTTCTTTATTATAACTTAATTCATTTCTTAGTCTATCAAGTTTATTCACTTCAACTAAATCTTCTTCTATCTCTTTTTTAGAATTAGATATAAGGTTATTAGTTAGATCTAATAAAGATTTTTTAAAAGTATTCACTTCATCCTGTGTAAATCCAAATTCTAATAGCTCTTTGGAACGAGAATCAAAAGAAAAGTCATAACAAGTGTATAATACATCAAATTCTACTTTATCTTGAAACTCTGGATTCTTTTCTAATTTAACTAAATAAAAAGCTATTAACTTCTCTCTTAAATCTTTTGAGATTGAGTTAGGAATGAACGAATTAAATGAATTTCTCACATTAATATAAGGTTTATTGCCAAACAACACAACTAACTTAGCTGGGCCAACATCAAAATACCCTTGAGAAGATCTTGCTTTATGCCATACATCATCTGTTATGATATAATCATATAATGAGTAATCTAAAATATTAGGAGAATCTCCTATAATCTCTGCAGGATTCCAATCAGGCATATCACAAAAAAAGTTTTTTTCACCAACTAAATGATTTTTTTCAGATAATTTATTGAAGATTTGTTTGGATTCCTCAATCCTTTTTTTAATCTCACTATCATTAACATTATTTTTTGTATTATAAACTAAAGGTCTAACTTGAAATATGACTACTTCGTCTTTATTATTTATAGCAAATTCTATATCTAAACTCATTTCTTCTATTATATTCTCTATCTCTTTAACTGCAGATAATAAATTAGAGAATAATTTAGGATAGTCCTCATTATTACAAAACCTAGAAATTTTAACTGTTTTTATATCAACTCCTTTAGTTACTGTATCAGTATCTTGTGATTGATCATCATAATTTATTACATAATAAGGTAGATTCTCTAATGTTCTAGTTAGTATAACCCCACTTAACTTAATGTCTTTAGTTTGTGTTTGAACAAGAACTTGATTTGATAGATTACTCAGTTTCTTATTTTCATAAGAGTTAACTACTTTACTTATTGCAGATTCAATTTTTTCTTTATTATCTGAATCAACATTAAGCTCTGTATGGAAATATCCTGCCAAAGAAGAATTTAATGTGTCTTCATTTATTGCTGAACTTCTAACAACTATAGTTTCAGAATTAAATTCCTTATTTATTTGATCAATTAATTCATTTTTTTTCTTATCCCAATCTAAAGTAGTAAACACAAAAGACTTTTCAATCTTAGATTTTTTTAGGATTGGGCCTAATGTCTTTAATGTATTAGCTTTTGTAGATATGATTGACTCCCTAATATTCTTATTTACTTCAATGAAATCTTTAATTTTGAAATGTTGAGTAAAGTCATCAAATCCCTTTAAATTCTTTTTATGATTATTGAATAATGTATTTAAAATATTAAAATTTGAGAGTTTTTTATAATAAGGATGTTTTATTAATTTGCCATTTATTTGATTGATATATTCTTGTCCAGGAACAATCTCCCAATCAGTTCCATGTACTAAAACTATTTCTGCATCCTCAAATTCTTTTTTTATTTCTTTCAAGTTATCTGTTGGATCTAACTTATCTTGAATAACAATTCTATCAATAAAATTAAGATTTGATAATACTTCTTTTCTTTCTTCTAAACTACATATTGTATCTCCCCTATAAGATTTAACAGCTTCATCAGTAAGGATGCCACAAACATGATAATCGCCTAATGAATTTGCAAATTTAAGTAGTTGTAAATGACCATAATGAAATAAATCTAAGACTACACCTGTATAAACAATTTTTTTAATATGTTTTTTATCCATAAAAATCACAACCCTAATCTATAAGATTTATAAACCACCATCAGTAAAGTAGCACTTATTAATCTTACGGTCAACTCTAATTTTTTAAAAAACCTTATAAAAACAAGATTAATAAAAAGTGTTGTAGATGGAAGATAAAAGTAAAAAATCATTTGATGGATTGTTAATTCAAGTTCTAGGAAGACCTTTCTCAAGACAATTAACAAAATTATTAGTCAAAACAAACATTACAGCAAACCAAGTAACATTCATCTCTATATTCTTAGCTTTGGTAGCCTCTTACTTTTTCTCATTAGGAGATTACACTTCATTAATTATTGGAGCAATTATATTTAAGATAGCATATATCTTTGATTTGAGTGATGGTGAATTAGCTAGATACAAAAATCAAGCATCTAAGTTTGGTGCTTGGTTTGATGATTTTGGGGATAGAATAAGAGAATCTACTTCAATTTTCGCGTTATCTATAGGTTTGTTCTCCATAATTAAAAACCCATTTATATTGATATTAGGAACGGTAGCTGTAATAAATCTATTCCTAGTTGGTTATATAAAATCTCCAACCTTAGCTAAAGTTCAAACTGAAGCTGAAATTAAGTTATTTGGTTATTACTTAGGATGGACAGAAACAACAGTGTACATCACACTACTTGGAATTGTCTTAAATCAAGTTCAATATGTATTATGGTTTTTTGTAGTAATTGGTTTGTTAGCATGGTTAAAAAAATTCCATTCTATCTACAAATCCCATAGAACTAATTGAGGAGAGCTAATCCTTTTTTCTTAAAACTATTATTTTATATTTCGATTTTATGGAGAATATATCAACTATCTCAAGTCCTTTAGGCAATATTAACTTAATCTCCTTCAAAGTATGATATTTTGTATAAGCCCTATTAAAGAAAAAATCTCTAAGACTATTTGTCAAAAATTTTAGATTATAAGGGCTATAAAATTCTAGTATTAATAGTCCATCTTTCTTAACTACTCTTTTAATCTCTCTTAATACTTTAATAACATTAGGAATATGTGGAAGAACTCTTACAGAATAAACGACATCAAAACTATTATCATTAAAAGGAAGATTAGTTCCATCTGCTTTTGATACAATAAGATTTTTTTCTTTTGCCTTAACTAACATACCTTCTGAAAAATCAATACCATAAATTTTCTTAGAATCTTCTAACAATTCTTTCATAACCAATCCAGTTCCACAACCCACATCAAGAACTATATTTCCTTTTACATATTTCTTTAGTATATTTAATTCTAATCTCCTAAGACTGTTATGATAATCATTAGTTCTCTCAGTATCATAATGTTTGTATCTATCATAATATTTTTCAATAGAAATAGATTTCTTTAAAGATGCCATAAACAAAAGATAAAAAGAAATTTTTAAAGCCTTTCTATTTAGAAGATATCCATTCTATCTAAAACTTTCTCACCATAATACCTTAACTTACTAATTTTAGATAGTTTCCAAGCAACATAACCAAGAGATTTACCAAATAAATTTTGTAAAACCCATTTATCTGCTTCAGAATTACAATAAAGATATGCTTTCAATCTTTCTTCTTTAGGAAAATCTTCTGTTTCATAAACAATGTTAGCATATTCATATTCTTTTCCTGTTGTTTGTGTTCCTAAAGTGTGAGAGGCCTCATAATGTGATTCTTCTATTGGAATAACAGGGGTTGAATTT
Organism: Candidatus Woesearchaeota archaeon; assembly: GCA_964444465.1. GTDB lineage: Archaea > Nanobdellota > Nanobdellia > SCGC-AAA011-G17 > JACPNG01 > JACPNE01. The sequence continues at coordinate 25,261 of CAYUGZ010000001.1, read as the reverse complement.
TCTTTTGCCCAATCATACAATTCAGTTTGAGGCATAGGAACAGGATTAGAATATCTTGGAATATCAATTTTGTATCTCTTAAAGAAAGCTACACTATCTATCTCTTTATCATAAGTACTTCCAGGCAATCCTACAATAAAAAACGCTTTAATTTTTATTTCTGCTTCTTTCAAAATTTTAATTGCTTTTTCTAAAACATAAAGATTAGCTGGTTTTTTCATTTTTCTTAAAACATCTTCATGTACTGATTCGACTCCCATCGAAACTAAAGTACAACCAGCTTCTTTCATTTTAAATGCTAATTCTTTTGTTACAGAAGCAGCAGTCAAACCTTGTCCAATAGTCCATTTAATTTTTTTATTTAATCCTCTTTTTATAATCTCATTACAGATCCCTATAGCTCTCTTGTTTATATAAGCAAAATTATCATCTAAAACTTGAAAATTAGTCGTCCCAAATTTATTATGAACATATTCAAGTTCATCTACTACATTTTCTGGACTTCTAGCCCTATACTTAACATAAACTGCAGGAATTGTACAAAAGATACAATCATGTGGACAGCCTCTAGCAGTCATAATTGGAAATTTTATTCTACTAATGTTTTTATTATATTTATTTAAATCAAATAAATGCCATGCAGGAAAAGGTATATTATCTAAATCATCCCTTAACTCTCTCTCATTTATAATCATCTTTCCATCTTCTTTATAACCTAACCCAGAAACACTCTTCCAATCCCCATTTTTTTGATATTTTTCTAAGAATTCTGGAAATACAAATTCACCCTCTCCAATAACTATAAAATCAACATGTGATTTTGGAAGTATAGATTCAGCTAAAGTCGTAACTTCAGGACCACCAGCAACTATTATTGCATTTTTATTATATTTTTTAACTAATTCCATTTGCTTAAATGCATTCTTAACAGTTAAAGAAGCTAAACTAAAACAAACAACATTTGGATTAAATGATTTTAAAGTAGACTCAAATTCATCTTCTACTCCTTCTAATCTCATATCTAATATCTTAACTTCATGCCCAAATTTCTCTAAAGCTGCCCCTATGTAAGCTTGAGCCATAGTTGGTCTTTTTGGTCTATAATTACCTACAATATCTTTTGGTTGAGTTAGTAATATTTTCATTTTAAACACCAATAGAATTTATTGAATTCCTTCCTTAATCTTTAGAGATAACCCTTATAACATAATTTAAAAAGCTTTTGCCATATCAAAAATCATGAAAAAAATTGTTATTAAGATAGTAATTGTGTTTATTTTGCTATTTTTATTAAAGAGTATTTTATCTTATTTTATCTTAGCTCCAAGTGCATTTTCTGATAGTTATATCTATGCTAAAATTGGAAGAAGTGTATTTTTTACAGGAGAATTGTCTGTACATGGTCTTAGTGTAGATCATCTTCCATTATATCCAATTATCTTATCCTTATCTTACGTATTCAATGATATGAATAATGTATATTTGACTATGAAAATTATAAATGCATTTATTTCTTCATTAATTATTTTTCCAGCTTTCTTTTTAGCTAAAGAATTTTTAAGTAGTAAAAAATCATTTTTATTTTCTATATTAATTTCTGTTTTACCTTCTAATTTTTCATTTTCCCCTTACATAATGACTGAAAATTTGTTCTATCCTTTATTTTTAACATCTATATATTTTATATATAAATCATTTAAAGAAAATAAAATAAAATACGATGTATTAGCATCAATATTTATTGCTTTATCATTTCTTACTAGAGCATTGGGCATCACATTAATATTACTAATACCAATACTAATTATTTTTAAATTAATCAAAAAAGAATATAATCTAAAAGAAATTATCACTAAATCTTTAGCTTACTCCATTCCATTTATGATAATTATTTCATCATGGATAATAAGAAATACAATTTTATTAAATAATGAGTTAGGGATAATAACAAACCATTACTCACAATTTTCCTTCGCTCAAACTAGAGATATTTATTCATTAATATTCTTTTCATTAATATGGATTGTATTATACCTAGGATTTATGATACTGTCATCAGGAGTTATATTTCCATTTATGCATCTAACAAAAATAAAAGATTTTTTTAAAGATAATAGACTATTACTACTAACAATAATCTCTTATTCTTCTTTTGCAATAATCATCTTAATCATTTCAAGATATAATGCTACTACAATATTATTAAATAATTCTCTATTTCAATTATCTGGTAGACCAATAGGAAGATATCTTGATGTAACTCTCCCTTTAGTAATATTATTAGGATTTATTAGTATAAGTTTATACAAAAAATTAAGAGAAAAAAGAATTATTCCAGCAATCATCATAACAAGTATTGTATTATTTGCGTCTATAAGATTAGTATTCTTCCCGTTATTTCCAGTAAATAATCTATCATTGACATGGATGGGAACTTTAAAGTATTTAATTGATTTAATTTTTTATAACAAACAAAGTTTAGATGTAACTTTTAGTTTGGCTTCTTTTATAATTTTTATTTTATTATTTATATCAATCTTAACAATAATAATTTTGATGTATTCTAAAAGAATTATAAACATAAAAAATATATTTACATTTTTTATTATATTTTTCTTAACAGTAAGTCTATTAAATTATGGATTGACTTATTACAATTCAAAAATATGGTATGAAGGAGAACAAATGCAACTTGGTTTATGGTTAAATGATTATGATCCAAAAATATCTAATATTTTGATTGATGAAAGAGATTGTACTGGAAAAATATCAAAAGATGATCAATCAACATTATGTGAACCATCAAAATCATCTACTATTATTGGATTTTGGTTAAATGATAATATAATAATAAGAGATATAACTAATTTAGATAACATAGATTTTGTAATAACAAAACATGAAACTAAATTAGAATTAGTTAAAGAAACAAATAATGGAATTAAAATTTATAAGGTAGGGTGAAAAGATGAAAGAAGAATATAAAGATTTGAAACATTTAAAGAAAGAGAATTTTATAAGTGAAGAAGATTGGTTTAATTTTCATAGTGATGTAATCAATTTTGGAACTGCTTTTGCTGAAAAATTAGATGATGGAAAATACAAACATCTCCCCTCAGAACAAAAAAGTATAGGTGGAGTACAATTACAAAAGAAAGAAGAAAATTGAAAAAATTAAGATAAAAAAGTTTATATAAGCTTCAAATTTCAAATAAACAATCTTACTAACCTCTAAGGTGATTATAAATGATTTCAGTCATAATTCCAGCATATAACGATGAAGAATGTTTAAAGAAGGGTTTAACATCAGTATTCAATTCAGATTACAAAGATTTTGAAGTCATAGTTGTAAATGATGCAAGTAAAGATAATTCTTTGGATGTAGCAAAAAGTTTTCCATGTAGAATAGTTGATCTAAAAATAAATAAAGGAATAGCTAATGCAAGAAACCAAGGGGCAGATGCTGCAAAAGGAGATATTCTTGTTTTTTTTGATTCTGATATTGTAATTGAAGAAGATACACTATCAAAATTTGCTAAGGTTTATGAAAACCAAGAAATAAATGTGTGCCAATGTCAAGTATATCCTAAATCATTAACAAAAGGGCTTGCACCAGATTTAATCGCAATAAATTGGAATTATATGTTTAAAATTATGGGAAAATATCCTTCTTATCTATCTACAATGGCTTTCTCTATTAGAAAAAAAGTATTCGAAGAAATTGGTGGATTCAATACTTTTTTTGGAAGAGCAAGTTTAGGTGGTGGAGAAGAGTTTGAAATAGGGATGGAACTAAAAAAACATCATTATGTAATATTATCAGACCAAACATTTAGTGTATCTCACCATTATCAATATTTTTGGCCGAGATGTAAAACATTATTCAAAAGAAGTTATGTATATGGAAAGATAGTCTTTAATAGAAAATTTAAATTTGATAAAGGGCATGGAACAATGAAAGAAGGAGTAAATTCATTACTCTCGATAATAGGAATTGCATCATTAATCTCTTCCATATTCATATTTTATCTTTTTCCATTATTTCTCATAACAATAATAATGCAAATATTCCTTGATCTAGGTCAAAATATTTATATCATTAAAAAGAGAGGGGTGTTATTTTTCATTAGATCAATTCCATTAATTTATCTTTGGTATTTATCAATGGGATTAGGGATTACAAAAGCAGTATTAGCAAATTATGGTCAAAAAATAGTCTCACCTTTTAGGAAATTTAGTTTCCTTCTCTCAAAAACACCACCTTATGTAATTTTCTTCGTAACAGCAGTATGTAATGCGAGATGTAAGCATTGCTTCTATTGGGAAAAAGTAGCTAATCCAGACATAAGTAATGAGTTAACACTAGATGAAGTAAAGAAAATCTCCTCAAACTTTGGTAAAATAAAATATATGTCTTATAGTGGAGGAGAACCAAGTCTAAGAAAAGATATTGTTGAGGTAACTCAAACATTCTACAATAATAACAATCTAGAGATATTAAATTTTATTACAAATGGATTTGCCCCTGTAATACTTGTAAAAAAAATAAAAACAATATTAAGAACATGTCCAGGATTAGAATTGATGGTTAGTTTCTCTTTAGATGGTATAGGAAAACAACATGAAGAAATAAGACAAGTTCCAGGTGGATTCGAAAAATTAATTAAATCTGTAAAGGAAATAAAAAAATTACAAAAGCATCATAAAAATCTTAAAACATTCGCAATAACTACACATACAAAATATAATGAAGATAATCTTCCTGAAATTGTTAGTTATATAACAAAAAAATTAGGATTAGAATTATGTTTAAATTATGTACGTGGAGAAACAATGGAAAAAGAAGCAAAAAACATTAAATTAAAAGAATATAATAAAACATGGAATAAACTTATACAAATAAATGAAGTAAATTCTAAAAAAGGATTTGGTGAATCCATGATAAGAGCACTAAATAATCTTTCTTCTAAACTAATTATAAAAACATTAAATGAAAAGAAAAGAAGTGTTAAGTGTGTTACTGGAAGAAAACAAATAGAGATAGCTGAAGATGGTACAATATTTCCTTGTGAGATGATGAATGTTAATTATGGTAATATAAGAGATTTTGATTATGATATCAAAAAAGTTTTAGCTACAAAGAAAGCTAAAGACTTTAATGAGCATATAGAAAGAATGAAATGCCATTGTACATGGGAATGTGCAATGAAAAATAATATTGTATATAACCCAAGACAATATCCTTCTTTAATAGTTGAATGGGTAAAGCTATTTTTAACAAAATAAGTATTAATTCTCTAAAAAGTAAGATATATAAGGACTTTGTTTATTGATAATTTATGACAAAAAATATAGTAATAAGCATTCCAGCATACAATGAAGAAAAGTCAATTGGAAATGTGATTAATAGTATAAAAAAAGTAATGAATAAAACTAAATATAAGTATAAAATTTCAGTTGTTAGTGATGGCTCTAAAGATAAAACAGTAGAAGTAGCTAAAAAATGTGGAGCTATTGTTTATCCTCTCCCTTACAATTACGGATTAGCTGAAGCTTTTAGAACAGAAATGAAAAAAGCTTTAGAGTTAAAAGCAGATATTATTGTTCACACAGATGCTGATGGACAATATTTATCAGAAGAAATTCCTAATTTAATTAAAGAAGTGGAAAATGGTTATGATCTAGTATTAGGATCAAGGTTTAGAGGAAGAATTCATTACATGCCTTTAATGAAAAGAATAGGAAATAAAGCATTTTCAAGAGTAATTTCTAAAGTAACAAGATTAAGAATAACAGATGCACAAACTGGATTTAGAGCTTTTACAAAAGAAGTAGCTAAATTAGATATAATTTCAGATCATACATACACACAAGAACAAATTATTAAAGCAGTTCATAATAAGTTTAGAATAAAAGAAATCCCAGTTACTTTCGCTAAAAGAAAATCTGGAAAAAGTAGATTATTAAAAAACCCATTTGAATATGCTATCAAAGCTTGGATTAATTTATTTAGAATATACAGAGATTATAGACCATTAAAATTCTTTGGATCATTTGGATTGTTATTTTTAAGTGTTGGATTGTTAATAGGGTTGTATTTAGTATCTTTATTTGTTATAACTGGAAAAGTTGGCCATCTACCTTTAACAATGGTGGCAGTTCTTTCAATATTGTTAGGTGTACAAATAATATTCTTTGGATTTTTAGCTGATATGAAAAAGAGGTAGTAAGATGGACAATAATAAAAAACAAGAAGATTTTCATAATAAGATTGCATTATATTACAATACTTATGTAAAGAAAGAAATATTCGATTACTATATTTCTGTAAGAGTAAAACAAATAATAAAATCTATTGGTTCTAAAAGTTCTAAAGATTTAGTTATGATGGATGGAGCTTGTGGAAGTGGAGAATTAGCATTTGCATTATCTAAACATTTCAAAAAAGTTGTTGGAATGGATTTATCTGAAAATATGATAAATCTTTGCAAATCAAGATATGAAGACATTTCAAACTTAGAATATAAAAAACAAGATATACTTAATTTAGATTCTTGGAAAAATAAATTTGATTTAATCTGTTGTACTGATTTACATCATCTATGTGGAAAACAAAATGTAAAAAAGTTTTTAGAGACAGCTAAAAAAGCTCTAAAAAAAGATGGAATTTTATTCATAACTGATACTAATATGGGAAATCTAATTGTAAGTAAAGTAGTCAATAAAATAAACAAAAAATTTCATGCAGGTAATGAAATTTATTTAACAAAAAAAGAGATTGAATCATTATTAGACAAAACTAATTATAACATAACTAATTCTTATTATTTTGGGTTGTGTCCATCATTCTCTCCTAAATCTTTAATACCTTTTTTTGATAGTTTAGGGAATTTGATTAGTAAAACACCTTTAGAAAAGATAAGTGTTAATTTTTATATAGTCTCTAAAAGTAGATAGTAACACTTAAATATCAAAGATCTAGCATTCTTAAACATAAGGTGGACATCATGAAAGTTCTTTTAGTTATGCCCTCAATGGACAGTGGATATTGGAGAAAACTAGGCAAGAAAGTAGGTCCAAAATCTGAACCACTTAGTTTAGCTTATATTGGTGCCATCTTAAAACAAAATAACCATGAAGTTAAGATTCTAGATTGTGAAGCATTAGATTATTCATTTGAAGAAGTTGAAGATTATTTAAAAAAAAATGAATTTGATGTTGTGGGAATAGCAATGTTAACAATAATGTATTCTCAAACAATGACCATATGTAAAATTGTTAAAAAGATACATCCTAAAGCTAAAATAATTGTTGGAGGGCCTCATCCAAGTGCTCATGGAAACGCTAAAGAAATTCTAGAAACTGAATCTTTAATCGATTATTGTGTTGTTGGAGAAGCAGAAAAAACATTTGTTGAATTATTAGATTTAATAGAAAACAAAAAAGAGAGTCATGATGAATTGTTAAAAGTTAATGGAATATCTTATAGAAATAATAAAGAGGTTATGATCACAAGACCAAGAGATACTGTCCAAAAGTTAGATGAATTCCCAATCCCAGATAGAAGTTTATTAGACATGAAGTTGTATAGACCAACTGTATCATATTATAGAAAACTTCCAGCATATATAATATTAACATCAAGAGGTTGCGGTTATAGGTGTACATTCTGTTCTAAAGTTTTTGATAAAGAATTTAGATATCACAGTCCAGATAGAGTAGTTGAAGAGATGAAAATTTTAGTTGAAGAACATGGTGCAAAAGAGATAGTATTTAGAGATGACACTTTTACAATGAAGTTTGATTGGACAAAAGAAGTATGTGAAAAAATAATAGAGTTTGGTTTGAATAAAAAAGTAAAATGGAGTTGTATGACTAGAGTTAGTTTAGTCAATCTAGAATTATTAAAATTAATGAAAGAAGCAGGATGTTGGGGGATACATTTTGGTGTTGAATCTGGATCACAAAGATTATTAGATATGATAAAAAAAGATGTAACAATAAAACAAATTAAAGATGCATTTAAATGGTGTAGAGAAACTGGAATTGAATCTAGAGCATTTATGATGTTAGGACTTCCAACAGAGACTAGGGATGAAAGTTTAAAAACAATTCAATTTGCTAAAGAATTAGATCCTGACTGGGCGCAATTTACAATAACAACTCCTTATCCTGGAACTGAATTATATGATCAAGTTGTAGAATCCGGAGAATTAAATTCAAAAGAATGGGATAACTACCAAACATGGGGTGGATTCTCAGATCATGAATTAGTATGGGTTCCAAAAGGAAGAACTTCTGAAGAACTTAAAACATTACAAAGAAAAGCTTTATTTGAATTTTATTTTAGACCAAAAGTTATTCTAAGAAAGATAACAAATATCTCTAATTTTGCATTATTTAAGAAATATATTTTAGGCGCAATGGCTTTAGCTTCTGGTGGTAGCGGTAGACCAATGGAATGAATTTATTTTAATAAAATCATATTAATAACATAAACTAAAAGAACTACAACAATTGGCTTGGTAGCCTTCCCAAAATAATATATCTAATCCTCCACACAATCCACCATCTTCTGCATTTTGACAGATATTTTCATCTGCTCCTCCACCATTGCCATCTCCACTTCCACTTCCACCTAATCCAGTTGATGCAACTAAATTTCCAGTTACAATTCTTCCTGTTAATCCAGGAGTACTATATTTTATGATAATACTTGATTTTATTTTTGAACCAGTAGTTGCACAAGTAAAAGGAACATTTGCAAAAGAATCTGCTAAGATAGAAACACTTACAACTACATCACAATTTTCTTCAACTAGATTAATATTTGTTATTGTAACATCTTCATTTAATCCATTTTTCAATCTTAATGTAATTGTATCTGTTGAGGTTGAAACTGTAACACCTTCACAATTTAATGGAGGTGCTAATTTACAATTATCTGAAATTAATAATTGAGGATTTCCAATAAAAAACCATAATGAAGCTATTACCACTAATAAAACAATTATAGCCCAGCCATAAGTCATTAAGAATTCTATAGCTGCTTATCCTCTCTTCATTAATATCATAAGAATTAAAGATTTTTATAGGTTTTTGTCTATCTAATGAGCTTTCTCATTTTGAATCTTCAATAATCTTTCCATTTCTTTTCTTATTTTGCTTATTTGTTTATCTTGATTATAATTTTCCTCAATATGTTTTCTTCCAGCTTTACTAAACTTTAATCTTAGATTATAGTTCTTAGCTAATCTCAACATTTTATTAGATAAATCATTAACATCTCTTTCTTTAACTAAAAATCCTGTTTTATTATTCAATACAAGATAAGGTATTCCAGCATGAAAACTAGAAATACAAGGAATTCCCATCGCTTGTGCTTCCATTAAAACAAAAGGTGTTCCTTCTTTATCTCCATCTGAAGCTAGTACACTTGGAAGTAAAAATATATCTGCCTTACCAAACTCATTTAATGATAATTTTCTAGTATCCTTAACTCCTTTGTTATTAATGAAAGTTATATTTTTTTCTAGTTTTAATCTTTTTACTTGATTTTTTAATTCATTCTCTAATGAGCCATCACCTAAAATTCTTAATTCAAAATTATTATTTTTTAAAATTTTATTGAATGCATTAATCATATATTTTACTCCTTTTTTTTCAATTAACCTTCCAACAAATAAGAATGTGATTTTTTTAGATTTTTTTGGTTTTTTATATTTAAAATTTTTTAGATTTATACCAATATTAATATCTCTTATTTTCGATCTATCACAACCAATTTTCAACAAATCATTAGACATATCTGGACTTAAAGTAATGAATAGATCTCCTTCTTTAATTAATAAATTATAGATTCTTTTATGTTTAGCTAAGTTATCTACATCTTTACCCCAAAATGTTGTTATAATTGGAATTTTTTTGTTTAAAATTTTTCTTAAAATAACCCCGATCATTCCTGCAAAAACTAGTTGAGAATAAATAATATTATGATTCTTATATACTTTAAGAGATTTATACAAAAAACTCAATCCAAAACTAGGCACTTGTAGATATAATAAAGGATTATTTCTTAAATTTATAGCTATCCCACTTCCATATGCAAGTTTTTGTAGTCTTCTAGGAAAAACATAAGTAAATCTATAAATGTTAATATTATCTCTTCTTTCATTTTTTATTGAATCGATAGTATCTGGTGCAACAATGTCTAAATCAACATGCTCTTTAACTTTTAAATTTTTAATAGATTCATAAATAAAATTAGCTAAGTAATCTCCAACATATCTTGTTAATGATGTTGTTAAGACTAATGCTTTTATTTTCATAGATTCTCCTCCATAAATTAGTATTTAAAAGTATCTGCAAAAGTCTTAAAAATAAGGAATATTCAATAGAAATATGAAAGCGCTATTACTATTTCCACAAACTGAAACTACCTATGGTCTGCCTAATTATCCACCTTTAGGATTAGCATATTTATCATCTATACTAAGAGAAAAAAATATAGATCATGATATTCTAGACTTAAGATTGTATGATAACTGGAAAGAGTTACTTATCTCAAAACTAAAGAATGATTATATAATAGCTGGAATGGCCTCTACAGTATTTGATCATCCTTCAGCTAAAATACTAGCTTCTATAATAAAAGAATATAGCCCAAAAACTAAAGTTATTGTTGGAGGGGCTCACCCAACACTAGTAAAAGAAAATATATTAAAAAAAGATGAAAATTTTGATTTTGTTTTAGTTGGTGAAGGAGAATTAACATTTAGTGAGTTATGTATTTCATTAAAAGAAAATAAAAGATTGGATAACATAAAAGGTTTGATATTTAGAGATGATAACAAAATTGTTGTAAATGAATCAAGAGGATATAATGATAATCTAGATGAGCTACCATTTCCTGAATATGACAAATTCGATTTAAAAAAGTATCATGGAGATACAACTCTAAAAGGAATCTTAAAAAGAAAAACAATATTTCCAATGTCCACCTCAAGAGGTTGCCCTTATTCTTGTATATTTTGTTCTGTCCCAGTATTTACTGGAAAATTGTTTAGAGTAAGAAGCCCAGGGAATGTTGTTGATGAAATGAAGATTCTAAAAGAGAAGTATAATGTTGGAACTATAGATATATTAGATGATAATTTTTCTATGAATTTAGAAAGAGCAAAACAAATATGTAGATTGATTATAAAAAATAAATTGAATATAAAATGGAGTACTCCAAATGGTATTAGAGCTGATCGTTTAGATGATGAACTAGCAATGCTAATGAAAAAAGCAGGATGTAATGAATTGGCAATAGGAATTGAAAGTGTAGATAATGAAGTTCTTAAAAAAATGAAGAAGGGAGAGAATATAGAAGCTATAGAAAGAGGAATTAGTCTTTTAAAAAAATATAATATTAAAATAAAAGGATTTTTTATTATCGGATCAAATGGAGAAACAAAAGAATCTATACTAAAAATGTTAGATTTTGCTAAAAAACATGAGTTCAAAACAGCCAGATTTAATATGTTAATTCCTTATCCTGGAACTGAAATGGCTTCTTTAATTGATGAGAATAAATATTGGACTGTTGATGATCCAGAAGAAGAATTAGTTAAATATACACATATAGCAGATGAAGTTAGATCAATATATGAAACTCCTAGCCTTAATTCTAAAGATAAAATTGAAGCATATAATATTATTGTAAAAGGATGGGAAGATTATGAATTAAGTAAAAATTGGAAAAAAAGATTTTTATTTAAATTACAAGAGTATGGAATAATTTATAATCTATTAAAAAATTTTAGAAATAAATTAAAAAGTTAACAACATTTATACAATAAACTTGTAGATTAAACATCGATGAATCATAAAATATGTATATATCTCATAATAACTTCTGTCTTAATAATTAGTTGTCAATCTAATTTAGATAATGAAGTTATAGGAAACATCCATACACATATAGATATATGTGAGCCTCCAAGAAGCATTTATGAATATGATATAGTAAACAAATTAAATATAGAAAAACATAAATTATACTTTGATGAATTAGAAAGATTAAATTTTGATTTTGTGGTTATAACAGATCATAATAAAATAGATGATAATATTAGAAAAATATGTTTAAGTGAAGATAGATTTCTATGTATGTTAGGAGAAGAGGTTTCTAGTTTAAATGGACATATAGTAGCTTTTGATATTAATGAACAAATAAATCCTAAATTGACTTCTTGAAACTTTAGGTGTAAGTCTAATAGTGGATACAGAAAAAGGAATAACAGCTAAAGAAGTTATAAAAGAGATTCATAAACAAGGCGGACTAGCAATTATTCCTCATCCTGAATGGAGGACTGAAAAAAGATTTAGTCTTTCAGAAGAGAATATTAGAGAATTAAAAGATTCAATAGATGCTATAGAATGTGGAAATTTCGCTTTGAAAGGAGATCAAAATGAAGATTATACAAAAAAGTTAGCTGAAGAATTAAACATTCCTTGTATATATTCAACAGATTCTCATGATATAAATCATTTGCAAGATAGAATGAGTTATACTATGAAATGTGATGTTGATAAAGTTAACAAAGAAAATATAAGAAATGCTATTCTAGAAGGAAAATGTGAAAAAAGTAATAAGAAAAATATACCTAAAATAGATCTAAGTCAATTATCAATATACGATGCACATAAACCCTCACATACAAAACCAAGAGTAAATGAATGTTTAATAATCAAAAAAAATGATTTTGTGCCATTAGGAAACAAATGTAATCAAGATAATGAATGTGTTAAGATAGCTAAATCAAATAACTTATATGTAGAAGGATTAGATTATAATTGTGTAGGATCTAATTATACAAAAGTTCCTAATGTTGTAAGATGTTCTACCAATAATGATTGTTTTGAAAGTTTTTCATATCTAGAAGAAAATAATGCTTTCATTGATATTGAAGAGACAGTAATTTGTGAAAATACTTTTTGTAAGATGTTACAATTTACTGAAGAGAAAGAATTTAAGAATTTTAATAATGTAAAACAATGTATGTTTGAAAAAGATGGAAAACTTGCAATGACTGCTTTATTATGTAATAATGTTAAAGATTGTATTGATGGACAGATAGATAGAGATCTATGTTGGAGTGATCCATTAATATCCAATAAATTTAGATGTGTAGAAAGTAAATTTGAAGTTGCACTTAGTGATGTTCAATGCATTACTAGAGAAGATTGCCCTATAACTCCAAGTGTTGGTGTAAAAGGATATGATAAATCTTTAATTAGATGTAATAATAATCTTTGTGAGGTAGCTAATCCTATTGGATAAACTATCAACAAAGCATTTAAATAACAATATAAAATTTCTAGTTTATGTCAAATTTAGATAAGATAGCTAGTGGAGCTAGTATTGTATTTATTGGTATGGTTATATCTAAACTACTTAGTTATATATATCGTTTAATTATTGCTAGGGTTGGTGTAAGTGAATATGGTTTGTTTTCATTAGGTTTAGGAATTATTGGAATAATAATAGGGATATCTTTATTTGGATTGCAAAGAGGAGTTTTGAGATATGTTTCATATTATAGAGGCAAAGAAGATCTAAGGAGTGTAAAGGGAGCAATAACTTACTCATTAAAAACAAGTTTTATGATAAGTTTTATTTTAAGCATATTATTATTCTTATTATCTGATTTTATTGCCTTAAATTATTTTGATAATATAGATTTGAGTCTTATTCTAAAAATCTTAGCTATTGTAATTCCAATAAATGTGGTGAATGAGGTCTCTCTACATGCAATATTAGGATTTCAAAAAATAAGATATATAATTATATCAAAAAATATTATCTTAAATTTAGTAAAAGTTTCATTAACTTTAATTTTATTATATTTTAGTATTAATATAATTGGAATAGCAATAGTTTATGTAATCTCTTTTTTAGTCTCCTTAATCTTTTCATTGTACTTTCTTGAAAGAAAAGTATTTCCAATTATAAAATCTAAGATAAGATCAATCTATGTAGGTAAAGAAATATTTTCTTTTTCATGGCCTCTAGTTTTTAGTAGTTTTGCAATGTTAATAATGGGTTGGAGCGATACAATGATGATAGGATTTTTTAAAACAGTTAAAGAAGTTGGATTGTACAACACAGCATTACCTACAGCACAAATACTTTATACAGTACCCCAAGGTTTAGCATTTTTAGTCGTGCCCACATTAACATATTTATTTTCCAAAAAAGATATGAATGAATTTAAAACTGTGTATAAATCAACAACTAAATGGGTCTTCATGCTTAACATAATTCTATTTTCTATATTTGTATTATTCCCAAAAGAGATAATAACTATATTATTTGGAACAGAATATAGTATAGCTGCACCAGCTTTAGTAATATTAAGTATGGGTCTATTTTTGAATTATTCTTTTATATTAACTAATTATATTCCAACTGTAGCGAACAGAACAAAACTAGAATTATTAAATATTTCATCTGGAGCTATATTAAATATTATACTTAATATAATATTAATACCAAAATATGGTATAATGGGGGCAGCAGTAGCCACAAGCATTTCCTTTTTATTAACTAGTATCTTGTATTTTATAGAAGGGTTGTGGATCATAAAAATAAATCCATTAAAATTTAATTATCTAAAAATTATAATCTCTATTTTAATAACCTCTTTATTAATTAAATATATCTCTCAAAATTTTATTAATGTAGACAATATAATAAATCTATTAATAATTTCAATATTATTTGTTATATTATATTTTGTATTATTAATATTAACTAGAAGTTTTGAAAAAGAAGATAAAAATATTTTATCAAAAATAATGAGAAAAACAGGATTAAAAATTCAATTTATAGAAAGATTTCTTTAATAAATTAAAATTAAATCTTTTTAGCCCTTATAATTATATTATCACCAATCTTTCTATAATTTACACTATAATCTAAGTTTTTGATTATTGTAAAAATATTATTAAAATAATTCTTATTAAATAATCTAGCAATTAATATCTCAACATAACTAGTTAATGTAGAAATAATTGAACCACCTATATGCAATTTATTAATTTTAAATTTATTTTTTATTAATCCATTAAGTTCTTCAAAACTATAATGTTTGTGTATCTCATTTGTTATCATTGGAAATTTCCTTTTCACAATAACATATAATAATTTATACAATATAGGCAAGGTTATTTTCAGATTATCTGCATCTAAAAAAGTTAATAATCCTTTGTGAGGCACACTTAAAATTAATATTCCATCTTTTTTTAATACCCTATAAATTTCATTAATCATTAGTTTATCATTATTAACATGTTCTAAAACATCTAAAAGAAGGATAACATCAAACATATTATCTTTAAATGGGAGTTTTTCAGATTTAATTAATTTAAAATTAATTTCTTTGTATTTATTTTTAGCTTCATCAATTAAATCTTTTTTAACATCTACACCATATACATTTTTAGCTTTATCTTTAAAATGAACAGTAAAATAACCAGAAGCACACCCTACATCTAAAATATCCTTAACTTTATAGTCTATCCAATTGTAAGCAAACTTACTTCTTCCTCTTAAATTATATTTTATAGGTTTAATATTTTTAGCCATTTTTTAGAATTTTTTTTAATATTATATTTTTCTTCAACTAGTTTTCTTCCATTTTTCCCAAATTCTTTTCTTAATCTTTTATTTTTAATTAAGATATTTAATTTGTTGTAAAGTTCTTTTTTGTTTTTTTGTGATATTAAAAATCCAACTTTATTATTTTTCATAATCTCTTTAGGACCTACACAATCTGTAGCTATAATTGGTAAATTAGAAGCCATAGCTTCTAATAAACTAATGCCAAACCATTCTTCCCATCTCTCAGTTGCATAAGAGTTTAGTATAAATATATCACTACTTCCATATATTTTCCTAAGTTTATTCTTATCTTTAACAAATCCTAAATATTTTACAGGAAGTTTATCTTCATTCTTCTTTATCAAATTAATTAAAGGACCATCTCCAACAAACAAAAATTCTACTTTATCTTTTGAAAATTTAGAAGATATATCTAATATTTCTTTGATACCTTTTCCTTCAAATATTCTGCCAACATATAATATCTTAACCTTTTTATTTTTTTCATTATTATTTTTATATGTGTTAATATCAACAGAATGTGGAATTTGTATTGGATTATATCCTTTAGATTTTAAAACATCACAAGAAGTCTTTGATACAGTAACAATCTTAACTCTTTTTAAAAATTGATGCCATATCCATTTATTAAAAAATGGCTTTTCTTCATATTTATTAGTATTCCAATAAGGCCATGAGGTAAAATAGATCATATTTTTTCTAAAAAGAGTTAATAAAAAAGTATAATACACTCTATTAGAGTAAGCTAGGGCTGAAAAAATTATATTTTTATTAAAAAGTAGAGTTATTGGAGCAATAGCTCCTTTAATAATATCTTTAAAAGAAGATTCATCTCTCAAAATATTTGATTTATTTGTTAATAATTTTCTTATTAATCTGAATACAATAAAACCATTATTTAATTTAATTAGAATACTTCTTAATACCCTATAAGAAATTTGGTCTACATCTACATTATCTGTTTTTTGTAAATGATAAATGTTCCAATAATAAAAATCTGCTAATCCAGTATTATATATCTTAATTTTATTTTTAAAAACCATTTTTCAAACATCATTTATAGAATTATATCTCATAAGATAAACTTAAATAACTTTTTATCTAATTCAAACATTCTAATACCCCCTCATAACTTCAAAATTATGACTATCTACTTTCATATTTTTCTTAACATAATCTACTAAATCTTTCATCTTATCTGCACTTTTATTTGTGATAACAGTAGAAACATCAATAACTAAATTTTTGTATCTTCTCTTTAATTCTTTTAAGTTATCTATATTTTGTTCAACTTTCTTAAAATTACCTTTTACACCTCTTAGATCATCATGAAATTCTTCTAATCCATCTAATGAAATATTTAATGTTAAATTAGCTTCAGGACATTTTCTTAAGATTGATTCAGTAATCCTCTTAACATTGTCTAATAATAAACTATTAGTGGGAATAAAAATTTCCCTTACTTTATTTTGTTTATAAAATACCTCACAAACTTCTGCTAAATCCAGTCTTAAGTAAGGCTCTCCACCTGAGATAGATAACATAGGAAATTCAGGCATTGTAGAAGATATTTTTTTTATTTCGTCTAACTTTAGTTCATCTATTTTTTGATTTAGACTTTCCCAATAAAAACAATGTTTACATTTAGCATTACATTTAGTTGTAACAAAAAAAGTTAATTGTCTTAACTTATCTCCTTGAAATGTTTCTTTTATAACTTTTAAAGATCTCATCTTAACCTCGAGAATATGTATTATTTATTACCTAGATTTTATGTTTATAAGCTTAATGTTTTATTTTATAACTTCTAATCTATAATGTATCAAATCATATACATTCCAAAAAAAAGAATTAAAGATATATTTGAATGGTAAATATCTCCTAAATCTTCCAGTAGTTATTAATCTATAATCAATTTTGAATCTTATTTTATTTAAACTAGTTCTTACATCTCTTAAATCTACTTTATCTTTTTTAAATCTCTTAGCATCATACCAAAAATAAGTAGATTCATCAAAATATTGTTGATGATCTATATGACCAAAAGCTCCTCTACTCTGTACATAAGGTGTGATAATCTCAATTACTGCATTTGGTTTTGAGATTCTCCAAAGTTCTTCTATTGGTTTTATTATACTATCTAAATGCTCCATAACATTATCACAAATTATAAAATCAAATGTGTTATCTTTGAATGGATAAGGAAATTTGTTCATATTATGAACTTTATCAACACCTTTAGCTGGATAAGCATCTAAGTTAGTCCATTTTACATTTTTAGATTTAAATATATGAAATCCACAGCCCATGTTAAGTGCGTTTCCTTTCTTTACATTTGGTTTGTAGTTATGATAGAAATCTACTTTTCTAGGTCCGAACATTAAAGATTTTCCCATTTTCACTGCCTAAATAAATCCATGTTTTCTAATAGCACCAATAACTTTCCTTATATTTATAAGCTTAACGTTGCCTTTATTTTCTATAATAATACTATTCTTATCCTTATAACCCCAAACATTACTTAAACTTGTTCCAAATAAACTTATTAGTTTAGTATTAACAGCTTTAGCTAAATGCATTGGTCCAGAATCTGGAGAAATAAATAACTTAGATCTTTTTATCAATTCAGCTAACTGCATCAAATTTAATTTCCCTATTAAATTTATAACATTACTATTCATCTCATTCATTATTTCTTGTGTCATCCATGATTCAGAATTAGAACCAGTTAAAACAACTGTATAATTTTTAGCTAGATAATCTCCAATTTCTGCAAATTTTTTATTATCATATAATTTTAAATTACCTCCACTTCCTGGATGGATAATAACAAAATTTTTTATTTTATTTTTCTTTAATAAATGATCAATAAACTTTTTTTCTTTATTTGATATAAACAATTCTAGTTTGTTATCTTTTGATTTTATTCCTATAGTCTTTAATAAATTTAAATTTCTATCAATAGCATGTAAGTTAGGATTATACCTACCTATGTGTGTTAATAAAAAGTCTCCACCTTTAACATCATAAGCTAATCTATATTTAGATTTAGATAAATAAGCAACAATTATATTTCTCAATTCTCCTCTTAAATCAATGGCTAAATCAAAATTTCTTTTTCTTAAATTTCTTATGAATCCTATATGTTCAAAAATACTGAAAGTTTTTTTTCCTCTATACCATAATGGATCATAAACTAAGACTTCATCAACATAAGGGCAATTTTCTAATAATTCTTTTGTTAAAGATCTAACCATAATGGTAATAGAAGCTTTAGGATAAGACTTTCTTAAAGCTCTTAAACTAGGAATTGTAGTTATTAAATCTCCTATATGGTCTAATCTAATAACTAAAATTTTTTTAATATCTTTTAAATCTTGATTTTTTTTAAAATGAAAAAATATATTTCCAATTAGATCAATAGAATAAGTTAGATATAAATTTCGCTTATAGTCTAATCTATATTTTGAAAGCATGATAATTACTTAATAATAAGTTTCTTAAAAGTTTCTACTCTATACAAACTATGTTATCTTACAAAGAAAAGATTGAGGATATACTAAGATTTTCATCTTGGTATCTAGACTATTATTTATTTAGTTTGAAGAATATCTTTAATTGGAAAAGACTAAGAAATGTAGAGAGTATCATAATTATAGATCTAAAATATATAGGGGATTTAATCATTGATACTCCAATGATTCGAGCTCTAAAACAAGAATATCCTGGAGCCAAAATCTCTATTCTAGTTCCAGAATCTATGAAAGATGTATTAAGGGGAAATTCTAACATACATGAAATAATAACAAATGATTTGAATTCAATAAAAAAACTATCAAAAGAGAAATATGATTTAGGAGTACTATTATATCCTGGAAATAAAAGAACAAGTTCTTTTTTAAAAAAAATAGCCAGATATAGGATTGGAGTAAGAAGACCTGGAGCATTTGATAAAAAAGGGTATTATTTAGACAAAAAAACTAAGCCTTGTTTAAGTTGGAAGCATAAGATAGATGATAATTTAGATGTAATAAAAACAATTGGAATAGAAACAGATGATAAAAAATTAGGATTGTATGCAACAAAAAGAATAGACTCTTTTTTTAGAAAAAATAGAATCTCAAAAAAAGATTTTTTAGTTGTTATACATGCAGCCCCACAACATAAATCCCATGAATGGATTCAGGATAGATTTGCTTTATTGGCTGATAAATTAATTGAAGATTATAAAGCAAAAATTGTTTTTACTGGTGCTATAAAAGATTTAGAGTATAATGAAGAAATAATAGATATGATGAACCATGATGCAATCAATTATGCAGGTAATTCAATACAAGATTTCTTTGCAATGATTAAAAGATCAGATTTAGTGATAAGTGTAGATACAGCTGCCATACATGTTGCTGCTGGTTTTGATAAAAAAGTTATAGCTTTGTTTGGAGCAGGCAACCCAAGAGTATGGCATCCTTATTGTGATAATTTTAAAATAATTTACAAACAAGAAATAGCACATACAAGATGTTGGAAACATAATTGTTATTTGAAAGGAGATAGGCATATGGAATGTATGAAAGCTATCCAAATCTATGATCTCTTAAAAGCTGTTGAAGAATTAGTTGAATCTTGAATAAATTTTTTCTAATTCTCTAGTTTGTTTTTTAATTTCAAAATTTTTCTCAACATTCTTTCTTCCAAACTTTCCCATTTTAGTCCATTCTTTAGGATTCTCAATTAAATAAATTAAATTTTCTCCTAGTTTTTCATAATCTTTTTCATTACATAACAATCCAGATTTTCCATGAATAACAGCTTCTGGAATTCCATTATGATAAGTAGATAATACAGGCATGCCTGAGGCTTGAGCTTCTAAAAAAACAACACCTTGGCCTTCAGTATCTCCTTCTTTTGAGGTTATACTAGGCATCATAAACAAATGACATTCAGACATCTCTTTAACAACCCTAGAAGAAGGTTGTGCCCCCAATAACTTAACAGATCCGTTTAGATTATTCTGTTTAATTATAAATTCTAGTCTTTTTTTTAAAGGACCCTCTCCAATTATCCTAAATTCTATATTTTTATGTTTCTTAAATGCTATAGAAAATGCTTTTATTGCATACTCCATCCCTTTTTTCTCAACTAATCTTCCAACACTAAGAATTTTTATTTTTTTACTTTTCTTCTTTAGTTTAAATTTAAATTTAGTTAAATCAATCCCAAATCTTAAAACTTCTAATTTATTATTTGGACAGCCCATCTCTCTCAACTTAGAAGCTAGAAATTCAGATTCTGTTAAGAATAAATCTCCATTCTTAAATAATTTATTATAAAATCCAGGTCTATTTCTTTTTATTACAGAAACATCATAACCATAAAAATAAGTTATTAATGGAAGATTTAATTTTTTCTTAAAATTTTGGAATGCTATTGCATTAGTTCCAAAATCTGCATGTAGTAAAAAAACTTCATTTTTACTTATCCATTGTTTTAAATCTTTTAAAATATAAGAGTTCATGATCCTATTAAAAGGAGCAAAAGTTATGTTAAATAACAATTCTTTTTTATAATTATTAATGAAATAAAATTGATTCTTTAAGAATAAAAAAGGAAATCTTTTAATTTTTGATCTATCATAAGGAAAATTATCCAGATTTTCTACTTTATTTACTAAAAATAATCCATTATAATTACTAAGATGTTTTACTTGGTTGTATATGAAAGTGTTAGGAATTGGTAGATAAGTATCCATCAAATGCAGTACTGATTTCATCTTATTTTATTGATAAGTAAGATTTATAAAATATCTCATTTAGACAATAAAAACGATTAAAATGACAGAAGAATTCAAATTCGAAAGACCAACTTCTAAGAATGTAAACATAGGTGATTTTTTTACTGGAGGAGGTATTTACAAAGGTAGTTTAATCTATAGAGTTATTTATACAGATGAAGATATAATAAGAGGGACAACAGGACATGGTAGTGCTTATGAAGTTCTATATGATCGTGCAGTAGTATTAACAATAGAGGGTGGATATTTAGTTGGAGAAAAAGCTGAAGGAACAGCAAATGGAAGGCCTTTAGTTAAAAAATATGAAGAAGAAATTGAAGAACCTTATCTAGTCAATAAAAAGGTTTAAAGATATATAATTAGAAACAATAAAGAAGTTAAATAAGAAGTTTAAATAATAGATATGGCATTAGGAACTATTTTAAGAAAAAAACAAGAAATTCAAGAATTCAATACAATTATAGAAGGATCATATCATGATAATTGGAAAAATTTCCATCATAAACTTTCTTATATTGATGTTCCTAATAACACTACAGCTATAGACGATGGAGAAAATGTCTATCCTTTATATGGTGTAACTAGGGATTTTCATACAACACAGATGGTAAAAAGTGTAGGTGAATTAGAATTGAAAACAGATTCTTTAAGTCTTTCTAAAGGCGTTGTTCTTTCATCACAAGGTGGACCTTTTGTAAATATACTAGAGGAACCAAGAACAATTTGTTTAAGAGATGGAAGAATATTTGTAGGTTCAACTATGTTAATGGAAGAAGGTTATATTGAATGGATTCCAAGAATAGTAGAGAGTGCAGGAGAGATGTTTAAAGAAGAAAGATTATCTATCATTTATAAAAAAATTATGTTACTTAGATAACTAAAATTCTATAAAATCATAAAAAGATTGTTTATTGGAAAGGTTTAAAAGTCAACAATATACAAAAAATTAGGTGAACATTATGAAAATATCATTAATTTCTACAAGCTTATTTCCTGGAGATCAAGGATTAAGAACTATATCTGCTTGTTTAAAGAGAGAAGGACATGATGTTAAGATGATTTTCTTGCCATTATTTGGGGAGTATTCTCAATTATATCCAAATGAAGTTTTAGAACAACTAACAAAATTTACTAATGGCTCTCAGTTAATTGGCATTGGAACTATGGCTTCTACTATGAAAAGAGCTACCCAAATTGTTGAGATGTATCAAAATTTAGGGATTATAACAATATTAGGAGGACCTCATCCTACATTCTTCCCAGAAGATTGTTTTAAGTATTGTAATATTGTAGCTGTTGGAGAGGCTGAATATGCTTTTAATGAGTTGGCTAAAAGAATTGAAAATAATGAAGATTATTCTAATGTTGAAAATTTATGGGTTAGGAAAGATGAAAAAGAAACTATAAATGAAGTTGGTTCTCCAGTACAAGATTTAGATTGGTTAGCCCCTCCTGATTTTGAATTTAAAGATCAATTAATCTTAGAAAATAACAAATTAATTCCAATTGAAGAAAGACATTTGTATGGAGTGTATTACTTCCAAACAGAAAGAGGATGTCCACAAGCATGTTCTTATTGTACAAATAATATTTTAAGAGATATTTACAAAGGTAAAAGTGATTTATTAAGAACTCATAGTGTTGATTATGTTATTAAAGAATTTTTAAGAATTAAAAAATTATTTCCTTCTATTGGGGTGTTTGACATAAGAGATGAGACTTTTTTGATTAGAAATATAGAATGGTTAAGAGATTTTTCTAAAAGATATAAAGAAGAGGTTAACATTAGATTTAAGTGTTTGTCCGAACCAGCTTCAATGGGGATTGAGAAATTAAGTGATGAAAAAATTAAATTATTAGTTGATGCTGGATTAACAGATATTATTATTGGGATACAATCTGGATCTGATAGACTTAACATGAAATTATACAATAGATTCATCTCAGCTGATCAAGTTGTTAAAGCTTCTTATGTTGTTAATAAATATAAAGATAAATTAAGTATAATGTATGATATTATTACTTGTAATCCTTATGAAACTAAAGAAGATATACTAGATACTATAAAAGTTTTAATGAAAATTCCCAAACCATATTTTTGTTCTGTTAATAATTTAATATTTTTTGAAGGAACTCCTTTGTATAAAAAAGCTATAGAAGATGGGTATATTAAAGATGGATTTGATTCAGCTACTGAATTAAATTATTGGGATAGATGGCAACATATTAAATTAAAAAAGAAAAATGCTTATTTGAATCTAGTTTTAAATATGATGAGGGGTAGATGTACTGATAAAAGATATGGTGTTATTCCAACTTGGTTATTAAAAATGTTAATTAATGATAAAATTGTTAATTTTAATTTAAGTTTTGTTCTTCCAACTTATATTATAGGTTATCTTGTACAGGGAATAGATAATTTTAGAGAATATATTGCCAAGCCCATTTATAGAAAGATGCCAACTAACTTTAAAGTATGGTATGATCTGATAAGATTTAGAACTACTTAACTATTATTTCTATAACACTATCACCATCTCTTGTTCCAACCCTTTCATACTTAACAAGATTATTATATCCATATTGATTAACTTTAACATTTACTTCTTTTATTCCTTTCCACCCTATTTTTCCTTCTTCACGTAAATGAGTTAATTTAATACCATCTACTTCATCATGTTCTCCAAATTCAAAAATAACTTTTCTAACTAAATCTCCACCTGAATGAGAGACAGATATTTGTGTTTCAATTTGCTCATCTCTTAATCTTCTTAACTCCCCATTATCTAGAACAAACAAATAATCTTGTCCAATAAATGAAGCTTTCATTTAATCTAATGAAAAAACAGGATACAAAACCATTTCTTTATCTGACTTAACATCCATCCGAATTACCTCATTATGAAGTTGAAATCCAATTGGTTTTCCTCTAAATACTGAATTTAATCTTGGACTATTCATAACATGCTCTTCTAAAAGAGAAACAGCTTTATCTGTATCAATTGCAGCAACAATGGCTTTTTGCCCTGCTTCTATCATAGTTCCATATTCAATATAAAATAAAGGATATAATTCTGTCATTTATTCCTCTTTACTCGCTCTAACAGACATACTTATTGGAGTTGTAGTAATACTTTCATCCATTGCTTTCATCATTATTGCATCTCTATCTTCTTGTGGTAAAGTATTAAGAAAATCAAATGCTGCTTCTTGTAATCTTCCTAACAATCCTTCATCATTTTCATCTTTTAACTCTTGTTGTATACAATTATTTACTCCTAATGTATAATCTTCTGCTTTTTGATATTGCTCTTGATTTAATCTTCCATCTTCTCCTTTAGCACTATAGTCTATCTCTGGTCTATCAAATGCTACTGGATATTTTTCTTCTGTCATTTTATTCCTCCTCCTCACCAATTTTTAGAACTCTTTTTATTAATTTTTGATATATTAACATTTTATAAGTTTTTCTTCACTATAATATTCATGAAAATAGCACATGTAAACATGTTTTTTTGGCCTACATTTGGTGGAGTAGAAGAAGTAATGTATGAACTAGCTTTAAGACAAGTGCAAAAAGGACATGAAGTACATGTTTTTTGTTGTGATTCAGACAAAGAAAATAGAATTAAAAAAAGATATGAAATTAAAGATAAAATACATATTCATAGATCTCCTTATTGGTTAAGATTATCATTATCTACACATATTTGGCCTGGTTTAATAAAAGAACTTCCAAAATACGATTTTGATATAGTTCATAGTCATGTTTCTGGACATTGGTATATCTTAGCTTCTGG